>DATJSO010000172.1:0-2339 GCA_035504075.1 Allostellaceae bacterium | reverse complement strand
CCCGCCGCATTATGCGCGACATGAGCATGACGCGCTGGTTGCCGGCGTCAAGCCGGCGCGGCGCGGAACAGGCGGCCGCCGCAGACCGGATGCGGGACGCCGGTCGTCGTCGGCAGGCTCAGCGGCAAGCGGCGAATCGCGCGGACCGCGAGGTAGGCGAAGGCCTGCGCCTCGAGCGCGTCGCCGTCCCAACCGGCCGCTTCGACCGGGCGCACCGGCGCGGCAAGGCGGCGGGCGAGCGCCGCCATGATCGCCGGGTTGTGCCGGCCGCCGCCACATACGAGCCACTCGCGCGGCAACGCCGGAAAATGTCGCGTCGCCGCCGCGACCGCCGCCGCCGTCATTTCGACAAGCGTCGCGGCACCGTCGGCCGGACCGAGCCCGTCCGGCAGCAACGCGCGGAACTCGTCGCGGTCCAATGATTTGGGCGGCCGTCGCGCGAAATACGGGTGTGACAGAAAGCGCGCGACCTGCGCCGCCGCGGCGCGGCCCGACAGCGCCAGCGCGCCGTCGTAATCCGCCGCCCGGCCGGTATGGCGGCGCGCCCAATCGTCGAGCAGCGCGTTGCCCGGCCCAGTATCGAAGGCGAGGATGTCACCGTCGCCGGCGCCGATCCACGTGACATTGCCGACGCCGCCGAGATTGAGCACGGCGAGCGGCTTCGCCCGGGCCGCCGCGAGCGCCGCGTGATAGAG
Organism: Allostellaceae bacterium; assembly: GCA_035504075.1. Lineage (GTDB taxonomy): Bacteria > Pseudomonadota > Alphaproteobacteria > ATCC43930 > CGMCC-115725 > DATARH01. Next base: position 1,644 of record DATJSO010000172.1, on the reverse strand, counting down.
CGGCGCCAGCGGTGCGCCCTCGCCGCCCGCCGTCACGTCGGCGCCGCGGAAATCGCCGACGACATCGATACCGGCGAGCCGCGCCAACAGTGCCCCGTCGCCGATCTGCCACGTACGCCGTTCCGCCGGGCGGTGCAGGATCGTATGTCCGTGGAAGCCGATCAGATCGATCCTGACGTCGCGATGACGTCTGCGGAACGCACCGATGGCGTCGGCATGCAGACGCGTCAGTTCGGCCTCGACGGCGGCCACTGGACCCGTGCCGCCGAGCACGCCGCGCAGCCTTTCGCGAAAATCCTCGGTATACGGCAAGGTCCACGCCGGGCCGGCCGCGATCTGCCGCTCGCCGTCGGTCGCCAGCCAAGCGACATCGATGCCGTCGAGCGAGGTGCCGCTCATCAGCCCCAGCGCATTCAGCGATTTTGTGCTAGACGAGCCGGTCATGTCGAACCCGCGATCCGCCTTTCTCGCCGCCGCGCAGGAGCGCGGCTATGTCCACCAGTGCACCGATGCGGGCGCGCTCGACGCGCGCCTCGCCGCGGGGCCGCTCACGGCCTATGTCGGCTACGACTGCACCGCCGACAGCCTGCATATCGGCAATCTCCTGTCGATCATGCTGCTGCGCCTGTTCCAGCGGACCGGCAACAGGCCGATCGTGTTGATGGGCGGCGGGACGACAAAGATCGGCGATCCCTCCGGCAAGGACGAAGCCCGCCAACTGCTCTCGGACGCGCAGATCGCGCAAAACATGGCCGGGATCCGCAAGGTCTTCGCCAATTTCCTGTCGTTCGGCGACGGCCCCCGCGACGCGGTCATGGTCAACAACGCCGACTGGCTCGATGAACTGCGCTACATCCCGTTTCTGCGCGATGTCGGCCGGCATTTCTCGGTCAATCGCATGCTGACGCAGGACAGCGTCAAGCTGCGCCTCGACCGCGACCAGCCGCTGTCCTTTCTCGAATTCAACTATCTCGTGCTGCAGGCCTATGATTTCCTCGAACTGGCGCGACGGTTCGATTGCGCGTTGCAGATGGGCGGCTCCGACCAGTGGGGCAACATCGTCGCCGGCGTCGAACTGGCGCGGCGCAGCGACGGCCGGGCGCTGTTCGGCCTGACGACGCCGCTCGTCACCACCGCCTCGGGCGCCAAGATGGGCAAGAGTGCGCAGGGCGCCGTGTGGCTCAACGCCGAGCGCCGGGCGCCGTTCGACTACTGGCAATTCTGGCGCAACACCGAAGACGCCGATGTCGGGCGTTTTCTGCGCCTCTTCACCGAACTGCCGATCGCCGAGATCGCACGGCTGGAAAAACTGCGAGACGCCGACATCAACGACGCGAAAAAGCTGCTGGCGACCGAGGCGACTGCGCTCGCGCACGGCCGCGCCGCCGCCGAGGAAGCGGCGGCGACGGCGCAGTCGGTGTTCGCGGGCGGCGGCGCCGGCGAAGCGCTGCCGCAGGTAACGGTACCGCGCGGGCGCATTGGCGCCGAGACTGCGAATACCGAGCTGTTCGTCTTGGCCGGATTGGCGTCCTCGAACAGTGAGGCACGGCGCCTTATTCGGCAAAGGGGCGTTCGCATCAACGGTCGTGTGGTCGAAAACGAGACCGGCAAATTGGGCGCGGACGCCTCCAGCGACTCGATCAA
>DATJSO010000171.1:0-18611 GCA_035504075.1 Allostellaceae bacterium | reverse complement strand
GCGGCGGTCAATTTGACCGCCGCGCCGCTGTTCGAAGCCAAGGACAAGCCGATCGGCTGCATGCTCGTGCTCGAAGACATCACCCGCGAAAAGCGCGTGCGCAACACGATGGCGCGCTATGTCGCCAAGGAGGTCGTCGATCAGTTGCTCGCCAGCGGCCGGGACTTTCTCGATGGCAACTCGCACGTCGCCACCGTGCTGTTTTCCGACATTCGGCGCTTTACGACGCTCGCCGAGGCCATGACGCCGCAGGAAACGGTGGCCATGCTGAACGATTATTTCACCAGCATGGTCGAGATCGTATTTCAGCATGAGGGCATGCTCGACAAATACATCGGCGACGCGATCATGGCGGTGTTCGGCACCGCCGTCAGCCGCGCCGCCGACGCCGACAACGCGCTTGCCGTCGCGACCGGAATGATCCGCGAACTCGATTGCTTCAATCAGCGCCGGTTGGCCGCGGCGCTCGAACCGATCCAGATCGGCGTCGGCATTGCGACGGGCGAAGTGCTGGCCGGCTCGCTCGGTTCGCGCCGCCGCCTCGAATACACGGTCATCGGCGACAATGTGAACCTCGCCGCACGGCTCGAAAGCGCCAACAAGCACTACGGCACGACCGTGCTGGTCTCCGCCTCGACGGTCGAGGCGTTGAAATCGCGGGCCGTGCTGCGGCGCATCGACCTCGTTCAGGTCAAGGGCAAATCGCACCCGACCCTCGCCTACGAGTCGCTTGCCCACTATGACGCCGACAGGTTTCCCCGCCTCGCGCAACTGATCAGCGCCTACGAGGCGGGCCTTGCAAGCTATCAGCAGCGCGAGTGGTCGGCGGCGCTCGGCCGTTTCGGCGAGGCGCTGGAGGCGGTGCCAAGCGATCGGCCGTCTAAGATCTTCATCGACCGCTGCCGCTATTACCGCGACAACCCGCCGTCCGACGACTGGAACGGCGTCTGGATCATGGACGACAAATAGCGCTCAATCGGCGTGATCGGCGCGCGCCAGCCGCGGGCCGCTGAAATCCGGCGCAGCGGGCCCGCCGAGCGCGAAGCGGTGCCAAGCTTTCGGATGCGCCATTGCGATATCCGGCGCAACCCCGTCGCTCGACATCCAGCGCGAGCGGTAGAACGCAGTGACGCCGAGCGCGAGGCGAATTGCGCGCGATGCCGGCGCCCCCGCGACGCCGAGCGCCGACCATGGAATGAACGCCTTTAGGATGACGCGCGGCTGGTCGAGCGCGGTGCCGAAGTAATGCGCGACGGCGCCCGGTATGGCAGAGCAGCTTTCGGTGGGTGCATAACGGCACACTTCGACGCCGAAGGTAAGCTTTTCCTCGTCTGCCGCGGTGCGCACGACGCTGGTCGGCGCGACCCGCAATTCGATGCGTTGCGGGCCACCGCCGGCATTGACGCCGAGCGCAATGCGGAACGCTTCCGAGCGCGGGAACGGCGCGACGATCCCGAGCAGGTCGGGATCGTAATAGTCCATCGCGATCGTCGCGAGATTAAGGCCGTACCGGTCCCAGGTCAGATAGATGTCGCCGAAATCGACCTCGCCCGCCGCCGGCTTCATCGCGATCAGCGAGGCCGCCTTCGGCCAGTCGGCAAGGCTCTCTTCGGCCGGATCGATGTTCGCGAACGGCACGGCGTCGTTGTTCCCGCGCAACCGAGAAATCGCAGCAGAAGCGGGTCGCGCGATCCGCGACAGCACGCCCCGATTGCTCGTCTCCAGCGCCTGCACCAGCCGCCGGTACGGCCGGTTATCGGTGTCGACGAGGCCGAAATCGTAATCTTCGCCGTCGGCCCGTCCGCCGGGCGGCTCGTCGGCATACTGGAACCAGTGGACGCCGATGACGTCGGGCTGCGCCGCCAGGAGACGCGCCGCGCGACGGGCGCCAAGCGCCCGCTCGGCCTGCGTCGCGACCGTCATCAGGTGCCCGGTGCGGTTGCGGTTGTTGCTGATGCGGGCGTGCGCCGCGTCATGCGGCTCGCCGGTGCGGTCGAGATTGCCCGAGCGGTTCGCGATCGCCGCATAAAACCATTCGGTAATCAACACCGGCTTGCCGCCGCTCAATTCCTTCAATCCCCTAAAGAAATAGGGCGCAATCCAGCCGTCCGCGGCATCGACGTTGTAGTTGACCGAGATCGCATCGACATAGGGCGCCATCGCGCGCACCGCGTCGGGGTCGTAATAGATCGGCAGCCGGTCGCCGAGATAGAGCGCATCGGGGTCGGCCCGGCGCAGCGCGTCGCGCATCAACTTGTAGTATTGCCCGGCGATGATGCCGGTCCAGGCGCGGATCACGTCGATGCCGCGTCCGCCCGGCCGCAGGTGCGGCGGCGTGCGGTTCGACAGCAAATCGGTGAAGCTCGCCGTGCCGGCGGCCGGCACGAAATCCTGCGTGAAGGCAGACCAACTGTCGCGGTAATGCGCGCGCAGCAAGGCGATCAGCCGGCGCTTTGTATGGTTGTCGGCGGCAAAGCCCATGTACGCGGTGAACAGCGGCCCGTTCCACCAGCCGATCTCGTTGTCCGAGAAATAGCCGATGCGCAGCGGATTGCCGCGATAGGGAGCGACCGCGGCGGCGGCGGCGCGGTCGAGGCGCGGCACCAGCGCGGGATCGAACGGGTCGGTCCAGACGACCTGCAGCCAGCGGCCGAGTTCGAGTTCGGGCGTGCTCGGCAGGCCGATCTCGGCGGGTGGCAACGACCAGGCGCCCGCGGTATTGAAGCCCCAGCGCACGAGCCGCCGCCGCGTCTGCGCTGCCCAGGCGGCGCGGGTCGGCGCAAAGCGCCGCCAGCGATACGCGCGCGGCGACGCGCTGCCGCTCGACGCGCCGCCATCGAGCGTATTGACCCCCAACGAAAAGAACGGGCGCCGGCACGGGGTCAACAGGATCGGCCCCGCCGCGTCCCGTGCGATCAACCAGCGCGACGGCGCGCCCGGCCGGAAATCGACGCAGGCCAGCGCCGGCGGGATTGCCGCCACGAGCGCGAACAAACCGATGGCCGCGCAGGCTGCGCCCCGCAAATGCCGCATAGGCTGCATCTAATACAGCTCTACGGCGGGCGCGCGCTCCACATCGTCGCGGCTCGGCAGCGGGCCGGGCCGTCCTGGGCTACGCGTCGCGCCACACCGGCCGGCGCTTTTCGAGAAACGCGTCGATCCCCTCCGCCGCATCGCGCGCCAGCATGTTGCGGGTCATGACCTCGGCGGCATAGCGGTAGGCATCACTCAGCTCGAGCTCGGCCTGGGCGTAGAACGCTTCCTTGCCGATCGCCAGCGTCAATGCCGATTTGCCGGCGATCTGGCAGGCCAGCGCCATCGTCGTCGCGGTCAGTTCGTGCCGCGGCGCGACCCGATTGACGAGACCCAGCGCCTTTGCCGTCGCAGCATCGACGAGGTCGCCGGTCAGCAGCATTTCCATCGCCGGCTTGCGGCCGACGGCGCGCGACAGCGCGACCATCGGGGTCGAGCAGAACAGCCCGATATTGACCCCCGGCGTCGCAAACCGCGCATCCTCGGCGGCGATGGCGAGATCGCAGGTCGCGACAAGCTGGCAGCCGGCGGCGGTTGCGATGCCGTGCACCTCGGCGATGACCGGCTTCGGCAGACGCACGATCTGCAGCATCAGTTCGCTGCATTGTGCGAAGACGCGCTCATAGGCCGCACGGCTCGGGTCGGCGCGCAGTTCGCGCAGGTCATGGCCGGCGCAGAAGGCCGCTCCGGCGCCGGCGATGACAACGGCGCGGCAGCTCCCGTCGCCACCGGCGCGCTCCAGCGCGTCCGAGAGCGCGCGCATCAGCCCGACCGACAGCGCGTTGCGCGCCGCCGGCCGGTTGAGCGTCAGGCGCAGCACGCCCGCAGCGTCGACCACCTCGAGCAGCACCGGTTCGTCCTCGCTCCGCTTTGTCGCTGTCGCATTCACGCCTGCCTCCGCCTATAACGGTGCCGCAGCATATCAGATGCGCCGGTATCCCGTGTGGTAAGATGATACCGCGTCCCAATACCATTGTTTAACAATGCATTTCGCTTGACCGCATGCCATCCGCCGCCTAAACCAGCCGTCTCACGACGACCGGCCGCTCCAATGAAAACGTTTTCCGCAAAGCCCTCCGACATCGACAAGAAATGGCTGTTGATCGACGCCGACGGGCTGGTGCTCGGGCGCCTCGCCTCGCTGATCGCGATGCGGCTGCGCGGCAAGCACAAGCCAAGCTACACGCCGCACATGGATTGCGGCGACCACGTCGTTGTCGTCAATGCCGAGAAGGTGCAGCTGACCGGCAACAAGCGGCATGACAGCATGTTCTATTGGCATACCGGTTATCCCGGCGGCATCAAGGGGCGCAGCAAGGGACAGATACTTGCCGGCGCGCACCCGGAGCGGGTCATCGAGAAGGCGGTCGAGCGCATGGTGCCGCGCGGGCCGTTGGGGCGGCAGGTCATGCGCAACCTGCGGGTCTATGCCGGGTCCGAACATCCGCACGCGGCGCAGAGCCCGGAGAAGCTCGACGTCGCCGCACTGAACCGCAAGAATGCGAGGGCCGCATAATGTCGGACGACACGCCGGAAAAGCCGGCTGAACCGGGCCGCCCGGAAAACCGCCTCGGCGGCCAGCGCGGCGGGGGCGCGCAGACGTTCCAGGGCCTCGCCAGCCTGCGCCAGGCAATGGCGGCGGCGCAGCGACAGACGCCCGCGCCGGCCGCGGCCGCCCCCGTCGTGCTGGTGCCGACCGACGTGCAGCCGATCCGCGACGAACTCGGCCGCTCCTACGCCACCGGCAAGCGCAAGAATGCGGTCGCGCGCGTGTGGATCAGGCCGGGCAACGGAAGGATCGAAGTCAACGGCCGCGACAGCCCGGTCTATTTCGCGCGGCCGGTGCTGCGCATGCTGCTTAACCAGCCGTTTGTCGTGACCGACCGGCTCGGCCAGTTCGACGTGTGGTGCACGGTGACCGGCGGCGGGCTGTCGGGCCAGGCCGGGGCGGTGCGGCACGGCATCAGCCGGGCGCTGACCTTCTACGAGCCGGGGCTGCGGCCGATCCTGAAGCACGGCGGCTTTCTGACCCGCGACAGCCGCGTCGTCGAGCGCAAGAAATACGGCAAGCACAAGGCCCGCCGTCGCCCGCAATATTCGAAGCGCTAGTGGGCTGGGAGTTTCTGGGGAGGGGATGATGCGGTTTGCGATCGCGATCCCGACCGACTCCGGTTCGTGGCGGCTGGTGCGACGGGCCGAGGAACTCGGCTTTCATCGCGCGTGGTTTTTCGACACGCAGATGCTGAGCGCCGACCCGTTCGTCGCGATGGCCGCGGCGGCGATGAAGACGACGACGATCCGCCTCGGCACCGGCGTGCTGATCCCGTCGAACCGCATCGCGGCGGTCGCGGCCAACGCCTTCGCGTCGCTCAACAAGCTGGCGCCCGGCCGGATCGATTTCGGTGTCGGCACCGGGTTCACCGGGCGGCGCGCGATGGGGTTGGGCGCCGTCAAGCTCGCGGATCTCGAAGAATACGTCCGCGTCGTCACGGCGCTCTTGGCGGGCGATACCGTCGAGGCCGAGATCGAGGGCAAACGGCGGCTGATCCGCCTGCTCAACCCGGAACTCGGGCTGGTCAACACGCATGACCCAATCGGCCTCTATGTTGCCGCGTCGGGGCCCAGGGCGCGGCAATTGACGGCGCGGCTCGGCGCCGGCTGGATTGCGACTGCCGCCGAGGCCGCGTCCGGCGCCGCGCTGGTGCGCGAGATGCGGGCGGGCTGGACGGCCGCGGGACATGACGGCGCGGCTCACGAAGCGATCGTGCTGGCCGGCGGGGTCGTATTGGCTGAAGGCGAAGGGGCCGATTCGCCGCGCGCGATCGCCCAGGCCGGCCCCGGCGCCGCGATGCTGCTGCACCGCGCCGCCGACGCGGCGCTGATGGGCTGGCCGGCGATGGCCGGCGTCCCGCCGGAACTGGAAGAGACCGTCAAGGGCTATGTCGAGCTGGCGCGCACCTTCCGGCCGCAGGGCGCGCCGTATCTCGAAAACCATCGCGGTCATCTGATGTTCGTGAAGGCGCAGGAGCGGCGCTTCGTCACCGCCGAGTTGATCCGCCGCACGAGCCTTGCCGCCACCGAGCGCGAGATCATCGAGCGCATCACCGCGCTCGCGGCTGCCGGCTATGACGAGATCGCGCTGCGCATCGCCCCCGGCCAGGAGCATGCGATCGAGGATTGGGGCCGCATCCGCCGCGCCTTCGCGTAAGGCGCGGCCGCCGCGATCAGCGCCGGATCAGCGGCGAGCGCTGCGAGGGTGACAGCGGCGCCGGCGCCCGCTGCCCGGTCGTGCCGGCGAGCGCCTGTTCAACCAATGCCCGTTGTTCATCGGACAGCTCGTCGCCGGCGGGCGCCGCCGCCGCGACCGCCTGCTCGGCCTCGCTCGCAGCGCCGCTGACGATCGCCTGCAGTGCCATGTCGCGCGCCTTTCTGGTCTGCTCGACTGTGCGGACGAAGCGGTCGCGCGAACCGCGCTCGTTTTCTCCCATCGCCAGATTCTCGGCGAACACCCGGAAGGCCTCTCGGACGCGCTCGGCATAGGCAGCCTGAATGATGGCGCTGTCGTGCTGGTTGCTGTCGTCCGGCATCGCTGTCCTTTCTGGATCGAAGTCCGGACCGGTCGATAGCGCCCGGGGGTTGTGTCGATCCGGCAAATCGCCTGATATTATCATGCCATGCTGCTTGCGTCTGTGCTCGCGCGGGTCATCCGCACCGGCCGCCTCGGCGTCATCGACGCAACCGGGCGGCGATATGTCTTTGAAGGTGCACCCGGCCCGTCGGCGGCGGTACGGTTGCGCGATCCGGCATTGCATTGGAAGCTGCTTGCTCGCCCGCGGCTGTTCGTCGGCGAGGCCTATATGGACGGCACGCTGACGATCGAAGAGGGCAGCCTTTACGACCTGCTCGACCTCTTGGCCGCCAACGACGCGGGGTTGCCGGAAGGGCCGGCGTTGCGGCTTGCGCGCGGCGCCGGCCGCCTGGTGCGCCGGCTGCACCAATACAACCCCGTGATCCGGGCGCGGCGTAACGCGGCGCATCATTACGATCTGTCCGGCGAGCTCTATGAATGTTTCCTCGACCGCGACCGACAATACTCGTGTGCCTATTTCCGTTCGCCGGATTCCGACATCGACACCGCGCAGTACGACAAGAAGCAGCATCTGGCGGCAAAGCTGCTGCTCAAGCCCGGACAGAAGGTGCTCGACATCGGCTGCGGTTGGGGCGGGCTGGCGCTCCATCTGGCCGCGGAATGCGGTGTCGATGTGACGGGGCTCACCCTGTCGGAGGAGCAATACAAGGCGGCGACGCGGCGCGCCGCAGAGGCCGGCCTTGCCGATCGCGTCCGCTTTCATCTGCGCGACTACCGCGAAGAGAACGGGCATTACGACCGCATTGTCTCGGTCGGCATGTTCGAGCATGTCGGGGTCAACCAGTACCGGGTGTTTTTCCGCAAGCTCGCCGCGCTGCTGAACCCCGACGGCGTCGCGCTGCTGCATTCGATCGGGCGGATGGACGGGCCCGGCATGACCAATCCGTGGCTGCGCAAGTACATCTTTCCCGGCGGCTATTCGCCGGCGTTGTCGGAGGTTGTGCCGCAGGCCGAGCGCGCGCAACTCTGGATCACGGACATCGAGATCCTGCGGCTGCACTATGCCGAGACGCTGCGCGCCTGGCGCCGCCGCTTCAATGACAACCGCGAGCGCATCCGCCAACTCTACGACGAGCGGTTCTGCCGCATGTTCGAATTGTACCTGGTCGGCGCGGAAGTGGCGTTCCGCCGCGGCGGCCACCTCGTCATGCAGATCCAGATGGCGAAGGCGGTCGATACCGTGCCGCTCACCCGCGACTACATCACCGACTGGGAACGCGGCCGTCCCGCCGCCGCACCCTCGATGGCCGCGAAATAGCCCGGGCGGCGATTCGCGGTTCATCCACAGCGTCGGAAGAACGAGGAAGGCGGGGATACCTCTCGCGGCCTCAGGCTTCCCGCGGTTTCAGGCTTGCGCGACGGCCGCGATGATCGGCTCCGGCAGTGCTATGGTCGGCGCATGGAGAGCACAACGCTGCGCGTCACGCCGCTGCGCGAACCCGATCTCGCCGGCGAACTCGAACGAGCGCCGCAGCCGCCGGCCAATACCGAGGCCGAGCAGGCATTGCTCGGCGCGATGCTGATCAACAACGCCGCCTACCATCGGGTCTCCGAGTTCCTGCTGCCCGAGCACTTCGGCAACGCCGTGCACGGCCGCATCTACGAGGCGATCGGTAAGCTGATCGAACGCGGCCAGATCGCCAATCCGATTACGCTGAAGAACCTGTTCGACCAGGACGGCGCGCTCATTGAGATCGGCGGGGCGCAATATCTGGCGCAACTGGCGGGGTCGGCGGTCACGATCGTCAACGCCGAGTATTACGGGCGCACGATCCACGACCTCTATCTGCGGCGCGAATTGATGACGATCGGCCAGGATGTCGTCGGCGACGCGCTGCGCCACGACCTCGACGATTCGGCGATCGAGCAGATCGAGCGGGCCGAGCAGAAACTCTTCGATCTGGCGACGACGGGCCACGCCGAGGGCGGCCTCGAACCATTCGGCAGCGCGCTGACCGCCGCCATCACGATGGCCCAGGCGGCGTTCAGGCGCGACGGTAAAACCGTGGGGGTCGCGACCGGTTTTGTCGATCTCGACAAGAAGCTCGGCGGCCTGCATCCGTCCGATCTCGTCATCGTCGCCGGCCGGCCGGGCATGGGCAAGACGGCACTGGCGACCAACATTGCGTTCCATGCCGCAAAGGAGCACGGGCGGACGGCCGGCGAGGATGGCGCGGTCGTCGCCTTCTTCTCGCTCGAAATGTCGGCCGAGCAGCTGGCGACGCGCATCCTCGCCGAGGAATCCGGTACGTCGTCCGATCGCATCCGGCGCGGCGAGGTGCGGCGCGAGGATTTCGACAAATTCGTCGTGGCTTCACAGCGGCTGGCAGCGGTACCGCTCTATATCGACGACACGCCGGCCTTGTCGATCGCGGCGTTGCGGACGCGCGCCCGCCGTCTCAAACGTCAGCATGGCCTCGGCTTGATTGTCGTCGATTATCTCCAATTGATGCGGCCGTCGGCCGCCGCGCGCGCCAGTGAAAACCGCGTCCTCGAAATATCCGAGATCACCCGTGGTCTCAAAGCCGTCGCCAAGGAGCTGGACGTGCCGGTGCTGGCTCTGTCGCAATTGTCGCGCGCCGTCGAACAGCGCGAGGACAAGCGGCCGATGCTCGCCGATCTGCGCGAATCGGGGTCGATCGAGCAGGATGCTGATGTCGTCATGTTTGTCTTTCGCGAGGAATACTACAGGTCGCGACAACCGACGCAGAATGAGAACGAATCGCAGGAGAAGTACAACAAGCGCATCGAGGACTGGCGCGAGCTGATGGAACGCATCACCGGCGTCGCCGAAATCATCATCGCCAAGCAGCGGCATGGCCCGATCGGCACGGTCAAGCTGCATTTCGAGCCGGAGACGACGAAATTCGACAATTTCATCGGCCCCGAGCGTCTGCCGACGGCGTATTGACGAGGCGTCATGTCCGATCCCGCCGCGCGCGCCGGCGCCGTCCTCGAAATCGATCTCGGCGCCATCGTCGAGAATTGGCGGCGGCTGGCGACGATGGCGGCGCCGGCGACGTGCGCCGCCGTCGTCAAGGCGAACGCGTACGGCCTCGGCGCCGCGCCGGTGGCGCGGGCGCTCGCGGCGGCCGGTTGCCGGCGCTTTTTTGTCGCGACGCTCGACGAAGCCATCGCGCTGCGGCAACTGCTTGGCGGCGCTGCCGAAATCGCCGTGTTCAACGGGCCGCCGTCGGGCACCGCCGCCGAGTTTGTCGGGCATGCGCTTGTCCCGGTGCTGAACCACCCGGAGCAGATCGCGGAATGGCAGCGTACCGCCGCCCGGCACCCGGCGATATTGCATGTCGATACCGGCATGGCGCGGCTGGGGCTGACGGCACACGAGTTCGCCGCGCTCGCCGCGGCGCCGCCGCGCATCGGCTGGCATCTCGTGATGAGCCATCTCGCCTGCGCCGACGATCCCGACAGCCCGCTGAACGAGAGGCAGCAAGGCCGCTTTGCGGCAGTCGCGCAGCTTGCCGGCGTGCCGGCGAGCCTTGCGGCTTCGTCCGGGATCTTTCTCGGGCCGCGCTACCATTTCGATCTGGTCCGCCCGGGAGCCGCCCTTTACGGCGTCAATCCGCAACCCGGGCACGTCAATCCGATGCGCCAGGTCGTACGGCTGTCGGCGAAAATCGTCCAGGTTCGCCAAATTGACAGCGGGGAGACGGTTGGCTACGGTGCGGCGCACGTCATGCCGGCGCCCGGCCGCGTGGCGACGGTGGCGGTCGGCTATGCCGACGGCTGGCTGCGGTCGTTGAGCCGGCGCGGCTGCGGCACGATTGCCGGCAGGCGGGTTCCTCTGATAGGCCGGGTCTCGATGGATCTCGTCACGTTCGATGTCTCGGCCGTTCCGGAGGATGTCGCGCGCACCGGCGCGGCGATCGAGTTGCTCGGCGCCGATTACGGCGTCGACGCCGTGGCGGCCGATGCCGGCACGATCGGCTATGAGATCCTGACCGCGCTCGGCGCGCGCTACCACCGCATCTACCGCGCGCCGGCCGATCGCGACGTCCCCGCATGATCCGCTTCCTCGCGTCGGTCGGGGCGCTCACGCTGTCGTTTCTGGCCGCATGCGGGCGGCTCGTGCTGTTCGCCGGCCGCGCCATCATCGCCGGCGTGACGCCGCCTTATTATCCGCGCCTGGTGCTGCGCCAGTTCGTCGCGATCGGCTATTTCTCGCTGACCGTCGTCGGGCTGACCGCGTTGTTCACCGGCATGGTGCTGGCGCTGCAATTCTACGTCGCGTCGGCCCGCTTCAACGCCGAGAGTGCGGTGGCGACCGTCGTCGTATTGTCGGTGACGCGCGAATTGGGGCCGGTCATTGCCGGGCTGATGGTGGCCGGGCGGGTTGGTGCGGCGATGGCCGCCGAGATCGGCACGATGCGCGTGACGGAGCAGATCGACGCGCTGACGACGCTGTCGACCGATCCGCTACGCTACCTGGTCTGGCCGCGCCTGTTGGCAGGGCTGTTGACTTTGCCGTTTCTCGTGTTGATCGCCGACATCGTCGGCGTGTTCGGCGGCTACATCGTCGGCATCTACAAGCTTGGCTTCAATCCCGCCAGCTACCTGACGCAGACGCAGGAATACCTGAAATCGGCGGATGTCACGTCCGGCCTGATCAAGGCGGCGGTGTTCGGCTTCGTTGTCGCGCTGATGGGATGCTATCAGGGCTATTATTCGCGCGGCGGCGCCGAGGGGGTGGGGCAGGCGACGACCTACGCGGTCGTATCGGCATCGATCCTGATTTTGCTGCTGGACTATTTCCTGACGCAGGCGTTCTTCGCGTGACACCCACCGGCACTTCCATCCCCAAGATAGCGGTCAGCGGATTGCAGAAATCGTTCGGCGCGAAACGTGTGTTGGCCGGCGTCGAGCTCGAAGTCGCCGCCGGCGAGAGCCTCGTCGTCATCGGCGGCTCGGGCACCGGCAAGTCGGTCCTGATGAAATGCATTCTCGGACTGCTCGATCCCGATGCCGGCTCAATCCGCATCGACGGCGAAGAGACGGCCGGCCTGGGCGGACGCCACCGCGAGCAGCTGATGCGCAAATTCGGCATGCTGTTTCAGGGCAGCGCACTGTTCGATTCGCTGAACGTCTGGGAAAACGTCGCGTTCGGCCTGATCGAGGGGCGCGGCGTCGGGCGCCGGCCGGCGCGCGAGACCGCGCTGCAAAAGCTCGCCGCCGTCGGCCTCGGGCCGGAGGTTGCGACGCTGCGTCCGGCGGAACTGTCGGGCGGCATGCAGAAGCGCGTCGCGCTGGCGCGGGCGATCGCCGCCGAGCCGGAAATCCTGTTTTTCGACGAGCCGACGACCGGCCTCGACCCGATCATGGCGGATGTCATCAACCGCCTGATCGTGCAGTGCGTGCGCGGCCTCGGCGCGACCGCGGTGTCGATCACCCACGACATGGTCAGCACCCGCAAAATCGCCGACCGCGTCGCGATGCTGTACCAGGGACGCATCGTCTGGCAGGGACCGGCCGCGGACATCGACAATTCCGGCAATCAGTTTGTCGATCAGTTCGTGCACGGCCGCGAGCAGGGCCCGATCCGCATGGAAGTGCGGGCGGCATGACATCCATCGCGCAGCACTAAGGGCAACGGGATGGCGAAAACCGCGCTCCGCTTCCTCTGCCAGGAGTGCGGCGCGGCCGCGCCGAGATGGGCGGGCCGTTGCGAGGCCTGCGGCGCGTGGAACAGCATGGTCGAGGAGCAGCCGCGCGCCGCGCCGCCGAAAGGCCTCGCCGCGAGCGGCGGCCGGCGCCGTGGCGCGAGCCTCGGATTTGTCGGGCTTCGCGGCGACAGCGAGGCGCCGCCGCGGCGGCTGACCGGCATCGCGGAACTCGACAGGGTGTGCGGCGGGGGTCTTGTCCCGGCGTCGACGGTCCTGGTCGGCGGCGATCCCGGCATCGGCAAGTCAACCTTGCTGCTGCAGGCGGCGGCGGCATTCGCGGCGGGCGGCGGCAGCGCCGCCTACATCACCGGCGAAGAGGCGATCGACCAGGTGCGGCTACGCGCCGAGCGGCTCGGCGTTGCCGCGACGCCGGTTCGGCTGGCCGCGGCAGCGGGCGTCGGCGACATCCTCGCCGCGCTCGACGATCGCGATGCGCCCGATTTCGTCGTCATCGATTCGATTCAGACGATGTATCTCGATACGCTCGACAGCGCACCGGGCACGGTCAGCCAGGTGCGCGGAGCGGCGCAGGAATTGATCGGCCTCGCCAAGCGCCGCGGCACGGTCGTCGTGCTGGTCGGCCACGTGACAAAGGAGGGCTTGATCGCCGGGCCGCGCGTGCTCGAGCACATGGTTGACACGGTGCTTTATTTCGAAGGCGAGCGGGGCCACCAGTTCCGCATCCTGCGCGCCGTCAAGAACCGCTTCGGCGCGACCACTGGCCCACCTGCGCCCAGTTGGCCGCCAGCACCGTGCAGCGCTCCCCCAGCTCCACCGACACGGTTGCCGGGGGCGGCGGAATCTCGTCGTCATAGGTCCCGCCGCCCCCGGAGAACGCTGGCAGATAGGCATGTTCGCCTCGCCAGGGCGGCGGCCCGCACGACCATCCCGGATCGGCCGCCAGATCCAGCGCCGGCGCCAGCGACCGGGTGACCGCCCGGTGGTGCCCATGCTGCCCGGGCACATCCAGAAACGTCGGGCTGACGGCATCGGGCCTGATCTCACGGATCGCTTTCGCCATGCGCTCAACCAATCGCCGCTCGCCCCAGTGCGCCAGCGTATCGGACGCCGATCGCGAGAACCCGAAATCGCAAATCGGATCATCCCCGCCCGGGGTAAGCCAGCGCACGCCAAAGCCGATCTCGCGCGCCGCACATTCCATCTCGCGTGAGCGCAACACCGCCAGATCCGCCCCGCGCTGCGGTCCGATCACGTTCTGCCCGCCGTCCCCGCGTGTCGCGCAGGCGAATACCGCGCGCATGCCCCGTCCCAGCACAAGCCAGGCGAGGAAACCGTTCCATTCGTCATCCGGATGTGCGCCGAACATCAACCATGTGGCAGTCGAGCGCAGAGGCTGCAACGCGTGCCACAACGCATCTCCACCCGCGCTCTCCGCCTGTCGCACCACCCGTTCGTCCATAAGCCGCTTGGTGCCAAATCCCACCCCGGTCCGCAACGCCATCCATTGACAGCTTAGAACCGGCTGGGAGACCTTTCACGCTACGGGAGGCCCCCGAAGAGGCATAGAATGTTGAAGCGCAGAGAGGCCATTTTTGCCGCACTTGCCGTGTCCTGTGCCCTGATCGGTGCAACCGCACGCGCGGCAACCACCGAGATCGAGTACTGGCAATACACGTTCAAGCAACGTGTCGATGCGATGAACGAGTTGATCCATCGCTTTGAAACCGCCAATCCGGACATCTCCGTCAAGCATGTAACCGTTCCTTACGCGAACTTCCGCACACGCGTCGCCGCGGCGGTCACCGCGGGCGAGGGGCCCGACGTCGTGCAGCTCTATTACGGCTGGCTGGACGACTACCTGAACGCGCACCTGCTCCAGAAACTGCCAGCCGACACCTTCGATCCCACCACGATCGACCGCGACTTCTTTCCATTCGTCCAGCTCATGAAGCGCGACGGCGCTTATTATGCATTGCCGACTGCAGTCCGTGCGCTTGCCCTCTTCTGGAACAAAGAGATTTTCCAGTCCGCCGGCCTCGACCCCAACAAGCCGCCGCGGACTCTGCAGGAACTGGTCGCCGACGCGGTCCGTACCACCAAGCGCGATTCCGCCGGCAATCTGCTGATCGAAGGCTTCGCTCCCGACCCCTCGGCGCAGGATCACCAGTGGCTGCGCGAGGTGCTGATCCGGCAGTTCGGCGGCGCACCCTACTCGCCCGACGGCAAGAAGGTCACTTATGACAGCCCGACCGGCATCGAGGCTGTGACCTGGTACACCGATCTCATTACCAAGGAGCACGTGGGGGAGATTGACTTCCTGTCCGATCAGGCGACCGCTTTCAAGGCTCACCGCGCGGCAATGACCATCGATGGCTCGTTCCGTCTGTCGGACTTCAACGCGCAACGGGGCCTGGATTATGGCGTCGCGGAGGTGCCGACATTCGATGGCCGACATGCCAATTTCGCTTCATACTGGGTGAATGGCATCACTTCCAAAGCCACTGGTCCGAAACTCACGGCGGCGGTGAAATTTCTTGCCTTCATCACCACGCCGGAGGCAATGCGATTATGGTTGAACAAGGTGGGCGAACTCCCCGCCCGAAAGGCTGTCGCCGAGACACAAGCTATCGAGGACAACCCGCGATACGGTCCCTTCGTCCGCGGTCTCGCCTACGCCACTACCACGCATTTCGTCGATGAGACGCAGCAGCGCACGATCTTCATCAACATGATCGATCGTATCGTCCTGCAGCACGAGCCTGTCAGCCAGTCCGTCGCTAAAGCCGCAGCGCAGGAGCAAAAGCTGCTCGACACCGGACATTGAGGCGTCCTGGCTTGGCCAAGACCCCGGGCCCATTGTCCGCGAACCAACTGGCCCGCTCCTGGAAACACCAGCGTTCCGGACCACACGCGATTCGCGTCTTTGGCGTGCGGCTGAAGCTGCGCCACCGGCAGACGCTGACGGCCTGGACATTCCTCGCGGTGCCGCTGTTCTTCTATGGTTCGGTCCGCTTCTGGCCGGCAATAGACGCGTTCCGTCTTTCGTTGAGCCGTTGGGACCTTGTCGGTCCCCGGCTCTTCGTTGGCCTGGAAAATTATGTGCGCTTGTTCCACGATCCCGCGTTCCTGCAAGTGCTCGGCAATACCTTCGCCTATCTCGTCCTCGGATTGCCGATAAGCCTGATGCTTGCCTTCCTGATTGCCTACCATCTCGACCGGGTCCGCAACGGCCACGCCGCCCTGCGCGCCTTGTATTTTCTGCCGCACCTGACCACGGCCACCGCGATGGCCTTTGTCTGGCGCTGGCTCTACCAGCCGCCGCCGATCGGACTGTTCAACAACATTCTCGCCACCGTCGGCATCCCTGCGCAGCCGTTTCTGCGCTCGACCACTCAGGCCCTGCCGGCAATACTGGTTCCCGCCATCTGGGCCGCGCTCGGTTTCCAGATCGTCGTGCTGCTTGCCGGCCTGCGCGCCGTCCCGCGGGTCTATCTGGAAGCGGCCGGCATAGATGGTGCATCCGCAAGCCAGGTGCTGTGGCACGTTACCCTGCCGCTGCTGCGCCCCACGCTCGCCTTCCTGATCGTGACGACCTCGATCGGCTTCCTTCGCATCTTCGACTACGTGTACAACATGACCGACGGCGCCGAAGGCGGACCGCTCAACAGCACCAAGCCAATCGTCCTGAGCATTTACCAGACCGCGTTCGCCCGCATGGAGATGGGTCCCGCCGCCGCCCAGACATTCGTCCTGTTCGTTATCCTGCTGCTGCTGTCTCTGCTGCAGCTTCGCCTGTTGCGTCCCAGGACCTGATGAGCCGGCGCCATCCCATCGCTTTGGCGCTTCTTGTGCTCGGCGGCGTCGCGATGGTTCTGCCGCTCGGGTTCATGTTCGCGACGTCACTGAAGAACCCGTCTGACATTTACGACATGCGCCTGCTGCCAGCCTCGCCGACGCTCGAAAACTATGGAGCGCTTCTTGTTCACCCGAGCTTCCTGCGCTGGTTTCTGAATTCATTCGTGGTGGCCACCGCAACCACTGCCTCGGTCCTGTTCTTCGACAGCCTCGTCGGATACACGCTGGCGAAGTTCGGCTTTCGCGGCCGGGGCGTCGTATTCATCGCCATCCTCTCGACGCTGATGATCCCGACCGAGATGCTGGTGATCCCGTGGTATGTGATGGCGCGCGCGCTCGGCTGGCTCGACAGTCTCTGGGGCATCGCCTTCCCGGGCCTGATGACCGGCTTCGGCACCTTCCTGATGCGTCAGTTCTTCTTCGATGTGCCCGACGACTTGCTGGATGCCGCGCGCATCGACGGGCTGGGCGAATTCGCCATCTTTCGCCGTGTTGCACTGCCGCTTGTCCGGCCGGCTATGTCGGCCCTGGGCATCCTGGTGTTCCTTGGCAGTTGGACCGCGTTCCTGTGGCCACTGATCGCCACCACCGACCCGAGTCTCTATACCCTTCCCGTCGGCCTTGCTTCGCTGCAAGGCGAGTTCCAGACCAACTGGGCGATGATCATGACCGGCTCCAGCCTCGCTACGCTGCCGACCCTGATCGTGTTTCTGTTGCTTCAACGCCACATCGTGAACGGGATCGCTCTCACCGGACTCAAGGCATGAATGACGCCACCAGTTTCCCCGACCCTGTCTATGCTCGCACGGTGCTCGCGCCGCTGTTCCACGGATACCAGAAATACTTTCGCGAGCACCTGATCGCCGTGCATCACGTGCACGGGATCATGCTACGCGAGCGCGGCTGGCTTACTGGCAAAGAGACCGATGCGATATTCGCGGCGCTGGCGGATGTCGTCGCGCGGACCGCCAATCAAACCCTCGACTACACTGGCGAGCACGAGGACTACTTCTTCTGGCTCGAAGCGCAGCTTGTGCAGCGCCTTGACCGCGATCTTGCGGGGCGCCTGCACACTGGCCGCAGCAGGAACGACATCGACCACACCATCCTGCGCATGGTGATGCGCGAGCGTCTGCTTGGGATCCTGGAGCAACTGCATCGATTGATCGGTACGCTCATCCGCAGCGCGGAGGAAAATGTCGATACGCTCGTTCTGGCCTACACTCACAACCAACCCGCCCAGCCCACGACCTTTGCCCATTATCTTGGTGCTTTTATCGAGGCGCTGCTGCGCGACTCCACGCGTCTGCTGCACGCCTACGCCACCGTCGATTGCTGCCCTCTCGGCGCCGCCGCGATAACAACCTCGGGGTTCAAGCTGGATCGTGCCCGCACCGCCGAGCTCCTGGGCTTCGGCGCCGTGCTGGAAAACTCGTATGGCTGCATCGCCGGGATCGACCACCTCGCGGAGGCGTGTTCGGCGCTGAAGATCATGCTGCTCGGGCTCGGCCGCTTCAGCCAGGATCTCAACACCTGGGCCAGCTTCGAGGTCGGCCACCTGCGCGTCCCCGACGGCTTCGTGCAGATCAGCTCGATCATGCCGCAGAAGCGCAACCCGGTCCCGATCGAGCACCTGCGTCTGCTGTGCTCGCTCGCGGCCGGCCGCGCCGAGGCGGTACTGCTGACCCTGCACAACACACCCTTTGCCGACATCAACGACAACGAAGGCCCGGTCCACGAAGCCGGCTACGAGGCATTCGACACCGCCGCCCGCGTCCTGGATTTGCTGGACGCGCTCATGGCTGTCGTCGGCATAGATCATGAGCGTGTTCGCCGGCACATAGACAAATCCTGCGCCACGATCACAGAGCTCGCGGACAGCCTCGTCAGGCATGAAGGAATCTCGTTCCACCAAGCCCACGAAATTGCCGCCCGCCTTGCGCGCCAAACAATCACGCAGGGCACATCGCTCGCGGCTTTACCCATGGCGGCCTTCACAGAAGCATTCACAGACGCAATCGGGCGCGCGCCGAAGATCAAGGAAGCGGAGTTGCGCACCATCTGCAGCCCTGAATACTTCGTCGTGGTGCGCGATATGTTCGGGGGGCCCGCAAGAATGCGCGAAAGCCTCGAGACCTATAAGCTCGAGCTTTTGGCGCAAGAACAGCTTGCCGCGGCGTATCGGGCTCGCATAAATCGGGCCGGTAAGCTGCGAGCGGCCATGTCGTCCTGATTTCGCTCGAGAGCGATTGCTATCTGTGGGGAAAGACGCCAAACCCGACTACTGGACCGCCGAGGAGAATAGAAATTACCTTATCCTGTATACGCAGGCGCGCGCCCCGTTCCTTTGCCAGCAGATGGCGAGCGGCCCACGAGC
This sequence comes from Allostellaceae bacterium, assembly GCA_035504075.1. Classification (GTDB taxonomy): domain Bacteria; phylum Pseudomonadota; class Alphaproteobacteria; order ATCC43930; family CGMCC-115725; genus DATARH01. The sequence goes on along the minus strand of DATJSO010000171.1, from coordinate 58 downwards.
GGCTTCGGCGGTGCCGACAGCGTACCCCACGGCGGCGCCGATCGCATCCGCGAGCATC
>DATJSO010000170.1:0-4799 GCA_035504075.1 Allostellaceae bacterium | reverse complement strand
GAGCTGCGCATCTTTCGCGACGGCGCCGAATGGTTCATGTGCTTTCACGACGGCGTACCGGAGGCGCCGCTCGCCCGGCTCCGTCCCGCTCCGGTGCTGCCGGATGGCAGCATGCAGACCGGCACGGAAGTGACGTTCCTGCCAAGCCCGCGGACCTTCACCAAAACCGAGTTCGATTTCACGACGCTGGAGCACCGGCTGCGCGAACTGGCGTTCCTCAACAGCGGCGTGACCTTGGTGCTGCAGGATCTGCGCGAGGCCGAGCCGCGCACCGCGACGTTCCACTACGACGGCGGCCTCGAAGCCTTTGTGCACTATCTCGACCGCTCGAAACAGGCGCTGCACGCGTCGCCGGTCGCGATCCGCGGCGAGCGCGACGGCATCATCCTCGAAATCGCGATGGAGTGGACCGACTCCTATCACGAGACGATGCTGTGCTTTACGAACAACATCCCGCAGCGCGACGGCGGCACGCATCTCGCCGGCTTTCGCGCGGCGCTGACCCGCACCGTCAACGCTTACGCCAACGACAGCGGTCTCGCCAAAAAGGAGAAGGTCACGTTGGCCGGCGAAGACATGCGCGAAGGACTGACCTGCATCCTGTCGGTGAAGCTGCCGGACCCGAAATTTTCGTCGCAAACGAAGGACAAGCTCGTCTCCTCCGAAGTCAGCCCGCTCGTCTCCGGCATCGTCTCCGACCGTCTGCAGCAATGGTTCGAAGAGCACCCGTCGGATGCCCGCAAGATCGTCGCTAAGGTTGTCGAGGCCGCCGCGGCCCGCGAAGCGGCGCGCAAGGCACGCGACCTGACGCGCCGCAAGACCGCCCTCGATGTTGCCAACCTGCCGGGCAAGCTCGCCGACTGCCAGGAACGCGACCCGGCCAAGAGCGAACTCTTCATCGTCGAGGGCGACAGCGCCGGCGGCTCTGCGAAGCAGGGGCGTGACCGCCGCTTTCAGGCGATCCTGCCGCTCAAAGGCAAGATCCTCAACGTCGAGCGCGCCCGCTTTGACAAGATGCTGTCCTCGGCCGAGATCGGCACGCTGATCCAGGCGCTTGGCACCGGCATCGGCAGCGAGGATTTCGAGCCGGACAAGGCGCGCTATCACCGCATCATCATCATGACCGACGCCGACGTCGATGGCAGCCACATCCGCACGCTGCTGTTGACGTTTTTCTTCCGCCAGATGCGGTCACTGATCGAAAAGGGATTTCTCTACATCGCGCAGCCGCCGCTCTATCGGTTGCAGCGCGGCAACCAGAAGCCGGTTTATCTGAAGGACGATGGGGCGCTCGAAGCCTATTGCTTCGACGCGGCGCTGCGCGATGCGGTCTTTCATCAGCACGACGGCGGCCAGCGCGCCTTGGCCGACCTGCGCGACCTGTTGGAGCAGGCGCGCGTGCAGCGGCGCTGGCTCATGCCGCTCGCGGCCAAGGTCGGCAGCGCCGATGTCGTCGAGCAGGCGGCGGTCGCCGGCGCGCTTGCCGCCGGCATCCCGGCCGATCCGAACCGCGCGATCGCGGCGGCGCACGACACCGCCGAGCGCCTCAACCGGCTCGTCGACGGGCCGGACGGACGCTGGCAGGGCATGTTTGACGGCCGGGATGGCGGCCGGCTCGTCTTCAGCCGCTCGTCGCAGGGCGTCGAGGAACGCCGGCTGATCGACGCCGCCTTGCTCAGGTCGAGCGAGGCGCGGCGGCTCGACGGCGACGCGGCGCGGCTGCGCGAGATCTATGACCGGCCAGGACGGCTCGTCGCGCGCGACAAGGAATACCGCGTTCCCGGCCCGATCGCGCTCGTCGATGCCGTTGTGGAACTCGGCCGCCGCGGCATCGAGGTCAACCGCTACAAAGGGCTGGGCGAAATGAACCCCGAGCAGTTGTGGGAAACGACGCTCGACCCTGAGGCGCGCTCGCTCCTGCAGGTGCGCGTCAGCCACGAGGACGAAGCCGAAGAGACCTTTTCGACGCTGATGGGCGACCTCGTCGAGCCGCGCCGCGACTTCATCCAGTCGAACGCCCTCTCGGTCGCCAATCTGGACGTGTGAGAAGCCGCCTTGACCGGGTCATCGGAATGCCTGCGACCGATCAGGCGCGCGCCGCGATGTTGTCGTGCCGCCGGGCGGCGGCTGCCGCCTTTGCGAAATCCGCGTCGCCGAAGCCGTAGAGCCGGGCGCCGCCCGACAGGATCTTGCCGGCGATTTCTTTCGCGATGCTCGGGTTGTTCAAGACCCGGTTTGACACCTCGGGAAAGCTCGAGTCGAAATGCGGGAAATCGCTCGACACGCAGATGTTGTCGGCGCCGCCCAGGAGTTCGACGACCGATCCCACCTCTTTCTCGCCGCTTTCGATCGCCGAGAAACAGTTGCGCCGCCAGTATTCCCAGGGGCTCAGCTTCAGATAGGGCGCGTCGCTCTCGTGGTGCTGGCGCAGATCCCATTCGATGCGGCCGAGGAGGCCCGGCACCCACCAGCTCTGCGCTTCGAGAAACGCGACCTTGAGCTTCGGGTAGAACTCGAAGATGCCGCCGAGCAGCAAGGCGATCAGCGCCAATTGCATCTCGGTCGAGTGGCTGGCGACATGCCGCATAAAGCGGTTCTCGCCGAAGCGCGGCTCGATCGTCGAATAGTACGATCCCGTGCCTTCGTGAAAGCACAATGGCACGTTCAGTTCCTGCAGCAGCGAATAGAGCGGGTCCCAGTAGTTGGAATGCCAGTAGCGGCCGTTGACGTAATTCGGCCGTACGAACGCGCCAACCGCGCCGTAATCGTTGATGCAGCGCAACAATTCGGCGCAGGCCAGGTTGACGTCATGCACCGGCAGCATCGCCGCCATTTTCAGCTGATCGGGGCTGTGCCGGCAGAAGCCGGCAAGCCAGTCGTTGTAGGCGCGGCAGATCGCCGCCGAAAATTGCGGGTCCATGTTGTCGCGCGCGAGAAACGACAGCCCGGCGGTCGGGAACAGCACGGCAATGTCGATCCCTTCCATTGCCATGCCGATGACCTGCGCCTCGGCGTCATAGCCGCGCTCAACCGCAAACAAGACGTTGGTGTTGGCGCGTTTGGAGACGAGCGGGCCGCGAACGCGGTTGTATTGCGAGAGGTTGCCGTCGTTGCTCGTCGGCGTGCCGTCGAAATACCAGATCGGGCGGCCGCGCATGCCGGTCGGGCCGCCGGCGCTGCGCCGCACCGACGAGGTGACGCGCGGCCTGAATTCGGGGTCGAGATATTTGTCGAACAGTTCGGGCGGCTCCATGATGTGCATGTCGCAATCGACAAACCGGTGGCCGTCCTTCATCGTCCAGCTCCCTTTGCTGCACGGCGCCCGCTGCGAGCCCGATCGCGCCAACCGTGCGCCCGTCCTCGCTCCGACGCAACCCGCGCAAACGACCGGGGCGGCATCCGTTGGTGCGCCACCGCACAGCGGCGATGCTGGGGCGTGGCGATAATCGGCTACCGCCGAGCCGCCGCCGCGATAATATCGGCTGCACGGCGGCGGTCGCGCCGTCTTTGAACTGCGCGCCGCACGCCGCGGTGAGCCGGGGGGCGTAATGAGAAAAGGCACGGCGATCGTCGCAGTTGTCGCGGCACTGGCGGCGGCGCAGGCGGCGCAGGCGGCCGACAAAATCGTGCTGCAGCTGGCGGGGCCGGCGCAGTTCGAGTTCGCCGGCTATTACGCGGCGCTGTGGCAGGGGTTCTACCGCTCCGACGGGCTCGATGTGACGATCAAGCCGGGCAATGCGCCGGCCGATCCGATCCGCGCGGTCGCCGACGATCGCGCACAGTTCGGCGTCGCACCGGCCGGCGCGCTCGTGATCCGCGCGGCGCAAGGCCAGCCGCTGCTGCTGCTCGCGCCGATCTTTCAGCGCAGCGGCGCCGAAATCTATTACCGCGCCGATGACGATTATGCCTCGCCCGGCGCGCTCGCCCAGGCAAGGGTCGGGCGGCTGCCGGCCAGCAATATTCTCGACATCGAGATGGCCACCGCTCTGAAGGCGGAGGGGATCGACCCGGACAAGATCAATTCGGTCCCGCTGCAGCCCAGCGCGGCGGTCGCCGCGCTCGCCGATCGCAGCGTCGATGCCGTGCCCGGCTCCGCCTGGACATTTCCCTGGTTAGCGCACGAGAAAGGGTTTGCGGTAAAATCGATCAACCCGGCGGATTACCGTGTCGAGTTTTACGGCGACGCGCTGTTCGCGGCGCAACGCTTTGCGGCGGCGCAACCGCGGATCGTCCGCCGGTTTCGCGCCGCCACGCTGCGCGGCTGGGATTATGCGCTCGGCCACCCGGACGAGACCGCCGCGCGAATGTTGCAGGATCTGCCGCACCCGCCCGGGATCGCCGACGCCGCCGGTTTCGAGCACTACCAGGCGGCGCTGGCGCGCGCCCTGGCGCGCTATCCGGCGATCGCGCTCGGCCATTCCAACCCCGACCGGTGGGACCGTATCGAAGCGAGCCTCGCCCAGGCCGGCGCTCTGGTGCGCACCGCCGACGCCGCGGATTTCGTCTACGATCCCGATGCGGCCGCGCGCCACCGCCATGATCTGCGCTCCTTTGCCGAACTCGGCGCCGCGCTCGTTGTCGCGCTCGCGGTCGCGGCCTGGCTCGCCTGGCGCTGGCGCCGTGAAGGTGTCGTCGGCCGGCCCGCCGAAATCGCGCCGCCGATGCCGGAGCCGGAGCCGCCGGTGATGCCGGAGCCGCCGGCTGAACCGAAACCAGCCGCGCCGCGGCCCGCCGCCGCCGATCTCAATGCGATGCTTGGGCGGCTCGAACGGCCGATCCGCCAGATGTTGCCGCACGGC
>DATJSO010000169.1:0-5867 GCA_035504075.1 Allostellaceae bacterium | reverse complement strand
GGAGCACCGGCGACGCGTAATGCCGCATGCCGCGCGGATCGTCATAGACGACGAGCCCGAGATGCGGCAGCCGAGCTTCCAGCGACAGGATCTTGTCGACCTGTTCCTGGTCTTCGGCGACGACGACCGAGGTTTCGGCGTGATCGAGGACATAGGCAAGTTCGCTGGCGATCGCGTCCTGGTAGACGGGTACCGCGATGCCGCCGAGGCTCATCGCGGCGAGCTGGGCGACATAGAGGCGCGGCCGGTTCTCGCCGATCACCGACAATTTGTCGCCGCGCGCAAAGCCGCGCGCGGCAAGGCCAAGGGCGAAGTCGCGCACCTCCTGCCAATAGCGCTGCCAGCTGTGCGGCTGCCAGATGCCGAGATCCTTCTCGCGCATCGCCGGCCGATCCGGCGTCCGCTCCGCGTGGCGCCGCAGCAGCTGCGGCAACGTCAGGGCGCCGCTCATGCGGCGCGGCCCGCCCGCTCGCCGACCCGGCGCCCGCCGGTGCCGAGATAGGCGCGGATCACCTCGGGGCTGCTTTGCACGTCGGCCGCCGCGCCCTCGGCAATCTTGCGGCCGCGGTCCAACACCGCGATCCGGTCGGAAATGTCCATCACCACTGCCATGTCGTGCTCGATCAGGATGATCGTCGTCCCCCACTCCTCGTTCACGTCGATGATGTAGCGAGCCATGTCTTCTTTCTCTTCCTGGTTCATCCCGCCCATCGGCTCGTCGAGCAGCAGGAGCTTCGGGTCGAGCGCCAGCGCCCGCCCCAGTTCGACCCGCTTTCTGAGGCCATAGGCGAGGGCGCTGGTGGGCTGCTTGCGCAGATCCTGCAGCTCGAGAAACTCGATCAGCTCCTCGACCCGCGCGCGGTGCGCCACTTCCTCCTTTTGCGCCATGCCCCAATAAACAAAGGACGACAGGATGCCGGACTTCATGCGGACATGCCGGCCGAGCATGATGTTATCGAGCACGGTCATGCCGCCGAACAGCGCGATGTTCTGGAACGTGCGGGCGATCCCGAGCGCGGCGATTTCAGCCGGCCGGAACCGCGTCGTGTCGACGCCCTCAAAGCTGATCGAGCCGCTGTCGGGGCGGTAGAAACCGCTGACCATATTCAGAAAGGAGGTTTTGCCGGCGCCGTTCGGCCCGATGATCGCGACGATCGAGCCGCGCTTGACCGCGATCGAAACATCCTCCACCGCCGTGACGCCGCCAAACCGCTTTGATACCGCGGCGGCGGCGAGCAGGATGTCGTCGTCGGCTGCGTCCGCCGCTCGGGTACTGTCGCCGCGCGCCATGCTGACCGGTTTCCTCCCATATGCGCAAGCGTTATGGCTGGCATGATGCTGGCGCACAAGCAGGATTGCAACCGAATGCATGGTTGCAGGCGCCGCGGAGCGGGATTGCCGACCCCTCGCTCTGCTTGCTGTTGCTTGCCCATGGCGCCCGCATCGTGAAACGATCGGCGGCATGACGGTAGATCCGACGCTCGCGCAATTACCGCTGACACTTTTGACCGGGTTTCTCGGCAGCGGCAAAACGACGCTGCTGCGGCGCGCTCTTTCGGCGCCGGAATTCGCCGATACGGCGGTTGTCATCAACGAGGTGGGCGCCGTCGCGATCGATCATTACCTCGTCGATTTCGCGCTGGGAGATGTCGTCGAACTGCCGGGCGGCTGCCTGTGCTGCGCCGTGCGCGAGGATCTCGCCGCGACGTTGCGCAACCTGGTCGAGCGGCGCGATACCGGCGACATCCGCGCCTTCCGGCGCATCGTCGTCGAGACGAGCGGCCTCGCCGACCCAGGCCCGATCCTGTTCACGCTAGGCACCGATGCGATGCTCGACCGGCGCCTCCGGCTGTGCCGCGCGGCGACCGTCATCGACGCAGTCGCCGGCGCCGCGGCGCTGGACCGCTTTGCCGAAGCGGCGCGGCAGGCCGCGATCGCCGATGTGCTGATCGTTTCGAAGACCGATCTCGCGCCGTTCAGCCCGGCACTGGCCGCCCGCCTCGAGGCGCTCAATCCCGCCGCCCGACGCATCATCGGCACCGGCGCGGCCGATCCGGCCGGCGTCCTGTTCCCCGCCGATACGGGCGCGCGCCAGCCGATGTCGATCATGCCCGGACCTGACCGGGGCATCCATGGCACGACGGCCGCCATACCCGGGGTTGCGGGTGGCCGCGTCAGGCCCGGCCATGACGATGATGGTTACGAGCACGCCGCGCACACGCATGGCATTGCGACATACACGGTCGTGCTCGATGGGCCGCTCGGGCGGTTCGACTTTGCGCGCGCGCTCGGCGGGCTGGCGCAGGCGCGCGGCTACGACCTGCTGCGCGTCAAGGGCATCGTCGCCTTCGCCGACGCACCAGGCCGGCCGGCCGTCGTGCAGGCGGCGCAGCACGCGATGTTCGCGCCGGAATGGCTCGACGGCTGGCCGGACGATGACCGCCGCAGCCGGCTCGTCTTTATAGTGCACGACATCGCGCCGGCCGAAATCCTCGCGCATTTCGCCTTCGCCAACCCGCACCTCGTTGGCCTGACCGCCTGAAAGGAATCAGATTCATGCTCGACATCATCATTACCGGCGGCTGCGCCGTATTGCCGACCGGGGCGCAGGACGCGGATATCGGCATCCTGGCCGAAAAGATTGCCGCGATCGGGGCGCCGGGCAGCCTTGCCGCGCTCGGCGCCGGGCGCACGATCGACGCGGCGGGACAGATCGTCATCCCCGGCGGCATCGACCCGCACGTCCACTGCCGCTGGCCGATGCCGGTGCCGGGTCAAAGCCAGCCCAACCTGACCGATGGCCCCGACCGTGTCAGCCAGGCGGCGCTTCACGGCGGCACGACGACGATCCTCGATTTCGCGCTCGTCGACGGCGACAACGACGTGCGCCGGGCGATCGAGCGGCGGCAGCAGGAATGGGCCGGCGATTGTTACTGCGATTACGGCTTTCACGTGATGGTGCAAGGAAAGCTCGATCCCTCGATCCCCGACCAGCTGAAGGAGGCGGTCGCCGCCGGTCACGCGACGGTCAAGATGTTCACGACCGACATCACGCCGTCGCGCAAGGGACGCATGGTGCAGTTCGGCGACATCTGGGAGGTGCTGAAGGCGTTGGCCGCGGCCGGCGGCCTCGCCGCGATCCACGCCGAGGACAACGATATCGTCATGCACATGTACGAAAAGCTGACGCGCGAAGGGCGCACCGGCTTCGAGCACATGGCCGAAGTCCACAACACGCTCAGCGAGGACCTGGCGTTCAACCGGGTGATCCGGCTGGCCGCCAATATCGAGGGGTCGTCGCTCTACATGCTGCACACCTCGGCGAAGACCGGCGTCGAGGCGATCGCGGCGGCGCGGGCGCGGGGCGTGCCGATCTATGGCGAAACCCTGCACCAGTACCTGATGTACAATTCGGAAGACTACAAGCGGCCGAACGGCCAGATCTATCACACCTACCCCTCGCTCAAATTCGCCGAGGACCAGGCGGCGCTGTGGGCCGGCACCGATTACGGCGCCATCCAGACCGTCGCGACGGACGAAATCTGCTGTCCGCTGAAATACAAATTGCAGGGCCGCCGCATCGACGATACGACGGGCGGCAATGCCGGGGTCGAGCCGCGTGTCGCGCTGATCTATACGGAGACGGTCGAAAAGCGCGGCCGCAGCCTGGAGAATTTCGTCGGGCTCATTGCGACGAACGCCGCGAAGATCCTCGGCCTTTATCCGCGGAAAGGCGCCTTGGCAGTCGGCTCCGATGCCGATATCGTTCTGCTCGACCCGCGGCGGCGCCACACCGTGCGGGCCGCCGACATGCACGAAGCCGATTATTCGCCGTGGGAAGGGCGCGACCTCGCCGTGTGGCCGTCGTTGACGATGCTGCGCGGCAAGGTCGTCGTCGAGGGCGGCCGCCTTCGCGGCGCGCTCAGCGACGGCTCATTCCTTGCGCGCAAGGTCGCGGACGACGTGCGCGCCCGGCCCGCGGTGTAGAGCGCTACGGCTGCCTCAGTCCCAGTGGCCTTCGACCCAGGCCCAGCCGTCGGGGCGGTGCGCCCAATGCCCGGGCTCCCATGCGACGCCGACATGCGGCGGCTCGGCATAGCGGCCGCCGGTCCAGACGTAGGCGGCGGTGCCGGGGTGCCACATCCAATGGCCCGGAACCCACGCCACTCCGGGGCCGGGCGCCGGCGGCGGCACCTCGACGCGCGGCGGCGGCGGCGCGGTCGGCGCGATGATCGTCGTCGAGACCGTGCTGCCGGTCTCCGGCATGACGCTGGTGCTGCTCGTCGACGAATAGGTGTCCTTCTCGACGGTCCACGACGACTCGGCGAAGGCCGGCGCCGCCGCCAGCGCCACGACGCTGGCAATAATCAGTGCGCGCTTCATTCCGTACCCTCCTTGCTCTCGCGCCGCGCGTCAGCGGCGCAGTACCTGTTCACGGCGTAAACAGAGGGTCGGCGCCAATCATTCCGATCAACGATAAACCTGGGTAAAGGACGCACCGCCGGTTGCGCCCCTTGGGCCGAGCGGCGCAATCCGCTACGGTTGCCGGACGCCGAGCCGAGGGAGGGCACCGATGCAACTGAGCCGCGAAGAATTGCTGCGGGCCTATCGCAGCATGGTCACGATCCGCCGTTTCGAGGAGCGGGTGCAGGAGGAGTTCTCGAAGGGCGGTATCCCCGGCTTCGTGCATCTCTACGCCGGCGAGGAGGCGTCCGCCGTCGGCATGTGCATGCATCTGCGCCCGAAGGACTACATTGCCTCGACGCATCGCGGCCACGGCCATTCGATCGCCAAGGGCTGCGACGTCGTCGGCATGATGCAGGAATTGTTCGGCAAGGCCGGCGGGCTGTGCGGCGGCAAGGGCGGCTCGATGCACATTGCCGACCTGAACGCGGGCATGCTCGGCGCCAACGGCATCGTCGGCGGCGGCCCGCCGCTCGTCGTCGGCGCGGCATTGACCGCCAAGACCTTGGGCACCGGCACTATCGCGGTGTGCTTTTCAGGCGACGGCGCCTCCAACCAGGGTACGACGTTCGAAGCATTGAACATGGCCGTGGTCTTGCAGTTGCCGGCGGTGTTCGTGTTCGAGAACAACCAGTACGGCGAAGGGACGGGCGTCGGCTACGCCGTCGGCAGCCATGACATCGCCGGCCGTGCCAAGGGCTTCGGCCTGCCGGCGGTAAAGGTCGATGGCGACGATTTCTTCGCCGTGCACGAGGCGGCGTGGGAGGCCGTCGAGCGCGCCCGATCCGGCGGCGGCCCCAGCGCGATCGAGGTCGATACCTGCCGCTTTTACGGCCACCATTCGGGCGACGCGCAGCTCTACCGCGGCAAGGACGAAGTAAAGCGCCTGCGCGACGAGCGCGATTGCCTCAAGCATTTCCGCGCCCGCGTGACCGAAGCGGCGCTGCTCGAAGCCGCCGCGCTCGATGCGGTGGATGGCGAGGTCGCCGACCTGATCGACCGCGCCGCCGAAACCGCCCGCACCGCGCCGCTGCCGCCCGAGAGCGCGCTCTTAACCGACGTGTACGTGTCGTATTGAGTCGGCTGTGCCGGAAGGGCAATCCATCGTGCTTTGGCGTCCGGTTGGTCCGGCCGAAAATCTCGATGATTTCAATGCCGCTCTCGTCAGCGATATCGAAGTTATTGCAGCGTTCAGTTGAGCCGTCATTCCGGGGCGTGGCCGAAGGCTGCGAACCCGGAATCCAGGAATGAAGGCTTCTGCAATATGGATTCCGGGTTCGTCGCTACGCGCCGCCCCGGAATGACGGAGAGGGAGTTCGGAAATGCCGCAGAAATCGATCCGCCAGGCGCTCAACTCCCTCTCCCCGCCGGCGGGGAGAGGGTTGGGGTGAGGGGCAAATGCG
>DATJSO010000168.1:0-2125 GCA_035504075.1 Allostellaceae bacterium | reverse complement strand
ATTGCCCTACAACGCGTCGCAAAAAGGCGTCGTCGAGGCGTGCGAGCGCAGCCTGAAGCGCCTGCAGACCGATTGCATCGACCTCTATCTGCTGCACTGGCGCGGTTCGGTGCCGTTGGCCGAAACGCTCGCCGGCTTCATGCGATTGCAGCGGGACGGCAAGATCCGCCACCACGGGGTCAGCAATTTCGCCGCCGACGACATGCAGGAATGGGTATCGTTGCAGGGCGGCGAAGGCGTTGCGGCCAATCAGATCCTCTACAATCTCGCGCGCCGCGGCCCGGAATGGGAGCTGGTCCCGTGGTGCCGTCAGCGCCGGATCGCGGTCATGGCCTATACGCCGCTGGGGCAGGGCAGCTTTCTCGGCAATCGGACGCTGGCCGAAATCGCCGCTCGGCATGCGGCAACCCCGGCGCAGATCGCGCTTGCCTGGCTGCTGCGGCAGGAGGGCACGATTGTGATCCCGAAGGCGAGCCAACCTGACCACGTGCGCGACAACCGCGCCGCCCTTAACGTCAAGTTGACGGATGCCGACCTCGCCGTGCTTGACCAGGCCTTCCCGCCGCCCCGGGGCAAGACCGCGCTCGGCATGCTGTGAGCGACCGACCGCAGAACGCGCGTCGTTAAGCCGCCGTATCGACGCGCAGCGGGACAGGGAGCAGCAAAGGCTAGCCTGAGATGGCGTCGGCTTCCCGGCGCAGCCAGTCGCGGAAGGCGCGGACCTTGGGCCGCGCCAGCGCGCCCGGCGCCGTGACGATGTAATAGGCGAACAGGTCGGGCAGCGCCAACGAGAACAGCCGCACGAGGCGGCCGGCGGCGATATCGGCGGCGGCGATCGTGCTGTACGCGAGCGCGACGCCATGCCCGGCGATCGCCGCGTCCAGCGCCATATAGCCGACGCTGAACGTCAGGCCGGGCGGCGTCGGCGCGCCCTGCACGCCGGCGGCCTTCAGCCACATCGTCCAGGTCGGGGCCAACGGATCGCGATCGATCGCCTGGTCGTGGATCAGCGCGTGGTGCAGCAGGTCGGCCGGCGCGCGCAGCGGCGGCCCGTGTTCCAACAGCCGCGGGCTGCATGCCGGAAACACCTCGTTTCTCGCCAGCAATTCGACCTCAAGACCGGCGTAGCGGCCGGTGCCGTAGCGGATCGCCAGGTCGAAATCGCCCTTTGTCAGATCGACGATTGCGTCGCTGGTCGAAATGCGCACGTCGATCTCGGGGTTCTGTTCCTGAAACCGGTGCAGCCGCATAACCAGCCACTTCGCGGCGAGCGAGGGAGAGGCGGTGACGGTCAGCGTGCCGGTGTCATTGTGCGCCCGCAGCCGGCGCACCGACGCCTGGATAGCGGCGAACGCCTCCGACAGGCCGGGCAGTAACAAGCGCCCGGACGGGGTCAATTCGACCGAGCGGCTCAAGCGGTCGAACAGCCGGATTCCGAGATCCGCTTCGAGCGCGTGGATCTGATGGCTGATCGCCGCCGGCGTCACGCTGAGCTCGTCGCCCGCCTTGCTGAAGCTTTTCAGACGGGCGGCCGCTTCGAACGCCCGCAATGCGCTGAGCGGCGGCAGGTGGCCATTCATTGCGATGAACTTTCCTCATGTCACCGCTGAGAAACTCTCGTTTGTGAAAGATCCCGCATTGCATACTTGATGACAAGTCGCTTCGCGGCAGGAATTTCACGGCTGTAGAAGCGATGAGGAGAGCTCATATGTTGGCAACTAATTTGCTGCAGCCGTCCGCCGGGTTTGCGAGCGGACTGCGCCGTGGCGCGGCGGTGCGTGACGGGTGGCGCGCCGCCTGGCGACGGCTCGTCGCAATACGCCGCGAATGGCGCCGCCGCAGCCGCGAGCGCGCCGAGCTTGCCCGGCTCGACGACCGGGCGCTGCTCGACATCGGGCTGACGCGTGCCGATGCCGAGTTCCTCGCCGCCAAGCCGTTCTGGCGGGAGTGATGAAAAAGTCCCGATTCAGCCGATTGCTGTCGCGCATCTGCCGTGGCACCCTGGAGCGGATGACGGTGCCGTACCGCGATTCGTCGGCGGAATACTACCGCTTTCCGTGGTTTTGACCGGGGCGGCCGGGCCCCGACCAACCGAGAAGGAGCAGCAGCATGAGCAACGCCGACC
>DATJSO010000167.1:0-2664 GCA_035504075.1 Allostellaceae bacterium | reverse complement strand
CCGAACAGCCGGCCGCTCGATGCGCTCGATGTCGGCTGCGGCACCGGCTTTCTCGCGCTCGAATTGGCAGCGCGCGGCCATCGCGTCACCGGTGTCGATCTCGCGCCGGCGATGCTCGATCTGGCGCGCAGCAAGGCGGCGGCGCAGGGTCTGGCGGTGCGCTTCGAAGCGGCCGATGCCGAAAACCTGCCGTTCCCGGCTGCCAGTTTCGACTTCGTGATCAGCCGCCATGTGCTGTGGACGCTGCCGCATCCCACGGCGGCGATCGACGATTGGATGCGCGTCCTGCGGCCGGGCGGGCGGCTCGCGATCGTTGACGGCGCGCAATACGATGCCGACGCGGCGGCGACGCCGCAGTGCGAGAACGCCCGCACCAGCATCGAATACGCCGCGATCGGCGCCCAATTGCCGTTTTACGGCGGCCGGCCGCGCAGCGAGATCGAGGCGGTGCTGCGGGCGCACGGCCTCGGCAATGTCCAAAGCGACCCGCTCGCCTACCTGGTCGAGGCGCAGGCCCAGCGCCTCATCGCTGCGGGACAGGAGCCGCGGCGCCGCCAGCGCTATGTCGCCTGGGGCGACACCCCGGGCTGAAGGAGATTGCGATGACCTACGAAACGATCCTGGCCGAGAGCGAAGACGGCGTCGGCATCATCACGCTGAACCGGCCCGACAAGCTCAACGCGATGAACCGCCGGCTGATGGGCGAATTGCGCGATGCGGTCAAGGCGTTCGAGGCCGATGAGGGCATCGGCTGCATCGTCTTGACCGGCGCCGGCCGCGCCTTTTCCGCCGGCGGCGACATCCACGAGCAGCGCGAGGACGACCATCGCTATAGCGAAGACGAACTCGCGCGCATGCGCACCGGCAATACGTTCCTCGATGTCGCGACCTGCGCGAAGCCGACGATCGGCATGATGAACGGCCTCGCCTTCGGCGGCGCGGCGGTGCTCGCCTCCTCGCTCGACATGCGGTTGGGCTGCGAGGAGTCGAAATTCCGCTTTCTCGCCGCCGCCTATGGCCGCATCAACAGCACCTGGACGCTGCCCAACCAGGTCGGCTGGCCGATCGCCAAGGAACTGTTGTTTTCGGCGCGGGTCGTCGAGGCGGAAGAAGCGTACCGCATCGGCCTTCTCAACCATCTCGTGCCGAAGGGCGAGTTGCGCGCCAGAACGATGGAACTGGCGAAGACGATCGCCGGCAACAACCGCGCCGCGGTCATCGGCATCAAGTCGCTCTTGATGAAGCAGATGACCGAAAGCGTCGAAGAGCAATATGCCGAGGAGCGCCATTTCACGACGCATGTCGTCCGCGGCGCCAAGGCCGAAGACGCGTTTCCCGAATTCATCGCCCGCCGGGGCCGGCCGCCGGCGTAGCCGTCGCGCGGCTGTCCCGTCGCGGCGCGAAGGTGCGGTGACATCAACCTGTCACTGATTGTGTGAGACTTAGCGATTACAAAAAGGCGACAGCTTGGGTGAAACGCCATGCCCGCACCGGCCAATCTGCCCCGCGACGCGCTTGACGCCTGGCACACCGAGGGTCTCTTGGTCATCGAAGACGCGCTCGACCACCGCCAGTCCGCCTCGTTTCAACGTTGGGCGGAGGCAATTTCCCGGCCGCCGACGGCGGACCAGCGGCGCTTGCAGTATTTCGAGCGCATCGACGCCGCGCCGTCGCTGTGCCGCACCGAGCGTTTCCTCGACGATGACCCCGGTCTTCGCGCGCTGCTCATTGCGGGAACCCTGCCGGCAATCGCCGGCGTGCTGCTCGGCGAGGAGGCGCGGCTCTACAAGGAGAAATTGAACCACAAGCTGCCGGGCGGCGGCGGCTTCGCGCCGCACCAGGATGCCGTCGCCTATCCCAACGTCTCGCGCAGCATCACCTGCCTCATCGCCGCCGACGCGATGACGAGTGCCAACGGCTGTCTGGAATTTGCGCCGGGACGCTACGATTCGCTGCTGCCGACCGACGCCGCCGGTTGCATCGTGCCGGAGGTTGCCCGATCGCTGCGATGGAGGCCGGTGCCGGTGGCCGCCGGTGCCGTGATGTTTTTCAACTCGTTCGTGCCGCACCGCAGCGGGCCCAACCGCACGCCGGCGCCCCGTCGCGCCTTCTACCTGACGTACAATCCCGCATCGGAAGGCGATCTGCGCGAGCGGTATTATGCGATGCGCGACGCCGGGCTGGCCGCTACCGAGCCCGCGGGGGCGCCGGTGCGGATCAGCCTGATCGGCCATTTCCAAGGAGAGCCGGTATGAGCATCCCGAACGATGCGGCACCGCCGCCCCTCGACAGCGGCGATTGCGACGGCTTTATCACGCAGCTGCTTGCCTGGATGCGGCAGGCCGGTATGAGCCGGTACGACGAGCAGGTAACGCAGATCGAGCATGCGCTGCAGACCGCCGCCATCGTCGCGCAGACGGGAGGGCCGCCGCACCTTGTCGCGGCCGCTCTGCTGCACGACGTCGGTCACCTCCTGGCGCACGAGCACGCCGGCGATGGCAATTTTCTCGCAGCCGACCTGCAGCACGAGGAGATCGGCGCCGCGTGGCTCGGCGGCTTCTTTCCGAAGGGCGTCGTCAATGCCGTCCGTCTGCATGTTCCGGCGAAGCGCTATCTCTGCGCGATCGATCCGGCGTATCGGCAGAGCCTGTCGCCGGCGTCCGA
>DATJSO010000166.1:0-6586 GCA_035504075.1 Allostellaceae bacterium | reverse complement strand
ATTCGGCAAGCGCGGCGTCATGCTCGGAAGTCACCAGCTGCGACTGGGTCGTAAACAGCTGCTGCTCGGCGATCAGCACGTCAAGAACGGTACGGGTGCCGACCAGCGCCTCCTGCTGGGTGCCTTCAAGCGCGATCTGCGCCGCCCGCACCGCGGTGCCGAACGAGGCGATCGCGGCGCGCGCCGCCTGCAACGTCTCCCAGTTCTGCGTCGCGGTTTGCACCGCGGCGCGGCGCGCGTCATCGACCTGGCTTTGCCGCTGCCCGACGGTTTGTTCAGCCTGGCGCGTCTGCGAGTAGATTGCACCGCCCTCGTAGAGCGGCATCGTCAGCTGCAAGGTCACCGACGCGACGTCCTCGCGTGCGTTGTTCAGCGTCACAGCCGGGGCGTAGCTGCGCAACAGGCTGCCGACCAGGGACAATTGCGGCAGCAGCTGGCCGCGCACCAGCGCGACATTGGCGCGCGCCGCGAGTTCGGTAAAAGCCGCCGCAATGACGTTCGGGTTGTCGTTGGCGGCGAGCTGCAGCGCCTCCTCCAGCGTCGCCGGCAGGGTCGGGCGGGCGCGCGGCTGCAACAGCCGGCCCGGCGGGTGACCGACGGCGCGGGTGTATTCGGCTTCGCTGACCCGCAGCGTGCCTTCCGCATTGATGCGTTGCGCGGTCGCCTGCGCCAGCGACGATTCGGCCTGCGCCACATCGGTGCGCGTCACCTCGCCGACGCGAAAGCGGTCGCGCGTCGATTCGAGCTGCTTGCGCAGCACCTCCTCGTTGTTGCGTGCGACTTCGAGCAGCTCCTGATCGCGCACCGTGTCGAGATAGCCCTGCACGACCGCCTGGAAGACCGTCTCCTCCGTCGCCATCGTCTGGGCCCGTGCCGCTTCTACGGTGTCGATCGCCTGCCGCGTCTGCGCCTCGGTGCGGCCGCCGCGATAGATCGGCTGCGTGAGCTCCAGCTCCACCTGGCGCGTCGTATAGGTGGAAAACTCCGTCGGGGTCGAACAGACCGCGCCGGTGCCAAGGCCGGGACACCCGGTATCCAGATTCGCCAGCGTGTTGACCCCGGGCTGCTCATAGGCAGAGCGGTTATACCCGGCGCTGGCGTTGAAGGTCACTGTCGGGCGCCAATTCGCAAGCGCCTGCGGCACGCTTTCATCGGTCGCGCGCAGCGACGCGCGCTGCGCCAGGAGCTGCGGATTGTTGTTGTAGGCATAGGCAAACGCTTCGGTCAGCGTCTGCGCCGCCGCCGGATGGGCGGCAACAAACAGCCAAGCGACAACGCCAATGATCGTGCCGGCGAGGCTGCCGGCCGCGCCCCCTCGCGGCCGACGGCCTCCTTGCCCCCCCCTCCCCTGCGGCATCCACCCCCTCAGAAAAGAAAGCCGGGCTTCGCGGCAAAATCCGGCAATAGCGGCGTAGCGGCATCAAATATAGCGCGCGGCGCGAGCACTCCGCCAGTCCGCACTATCAACGTGGCGCGGCCGACACCTTCTTGTGGCCGCAACACCACAGCCAAGCGCCCGCCTTCGCCGAGCTGCCCGGCAATTTCGGGCGGCACCGCCGCAGCCGCCCCGCCAAACACGATCACGTCGTAGGGCGCCCGTTGCCGGTATCCGGCGGCGAGCGGCGCCTCGATATAATTGACCGTGGCAATGCGGTGATCGACCAGCGCCGAGCGGCCGATACGAGCAAGATCGGCATCGGCCTCAAGCGCGACGACGACGCGCACGAGCAGCGCCAGCACTGCCGCCTCATAGCCGATCCCGGCGCCGACCACCATCGCGATGTCACGCGGTTGCGCCGCCACCGACTGCAACAATCGCACTGCCACCATGGGCCGCATCAGACAGCGGCCGCCGCCGAGCGGCAATTCGTCGTCGACATAGGCCATCGCGCGCAGCGCCGGCGGCACGAACAGCTCGCGTCGAATACGGCTCACCGCATCGATGAGCCGTTCGTCCGTGACCTTGTTCGGACGCAACTGGCCCTCAATCATGTTGCGGCGGGCGTCGTCGTGACGGATCAATCAAGGCCCCCCGGCAGGCCGCGGAAACAGCGGCCGCCTTATATCGGTGTCGGGAAGCAACCACAATCATCCAGATTTTCGCTGCCGTTCGCCTAATGGGCGCACCCGCTGGCCGGGCGGCAGGCGCGCCAGCAGCCCGGCGGCGTCTTCGCCAAGGCGCGGATGGCGCCAACCGGGGGCGACCTCCGCGAGCGGCGCGAGGACAAAGCGGCGCCGATCGAGGCGCGGGTGCGGCAGCACAAGGCGCGGCGTCGCCATCCGCCGGCCATCGTAATCGAGCAGATCGAGATCGAGCGTCCGGGCGGCGTTGGGCGCGCCGCGCCGGCGCCTGAAGCGCGCTTCGAGCGCCAGCAGCGAATCGAGCAATGCAAGCGGCGGCAGGCGCGTCTCGACGATCGCAACAGCGTTGACATACCACGGCTGATCCGACGGCGGCACCGGCTCCGACAGATACCAGCGCGAATGCCGCACGATTGCGATCCCCAAGGCCGGCAGCCGTGTCAGCGCCGCCGCCGCGGTGTGAAGCGGCGAGACAAACGGCACCACCGCCAGGTTGCTGCCGATGCCGATCAGGATCACCGCGGCAGCCCGCCGCAATCGCGCGCCGCGCCGACCTTGACGGCAAATCTCATGCGCATGACAATCGCCGCGATTGTTTGGCTTGTTGAGGGGACCAATGATCTTCTATCCGGAAGAACGCATTGCGCTATTCATTGATGGCGCCAATCTCTATTCCGCCGCCCGAAGCCTTGCGTTCGATATAGATTACAAGCGGCTGCTTGAACTTTTCCGGGCGAAGGGACGGCTGATTCGCGCATTTTACTATACCGCGCTGCTCGAAGACCAGGAATACTCACCGATCCGGCCGCTGGTCGATTGGCTCGATTATAACGGCTATACGATGGTGACAAAGCCGACGAAGGAATTCACCGATTCGATGGGACGGCGCCGGCTCAAGGGCAATATGGACATCGAGCTGGCGATCGACATGCTGGAAATGGCGCCGCATCTCGACCATGCGATCCTGTTTTCCGGCGACGGCGATTTCCGCCGCCTTGTCGAGGCCGTGCAGCGGCGCGGCGTGCGCGTGTCCGTCGTCTCGACGATCCGCTCGGCGCCGCCGATGGTTTCGGACGATCTGCGCCGCCAAGCCGACAGCTTTGTTGAACTGCAGGAATTGGCGCCGCAGATCATGCGCAACCACCATCAGCGCGACGAAATGGCGCGTCCGCGGCCTGAGCCGGTTGAAACGGCATGACCGCAGCGCCGCCGCAGGCCGTGCCGGGCGCTCTCTGCGACGAGGGCGGCGGCCGGGACGCCCGCGCTTTGCCGACCGCGGCGGCACCGGACCGCGATTGCCCGTTTTGCCCGCGGCTGGCCGGGTTTCGCATCGAACAGCGGCGGGCGCACCCCGATTGGTTCAACGCGCCGGTGCCGTCGTTCGGCGATCGGGCGGCGGCGCTGCTGATCGTCGGCCTTGCGCCGGGACTGCGCGGCGCCAACCGCACAGGGCGGCCGTTTACCGGCGATTTCGCCGGCGATCTTCTGTATCGCAGCCTGCTGAAATACGGTTTTGCCGTCGGCAGCTATGGCGCCGACCCGGCCGACGGTATCGAACTTCGCCGGGCCCGCATCACCAACGCGGTTCGCTGCGTGCCGCCGCAGAACCGGCCGGAACCGTCCGAAATCGGCGCCTGCCGGCCGTTCCTCGCGGCCGAACTGGCGGCGATGCCGGAGCTGCGGGTGATCCTGGCTCTCGGCGCGATCGCCCACAATGCCGTGTTGGCCGCGACGCGGTTGACGCGTGCGGCCTACCCGTTCGTCCACGGCGCGACCTATCCGTTGCCAGGCGGCACGCTCCTCGCCGACAGCTATCATTGCTCGCGCCTCAACACGAACACCGGCAGGCTGACGCCGGCGATGTTCGAGGCCGTCATCGCCGCGCTGGCGCAGCGACTCGCAGCGTAGCGCGCGCCATCGCCGCGCCGGCCGCGGCCGGCGCGAGGCGGCGGCATTCATGGAGTGTAAGCGGTTCGTCGCCAGACTGCCGCCCACTGGCACCTTCAGGAGCAAGGCAATGCTGGTCGTCACCACCGAGAAGATCCCGCACTACCGTGTCGTCGAGATCAAAGGCCAGTGCTTTGGCGTCGTCGTGCGCAGCCGCGGCTTCGGCGGCAACATCATGGCCGGGCTGCGCTCGATCGTCGGCGGCGAGATCAGCGAGTATACGCAGCTCCTCGAGGAAGCGCGGCGCCACGCGGTCGATCGGCTGGTGCAGAACGCGACGCTGATGGGCGCCAACGCCGTCCTGATGATGCGCTTCGATTCGGCCGAGATCGGCCAGACAATGAGCGAAATCGTCGCCTACGGCACGGCCGCGGTCATCGAGCCGGAAGCCGGATAAGGCCGGCGCTCATGCGCGCGATCGTCTTGATCATCGGTCTCGCTTTTGCCGGCGGCGCGCTCGTCGCACTCGCAACCGGCCGGGTTCCGGCCGCTGCCGGGCTGGCGATCTGGGCTGCGATCGTGCTGACTTGCCTCGCCGTCGAACGCTGGCGCTACAAGCGGCTCGGCCCGGCGCCGCCCGGTATCGGCTGGCGGGCCACCGGGGAGCGCTTTGTCGATCCCGAAAGCGGCCGGCCCGTCACGGTCTACTTCAACCCGGCAACCGGAGAGCGCCGCTACGGCGCCGATGCACCCGCGACATCACGTGCCGAATAACTTGGTGAAGCAACCGAGATCAAACCGGGCCCCGGGTCGTAACGATCGCACGACCTTGTCATAAGCGTCGTTTTTGCCGGTGGCCGGTTGATGGCCGGCAATCCGGCCGACTCGATCAGCTTTTCGCGCCTTGCCGCAACCGGCCACCGGTCGCCGGACAGTCTGCCCGGGCCGGAGCCGGCGGCGTTGCAAGAGACCACATCGCCGACATCCCGCGAAATCATCCTCCTGCCCGCGACAGCATATCGTTGAGCAAGGCGCGCGAGCGGGTGCGGTCGAAGTCGCGGGAATGCATGTTCTGCTTGTTGCGCGCGGCCGAGGTCAGATAGAAGCGCTCGTAGAGAAAGCCTCGCCCGGCCAAAGCGGAGCCGACAAAATCCCAGGCCATCCGGAACACCGCGGCTCGCTCTCGCGCACTCGCGCCGTCAGCCCCGTGCAGCATCTCGTCGATTAGCGGCCGCAGTTCGGCGTCGGCCAACTCGGCCCGGCTCGGCGTGGTCAGCAGGTTATGGCTGCCGATCAGCGTGATGATTTCGGCCACCCGCGGCATCCAGACGGGGAGCATCGCCCGCATCGGGTCGAGCGCGGCGCCACCTGGGAACCACACCCCGTCGTCGCGCTCCCAGGCCTGCTCCATCGAGAGTTCTATCGCGTTGCGGGTGAGCCGCACGTAGCAGGCCAACTCTCCCAGCATCTCGGTCGTGGCCGGCGAGTAATCACCGATCAGTTCGGCCATGCGCGTCGCGAGGCCGTAGGCGAATTCGAGCTTTGTCAGGGCTCGAATGGTCGATTGGGTCGTGAAGTTGATCGGGAAGCCGGTCTGGCGCAGCGAGTTGTAGATCGGCACATCGCCGTCGATGAAGATGCGGCCCCAGGGAACCAGCACGTCATCGAAGATGCAAAACGCATCCTGCTCGTCGAAGCGCGTCGACAACGGCTTGTCGAACGGATCGGCGCCCGGTGACGATACGGAATCGCGGCACAGAAACTTCAAGCCCGGCGTGTCCAACGGAACGGCGAATGCCAGCGCATATTGTGTTGCCTCGGGCGGCAGCGGCTGGCTGGGGTAGACTGTCTGTTCGTCGGCGTAAGGCGCGAGGGTTGCCAGCACCTTGGCGCCTCTGACGATGATCCCGCCCGCCGTCTCGCCGACCTTGCGGAC
Source organism: Allostellaceae bacterium (assembly GCA_035504075.1). Lineage (GTDB taxonomy): Bacteria > Pseudomonadota > Alphaproteobacteria > ATCC43930 > CGMCC-115725 > DATARH01. The sequence goes on along the minus strand of DATJSO010000166.1, from coordinate 681 downwards.
GGTGACGTCGTTGCCGACGATCCGGCTGTCGGTTCGCTTGTCGATCGTCGGCTGGATGATCGTGTGGGTCAGCGAGATGTCACCTCGGCGGAGATAGCGCTGAAAGTTCACGATGTTCCGCGCGCCGCGTTCGTTTCGCCCGTCATCGCCGGCCCACACCCGAGGTGCTGAGGCGAAGGCGGCGAATTTCATGTTCATGTAGTCGGGAGTGCGGCCCATGATACCCATGGAACCTTCCGACAGCCGGACGAGGCCCGCATGGCGGCGCCACAGATCCTCCCTCGACCGCGGGATCATGTGGCTGACATTGGTGGTTTCGCCGCTCTCAGGATCGATAAACAGGCATTCCGCGGCGTAGGCGTGCTGGCGGTCAAACATCGCGGCAAGGCTCTCGGCACCGCCTCGGAGCTTGGGGTGGGTGGTGACGTCGGCGATGCGCTCGCCGTCGACCCAGATCTCGCGCTTCCGCTCGCGCAGACCCTCGAGGAACTGCAAACCCGTTCGCGCCGCCATCGCACTTCCTCCAAGCCTTGCCGGAGCGGAAAATACCATGGCCAGATCGCTTGCGGCGGCCTGAGTGGCGGGTAACTATTCGCCGCCGGGTCGCGGGGAGGTTTCCGATGTTGGCAGATCGTTCAGGCCTATCGTTGTCGACAGCGTCCGCCGCCGCGCGAGACGCCT
>DATJSO010000165.1:0-2710 GCA_035504075.1 Allostellaceae bacterium | reverse complement strand
CGCCTTGGGCCACCGACTGCGCCGCATCGAAGCTGATCGCTTCGGCCTCAAGGTTCTCGGCCGCGAAATAGCCCTTGTCCTGGGCGATGAAGATGGGACCGCTCGCCGTGACCGGGCCGATGCCGATCTTGATCGCTTCCGCGCCGGCCGCCGGCGGTCCGCACAACACGGCCGCGATGCCGAGCGCCGCCAAGGGTCGCGCGATGCCTGAAGCCGCCATCGTCTCCTGCCCCGAAGATTTTGGCGCATGATACACGGGCTTTGTCGCCCTGCGCGAGGGCTCAGCTTCGTCCGGCCGCCACCCTGGCAAGCGCCGGCGAGCCGCTTGCCGGCAATTCCGGTTCCGGCCGGCCAAAAAGCCAGCCTTGGCCGAAGCCGATGCCCATCCGCGCCGCCGCCTCGGCTTCGCTTTCGGTCTCGATCATCTCGCCGATCACGGCGTGATTGAGCGTCTCGCACAGCCGGCAGATCGAGCTGACGAGGACCGCGTCCCGCGCATTCTTCGTCGCGGACTTGAGGAACGGCCCGTCGATCTTGACGAAATCCACCTCGAAATGGCGCAGATAGTTATAGGCCGTGGCGCCGGCACCAAAGTCGTCGAGGCAGACGAGATGCCCCCGCTGCCGCAGCCAGCGCAGGAAATTGGCGGCCTCGTCGATCTGCTCGATGGCCCAGGATTCCGTGAGCTCGAACGTGAGCCGGTCGCCAATGCCCGGCGCCGGCTTCAAAAGAGCGGCAAGATGCTTGCGGAAACGGTCGCTTTGGACCGACCGGCCGGACACGTTGATGGCGATCTTGGTGTCGGCGGTGCGCCGCCCGATTAGGTCGATCGCAAGCCGCGCGACCGCCAGATCGAGCGGCTCGACAAGCCCCACGCCTTCGCCGAACCGGATCATGTCATAGGGCGATTGCCCGTCGGGAAAGCGCGACAGCGCCTCGTAATGGTGGATTTGGCGGTCGCCGAGCCGCACCACCGGCTGGAACACGAGCTGGAAGCGGCCTTCGCCGATAAGCCGCTGAAGCTGGTCATAGCGCGTCAACGCGCCCGTGACCTCGTCGACGAAGCCGTCCTGCAGCGATGTGAGGGTGAACTCGCCGCGCGTCTCGCAGAAGCGCCGTACCGCGTAGGCGAGCGCCTTGGCGGCGTCGCGGTCGTCGAGGGTTCCCTGCGCGAGCGTGATCGACCCGAACCGCGTCTCGATGAGGCCGTCGAGGATGCCGGCCGACCGGGCGGCTTCGCCCAACTCGCGGCGGATCGCGTCCGCGTTCTCGATGCCGCCGGTCTTGGCGGCGATCAGGCCGAACTCGTCGCCGCCGAGCCGTGCCGCGGTGTCGCCGCCGGCCGAGCGCGCGCGAAGCGCGGCGCCGATCTCGGCCATGAGCTCGCGTCCCCGCTCTTCGGGGAGCTTGTCGACCGCGGAGGTGAGGCCGCCGAGCTGAATGAGGGTCATGCGCTTTGCATGAGCATTGGCGCCGGCGCCTGCGAGGGCCGCCGTGAACAGCGCGTCCTTGCCGAGGAGCCCGGTGGCGGGATCACGTGGGGTCGCACCCGCCGCGGACGCCACCGCGGGCGGCAGCAAGGTCACGGTGAGGAACCGCCGATCGGCCTCCGACGGCAGACCGCATATTCCCAGCAGCGCGTGTGCTTCGGACCCGTCCTTGTGCTTCACCCGGACGGCGAGGGGATCGATCCGGCCGGCGCCGGCAAGACCGCCCATGGCGCGGCGGGCGACGGCTCGGTCATTCTCCGCGATCAGCTCAAGCGCGAGCGTGCCGGCGAGCGCCGCCGGCTTGTGGCCGCAGACGGCATGGACCGCGCCATTCACTGCGATAATGCGTCCCGTCTGGTCGAGTTCGAGCAGCATGTCGGCCGCGGCGAAGGCGAAGGCGACGTAACGATCCCGATCCTGACGGAGTAACGTGGGCATGCAGTACCAGCCGGAGGTGCCTCACCCTACCGGCCGGATGTTGATCTTCTCTTAAGCAACTAGGCCGCTTCGGTCGAAAATGCAGCCGGAGCCGATCTTTTTTCCGCCGCGAGGTCGGCGATCATGGGTAGCGAGATCGTGAAGAACTCCCCGCCCGTGTCGGAAGCGATCTCCGGCACGTCGGCATCGGCGGGTATGAAAAAGTGGGTTCCCTTCTGCTGCGTCCTGCCGCCGGTCCAGATTTTGCCGGAACAGCGAATCGTGCCGTCGATCAGGTACAGGATCTCGGCATCCTCCTGATGATGGGCAGGAAGGCTGGCGCCCGGCGCGAGCCTTAGCAGACCCATGCCGGTGCGGTGCTCGCCGAACGTGCCGAGATGCTTGCGCGCGACGCCGTCGAGACGGCGGTCGGCGATCCACCGCTCGGCCTCGGGCCGCATGTAGATCGGCGCCGGGTTGCGTCCTTCCGGGAAGGCGATCTTCTGGCCGGTCACCGCCTCGAAGCAGGCGGCATGGGAATCCTGGTTGGTCTTGCGTCCGTCCGGCAGGATGCGGGTATAGACGCCGTCTTTGAAGGTGCCGCCTTCGGCGATGAGCTTCTGGCGCGCCGCGTCGAGATCGTGATGGGTGACATAGCGGATGCCGCTCGGGCCCGGGAATTGCAGGAACAGGACGACGCATTCCTCGTCCTGCATCTGCGGGCCGTAATGCACGCCCTCCGGGTAGTAGCCGCATTGGCCGGTCTCGATGTCGCCTTGCGCCGACTGAAACTTGCCGGCGAG
>DATJSO010000164.1:0-10176 GCA_035504075.1 Allostellaceae bacterium | reverse complement strand
CTTGCCGAGATCACCCGCACCGCCGGCCAAGAGCGGCTTCGGGCAGCGATGCGACACGAGACCGCCGACGAGAAACGCGCCGCTCGCCGCGGCGGCATCCGCCGCCGCACGCATGATGTCGGGGCAGCGCGGGTCGCCGTGCACGAGCGCCAAAGTCGGCGTCGCGCGTTCGATCCAGCCGGCGTGGGCCTGCGGCAGGTCGGCGGCGGGATCGGCCGTCGCGCCGAACAGGCGGAACGCGTCGTCCGGCAGCGCGGCAGTCAAAACCGCGGCGGCCGGCGTGTCGTACGCTTCGCGTCCGGCACCGACGACGCCGAGCCCGACGCCGCCGACCCACGCGCCGATGCCGCTGCCTGCCGCCAGTTCCTGGACGATGTACGGCAGCACCGGCGCGGCCGGCTCGCTGACATAGAGGACGCCGAAATTGCACCCGCTTCCCTGCTGCGGCAGTTGCGCCAGGCATTCGGCGGCGAGCGTTGCGGCGTCCCCTTCGGCAAACGCGGCGGCAAACGGTTCGGTCATGGCCTGCCTCCGATCAGCCGGACGACATAGGGAGCGATGCGGTCAGCGACGACCGCGACACCCTTGGCGGTGGGATGCAGCCCATCAGCTTGGTTGAGCGCGGGGTCCATCGCCACGCCGTCGAGAAAAAACGGATAAAGCGCCACGTGATCTTCCTGCGCAAGCTCCGGGTAGATCCGGTCGAACGATTTCTGGTATCGGGCGCCCCAATTGGGCGCCGCCTTCATGCCCGCGAGCAAAACCTTGGCGCCCGATTTGCGGATCTCGGCGATCATCGCGGCAAGGTTGCCGCGCGTCAGCTGCGGGTCGATGCCGCGCAGCATATCGTTGGCGCCGAGTTCGAGGATGACGAGATCGGGCTTGTCGGCGAGCGCCCAGTCGAGCCGCGCCCGGCCGTCGGCGGTCGTATCGCCCGATATCCCGGCATTGACGACGCGCGCCGTCACGCCCAGCGCGGCCAGCCGCGCCTGCAACTGCGCCGGAAACGCCTCGTTCTGCGGCAGCCCGAGCCCGGCGGTCAGGCTGTCGCCGAACGCCAGGATCACCGGAACGCGCACCGCCGCGGCGGCCGGCCCATGCCCGCTCGCCCACATCAGGCCAAGGCCGGCAAGCAGATGCGCGACGCGCCGGCGGCCCGAGGCGGCCACGTCCCGCTGGTCGCGACGCGGCGGCACATTACGCCGCAAACACATCTTCGGCCGCCTGTTCGGGCGCCGGGAACGGGCTTGCCTCGGCGAATGCGACCGCGGCCTCGATCGCGCCGAGCACATCGCGCTCGATCGCCGCCCGGCCGGCATCGTCGAGTTCGCCGTCGGCTCGCAGCCGGTGCTCCAACCGCGCGATCGGGTCCTTCGCCTGCCAGGCCGCGATCTCGGCCGAGTCGCGCGGATCGGGCTGGCCGCGGCGCTCGGTATGGCCGCGCCAGCGATAGGTCTTGCACTCGATAAGGCTCGGCCCGTCGCCGCGGCGCGCCCGCTCGACCGCGCGCCGCGCCGCCTGATGCACCGCAACGACATCGTTGCCGTCGACGATCGTGCCGGGAATGCCGTAGCCGGCGGCCCGCGCCGCGATATCAGCGAGCGCATGAGTCGCGGCCGCCGTCGTATTGGCCGCCCATTGATTGTTTTCACAGACGTAGACGACGGGCAATTTCCACGTCGCGGCGATGTTGAGGCATTCGTGGAACGGCCCGGCATTCGACGCACCGTCGCCGAAAAACGCCACCGCGACGCCGCCCTTTGCGTCCATCTGCGCCGCGAGGGCCGCACCGGTGACGATCGAGATGCCGCCGGCGACAATGCCGTTGGCACCCAGCATGCCGATCGAAAAATCGGCGATGTGCATCGAGCCTCCCTTGCCCTTGCAATAGCCGGTCTGGCGTCCGTAAAGCTCGGCCATCATGCGCTTCGGGTCAGCGCCCTTGGCAATACAATGGCCGTGGCCGCGATGCGTCGAGATGATGCGGTCCGATTGCTGCAGCACCGAGCAGACGCCGACCGCCACCGCTTCTTCGCCGATATAGCAGTGGACGACGCCGTGGATCCGGCCGGCGAGATAGTCGGCCGAGGCGCGTTCCTCGAAGTGGCGGATGGTCAGCATGCCGCGCAGCATCTCGCGCTGTGCCTCGGGCGGCAGGTTCGTCGCAAGCGTCTGGACCATCGCGTCCTCCCGGGCGCCGTAGCGGCCCCATGATGACCCCGCGGCACCTTCCCGGCAACGCCTCATCCCGGCGGGCAAGCCCGCGGCCGGCCGAAGGCATATCGCGCGACGGGGGCGGAGCGGCTATCCTTGGACGGGGCGCATTCACGGGAGAACGCCAATGTTGGTCATGGATGCAATCACCGAGATCCTGAAGCGCGAGGGCATCTCGACGCTGTTCTGCTTTCCGACGACGCCGATCATCGAGGCGGCCGTCGCCGGCGGGTTGCGGCCGGTCGTTTGCCGCCAGGAGCGGGTCGGCGTGCACATGGCCGACGGTTTTGCCCGCGTCACGAACGGCCGCCCGGCCGGCGCCTTTGCCATGCAATACGGGCCGGGCGCGGAGAACGCTTTCGCCGGCATCGCCTCCGCCTACTCCGATTCGACCCCGATCCTGCTGTTGCCATTGGGCCATCCGCGCGATACGGCGCAGATGTTCCCGCTGTTCAACTCGACCCGCACCTACGCCAGCGTGACAAAGCACGTCGAACCCGTCGCGATGCCCGAGCACGCCGTACCGGCGATGCGGCGCGCCTTCAATGCGCTGAAAAACGGCCGGCCCGGCCCGGTGATGCTCGAGGTGCACACCGACGTGATGACGGCCGAGTTCGCGGGCAACCAAGTCGATTACACGACCGTCCGACGCACCCGTTCCGCCGGCGACGCGCGCGACATCGACGATGCCGCGAAGATGCTGATCGCGGCAAAATCGCCGATCATCATAGCCGGGCAGGGCGTCCTCTACGCCGAGGCGTGCGAGGAACTGCTCGCGATCGCCGAGCTGCTCGACATCCCGGTCATGACGACGACCGACGGCAAGAGCTGCTTTCCGGAAGACCATGCGTTGGCCCTCGGCTCCGGCGGCACCGTCTACACCGGCCACGGCCGCCATTTCCTGTTCGAGTCGGACGTGATCTTCGCGATCGGCACGAGCCTCACCCGGCACAACATCTCGACCCCGATCATCCCGCCCGGCAAGGCGATCATCCACGCGACGAATGACGCGCGTGACCTTTACAAGGCCAACGACACGGCGATCCCGATCCTCGGCGACGCAAAACTCGTGCTGCAGCAATTGATCGAGGCGGCGACAGAACGGCTGCCGGGCAAGAAGGCGCGCGATGCCGGCGTCAAACCGCAGATCGCCAAGCTGAAAGCGGAATGGCAGGGGCGCTGGGAAGCGAAGCTCCGCTCGCAGGAGCGGCCGATCAACCCGTATTTCGTCATGTCGGAATTCATGCGCGTGATCCCGTCGGGAGACGCGGTCGTCACGCACGATTCCGGCAGCCCGCGCGACCAGCTCCTGCCGATGTATGTCGCGAAAAAGCCGCGCGGCTATCTCGGCTGGGGCAAGTCGCACCAGCTCGGCACCGGCCTCGGCCTGGCGATCGGCGCCAAGGTCGCGGCGCCCGACAAGTTCTGCGTCAATTTCATGGGCGATGCGGCGTTCGGCATGACCGGCCTCGACTTCGAGACGGCGGCGCGCTGCGGCATCCCGATCACGACGATCGTGCTGAACAATTCGACGATGGCGATCGAGACGCAGGCGATGGCGCTGTCGCACGAAAAGCACAAGACGCGCGATCTCGGCGGCAATTACGCCAACCTTGCCGGCGATCTCGGCGGCTGGGGCGAGCGGGTCGTTCATCCCGGCGAGGTGGCGGGCGCGATCCTGCGCGCGCGCCGGGTCAATGAAAGCGGCCGGGCGGCGCTCCTGGAATTCATCACGAGCGCCGAAACCGCCTTCTCGCACCGCCGCGGCGCCGCCTAGCCGCCGGCGGGACGGCCGAACAAGCTCGACCGAGGAACAAGGCCCGGCAATCTGGGGGACGCGTGTCGCTCGGCAGGCTGACGCTTCTTGCGCGACCGGTGCGCCGGCGTGCCCGGATTGCGGTGACCGCCTTCGTGTTCGCCTGCCTGATGCCGGGCGGCGCGGTGGCTGCCCCCTCGGACGTCGCCGATGCGCAGCTCTATGGCCGCGCCTTCGCCGACATCCGGCAACTTTACGTCGAGCCGACATCGCTGCGCGCGGTCGCGCTGGCCGGCCTGCTTCCCCTGCATGCGCTCGATCCTCGCCTCGCCGTCACCGATCGCCTCGCCGGCGGACCGCCCGACACCGTGACGGTGCTGTACGACAACCGCGACGACGCCGATTTCGCGATGCCGCCACTGGACGACGCGGCCGGCTGGGGCCGGCTCGTCGCTGATGTCGTCGCCGCCGCCGAGCAGGCTTCACCCGTTATCGGCGACATGTCCCGGGAGCTGATCACGAACATTGTCTTCGCCGGCATGACTGGCGTCCTCGATCCGTTCTCTCGTTATGTCGATCCGGCCGCGGCGCGCGTCGACCGCGCTGCGCGCGACGGGTTTGGCGGCGTCGGAATCGCGCTCGACACAAGCGACCACAGCCTCAGCGTCGCCGCGGTCAGCCGGCAAGGCCCGGCCGACCGCGCCGGCATTCGCGCCGGCGACGAAATCCTGGCGATCAACGGCGCGCCGGCGTTGGGGTGGCCGGCCGAGGCTGCGTTCGACCGCCTGCGGGGAGCGATCGGAAGCGCCGTTGTGCTGCGCGTTCGGCCGGCGGACGGCGGCCCTGCGCGCGATGTGGAACTGCGCCGCACCTTCGTCACGGAACCCACCGTAACAAGCGTGCGCGATGGCGATATCCTTGTGCTGCGGATCAGCGCCTTCAATCGCACCACGGCCGCGCGCGCCGCCGCGGCATTGGCCGAGGCGCAGCGGCTCGGGCCGCTCGCCGGCGTCGTGCTCGACCTGCGCGGCAACCCGGGCGGACTGCTCGATGAGGCGGTGGGCGTCGCCGATCTCTTCCTCGGCGGCGGGCCGGTTGTCTCGACGGTCGGCCGCATCGCCGCGAGCGACCAGAATTTCGCCGCGTCGGGTGAGGCGATCGCGCCGCGCGTGCCGCTGGCGGTACTGATTAACGGCGGGTCTGCTTCGGCCGCGGAAATCGTCACGGCAGCGCTGCAGGATGCCGGCCGGGCGGTCGTCATCGGCAGCTCGTCCTACGGCAAAGGAACCGTGCAGACCGTGCTGCGGCTGCCGAATGGCGGCGAATTGATCCTGACCTGGGCGGACCTGATCGCGCGCGCCGGCTACCGGTTGCAGCATCACGGAGTCGTGCCGACGCTGTGCACCGCGCTATTGCCCGACGACGCGGCCCCGATCGCCGTGCGCATGCAGCAGGCCGCCGCCGTGGCGTTCGCCGCGCCGCAGCCGCGTGCGGGCCTCGACGGCAACGGCTGGCAGCGCCTGCGCCGCCTCTGCCCGCCGCGCCTGACCCGGCCGGCGATCGACCGCGCGCTCGCCGAGCGGCTCCTTGCGAACCCGAAGCTTTATGCCGCTGCGCTGCAGGCGCTGCCGCCGGCGGCGCCTTGACAGCAACCGGCCGCGCGCTATCTTCGCCTGCACGACGGCAAGCGAGCCCCCGCGAGGCGATCCATGGCCAAGACCAACACCGTGCTGATCAAGTTGGTCAGCAGTGCCGATACCGGCTTTTTCTATGTCACGAAAAAGAACCCGCGGACCAAGACCAACAAGCTTGAACTGAAGAAGTTCGATCCGGTCGCCCGCAAGCACGTCATCTTCAAGGAAGCGAAGATCAAATAGCCGGCGGGCGGCAAGCCCGACTGGTCTGAGCCGGGACCGCTCCGGCGGCGGTCCGGGTGCCGTTGTCTGCGCAACCGATCGTTGCGTGGTAAACTGGCGCCGCCATGGCGTCCGACGTCATCGACCTCCGGGATTTCTACCGCGGCGCGTTAGGCCAGGTCGCGCGCCGCATGATTCGGCTCGCGATCCGCCGGGTATGGCCGGAAATGCGCGGCCAGCGGCTGTTGGGCTTGGGATATGCAACGCCGTTTCTGGCGGCGCTCGCCAGCGAGACCGAGCGGACCGTGGCGGTTATGCCGGCCTCGCTCGGCGTTCTCGGCTGGCCGCCGGATGGCGCCAATCTCGTCGCGTTGGCCGACGAGGCGGAACTGCCGTTTGCCGACTATTCGGTCGATCGCGTCCTCCTGGTCCATGGCCTGGAGACGAGCGAAGAAGTGCGCGCGATGCTGAAGGAGATCTGGCGCGTGCTGGCCGGCGGCGGCCGGCTCCTCATCGTCGTGCCGAACCGGCGCGGCATCTGGGCGCGCTTTGATCGCACGCCGTTCGGCTCGGGCCGGCCCTATACACTGTCGCAACTGTCGCAATTGCTGCGCGACGAGCAGTTCACGCCGGTCGGTTCGGATGCCGCCCTCTTCATCCCGCCGGCCAAGCACCGCATGACATTGCGCTCGGCGGTGGCGTGGGAACGGGTCGGCAAGCGCTGGTTTCCGGGTTTTGCCGGCGTGCTGCTGGTCGAGGCGACAAAGCAGATCTATGCGAAACCCACGGCAACGCGCGCACCCCGCCGCCGACTTGTTTACGCGCCGGCGCCGCACGGCCTCTAGCTACGCGGCCGCGGGCGGTCCCGCCCAATCGCCGATCACAGCAGTATGGGTGACAAGGCCGCCGTTTTCCTGCCAGACGTGCAACTGGTAGCCGGGCGGCTCGGCAATGAAGCGCAATGCTGCGTCGGGCACGAGGTCCAACCGGATCTGATGCGCCGTGCTCGGCGCGGTGCCGGCAACCGTGCCGCCGAAGCGGCGGTCGATCGCCCGATGCAGGTGGCCGCACACGACCCGTTCGACCTGGCCGTGTCGCGCCAGCACATCCGCCAGTGCCGCGGCGTTTTCCAGCCCGTACTCGTCCATGTGCGTGATCGCGGTCGGGAACGGCGGATGGTGCATCAACAGCAGGGTCGGCCGATCGGGGCGCGCGGCGAGCGTGCGCTCCAGCCATTGCAGCCGTTCGGCGCACAGCATGCCGCGATGATCGCCCGGGATCAGCGTGTCGAGCGCGACGAGCCGCAGCGGGTAATCATCGATCGCATATTGCAGGTAGCCGCCGGCCGGCAAATAGCCGGCGTCCCTGAACGCGCGCCGCAGCGGATCGCGCGCATCGTGATTGCCGGGTATGACGAACACCGGCATCGTCAGGGGCGCGAGCAGGGCGCGCAGGTGATCATACTCGGCGGGATCGCCGTGATCGACAAGATCACCGGTCACGATCGTGACATCGGGGCGCGGATTGAGGCGGTTGATCTCGGCGATCGCACGGGTGAGATGCTGCGCGGTGTCGAACTCGGCATAAACCTGCTCTCCGCCCGCCGACCGGTCGAGCACGGCGCGATAGCGGCGGCCGGGCGCGAGAATGTGAGTGTCGGAGATGTGAGCGACGATCATCGTTGCGCCTCCCTGCCGGCTCCCCATCGGCGCCCCTGCCGTCCGCCGGACAACAGAAAGATACCCTGTTCGGCCAGGAGATTGGCGAGGCTGCCGCGCGGATCGAGCGAGAACGGCCCGCCGTGGCGGTCCAGGGTGAGGCTGCGCTCGATGCGCGCGCCCAGTTCATCGCACAGCGCGACAAAATCGCGGATCGTGCACAGATGGATGTTGGGCGTGTCGTACCACGGGTTGTTCAGCAGCATCGACATCGGCATTCGGCCGCGAAACAGCAGCGACAGCCGAATCCGCCAGAAGCCGAAATTGGGAAACGAGACGATCGCCCGCTTGCCGATGCGCAGCAATTCCTCGACGACGTGCCGCGGCTGCCGCGTCGCCTGCAGGGTCTGGCTCAGCACGACGACATCGAAGGCGCCGTCAGGGAAGGCGTCGAGATCGCGGTCGGCGTCGCCCTGTATGACCGACAGGCCGTGCCGCACGCAGGCGTTGACGCCGGACTGGCTCAGTTCGATGCCGCGCGCATCGACCGCCTTGTCGCGGGCCAGATAGGCGAGGAGCGCGCCGTCGCCGCAGCCGATGTCGAGGACGCGCGAACCGGGCTCGATCATCTCGGCGATAAGGCGCAGGTCGCGTCGCAGCTTGCCGGGCGGTGGCGCCGCCTCCGCCGTGCCGGCAGCAGCGAGCCGCAATGCGACGCGGCCTTTCATGTCCAGAAGCGGGGCAGCCCGCGATGCTCGGCACAGCCGGTCAGAAAGCCGCGCAGCGTCGCAAACAATTCCGGCTCATGCAGCAGAAAGGCGTCGTGTCCCTTGTCGGTCTCGATCTCGACAAAGCTGACATTGGCCGCCACCGCATTGAGAGCGTGGACGAGAGCCCGGCTTTCCGACGTCGGAAACAGCCAGTCGCTGGTGAACGAAATGATGCAGAAGCGCGGTTGCCGGCCCTGAAAAGCCGCCGGCAGCGAGCCGCCATGCTCGGCGGCGAGATCGAAATAGTCCATCGCCCGGGTGATGTAGAGATACGAGTTGGCGTCGAACCGGTCGACAAACGTGCTGCCCTGATGGCGCAGATAACTCTCGACCTGGAAATCGGCCTCGAACCCGTAGGTGACCTCCTTGCGGTCCTGCAGGTTGCGGCCGAACTTGCGGTGCAACGCCGCTTCCGAGAGGTAGGTGATGTGGGCCGCCATGCGCGCGACGGCGAGGCCGCGCGACGGGTTGCGCTCCTCTTTCAGGTAACGCCCGCCGCACCAGTCCGGGTCGGCGATGATCGCCTGCCGGCCGACCTCGTGAAACGCGATGTTCTGCGCCGAGTGCCGCGCCGCCGCGGCGATCGGCACCGCCGCAAACACCGCCTCGGGGTAGCTCGAGGCCCACTGCAGCACCTGCATGCCGCCCATCGAGCCGCCGATGACGCAGAACAGCTGTTCGATGCCGAGGCTGTCGATCAGCAGTTTCTGTGCCCGCACCATGTCGTGGATCGTGATGACCGGGAAATCGAGCGCCCAGGGATCACCCGTCTGCGGATTGATGTCGCGCGGGCCGGTGGTTCCCATGCAGCCGCCGAGCACGTTGGCGCAGATCAGGAAATAGCGTTCGGTGTCGAGCACCCCGCCCGGCCCGATCAGGGTCGTCCACCAGCCGGGGTGGCCGGTGATCGGATGCGGGTCGGCGGCGAACTGGTCGCCGGTCAGCGCGTGGCAGATCAGGATCGCGTTGCTCCGCGCCGGGTTGAGCTGCCCGTAGGTCTGATAGGCAATCGTGAACGGCGCGAGGCCGATGCCGCAATCGAGGTGCAACTCGTCGGCGACGACGAGTCTGTGCCCCGGCCAGTCGCGGCCCGGGCGCCGAAGGCGGGAAGCTGTCAGGATGGACACGCCGAGCTCTGGGTTTGACTGACCGGTCTGCCGAGCCCGCCGACGCCCTGCGCCGCGCGGCCGGGGATACCGGGCGAGGGAGGCCTAGCTATCGATCGGGAACGAGGCATGTCAACGTTTTCTTTGATTTTGTCCCGGCAGAACTCTACTACTAGCCGCCCCTGGCAGCGACCCCGACATATGGCAGACATCCCGTCCGATCTCGAGCAGTTGCGCCGCCGCATCGACGAGATCGACGACCGGCTGCACGACCTGTTGATCGAGCGCATGGATGTCGTGTCGCGCGTTGCCGCGCACAAGCGCGGCGACGGCGCGATGCCGCCGCACCAGCCGGCGCGTGAGGCGGAGATCATCCGCCGCCTCGTCGCCCGCAACCACGGTGCATTGCCGGCGGCAGCGCTGGTCCGCATGTGGCGCGAACTGCTCGCGGCGACGACGCGCTCGCAAGGCGCCTTTACGATCGCGGTCTATGCGCCGCCTGACGCCATTGACTGCTGGGATCTGGCGCGCGACCATTATGGCAGCCATACGCCGATGCTGGCGTTCGGTTCGACCGCGCAGGTCATCCGTGCCGTCACCGAGGGGCAGGCGGCGGTCGGCGTGCTGCCGATGCCCGAAGAGGAAGAGCGTGATCCGTGGTGGCGTCACTTGTTGTCGGACAATGATGGCACGCCGCATGTGATCGCCCGCCTGCCGTTCGGGGCGCGCGGCAACGGCCGCGGCGCCGGCGCCGGCGGTTTGGCGATCGGGCACGGCGCGCAGCTCCCGACCGGACGCGACCGCTCGCTGCTCGCG
>DATJSO010000163.1:0-4335 GCA_035504075.1 Allostellaceae bacterium | reverse complement strand
GACGGAAGCGCGGCAGGATCCCGCGGGTGTAGCTCAATGGCAGAGCAGAAGCTTCCCAAGCTTACGACGAGGGTTCGATTCCCTTCACCCGCTCCATCGGCCGGCCTATGACCAGCCCGGCAGGCCGCGCAGGAAATCGATCATCGCGGCGCTGACCTCGGCCGGCCGCTCCTGCTGGGTCCAATGCCCGCATCCCGGCAACATTATCGTGGCGCGCAGTTGCGGCACGAACTGCGCCAGGTTCGGGATCAGCCGATCCATGCCCGGAAACCGCACGACCGGGTCGCGCTCGCCGGCGATGTAGAGCGCCGGTACAGCCACCGGCACGCCGTCGAACGCCGCCGCAAGCTCCCAGTTGCGGTCGATGTTGCGATACCAGTTGAGTCCGCCGCGGAACCCGGTGCGGGCAAATTCGCCGACGAAATAGTCGATGTCGGCCGCGCCGAGCCAGGCGGGCAGCGCCGGCGGGTCGCCGGCGTTCGACAGAAAGCCGCCGCGCCGCGGCACCATGCCGAAGCCGCCGCCGGCGGCATCGCCGGAAATGCCGACGAGAACGCGACGCATCGTGCCCCGTACGTCGCGCTCGAACTCGGCTTCGGCAACGCCCGGCTGCTGAAAATAGAGCTGGTAGAAGATCGCCTCCTCGGTCTGCGGCATGACGCTGGTCGGCCGCGCCGGCCGACGCGGCGTATACGGCACGCTGAGCCCGATGACTGCCGGAAAACGGTCGGGTCGCAGCCGTGCGGCGAGCCAGGCGACCGGCCCGCCCCAGTCGTGACCGGCGATGACCGCGCGCGCGACGCCGAGCGCATCAAGGACGCCGACCATGTCGCCGACCAGGTGCAGCAGCGTGTATCTGTCGATTTCCGGCGGTGCGTCGGTCTGGCCATAGCCGCGCATGTCCGGCGCAACCGCACGGAAGCCGGCCGCGGCCAGTGCTGCGAGTTGATGCCGCCACGAATACCAGCATTCCGGAAAGCCGTGGCACAACAGTACCGTCGGCCCCTCGCCCTGCTCGGCGATGTGCATGCGGATGCCGTTCGTCTCGATATTCCGATGCGCCAATTCCGCCGCCATCGCCGCCTCCCCTGCGCCGCTTGCGACGGGCAGCATGACGCTGCGCCGCCCGGCGTCAAGCGCAGCCGTGACACAGCCGCGTTGTGCCGTGGCCGCACCGGGCTTATTTTGCCGCTGCCGCCGACCCGGCTGATTTTTCGGATGATCGCTGTGAGCCAATCGTTTCTGCCGCCGCTCGCCCCGTATCCGACGACGCGACTGCGCCGCAACCGCCGCGATGCGTGGTCGCGCCGGCTCGTCGCCGAGACTTCGCTGAGCGCTGCCGATTTGATCTGGCCCGTCTTCGTGCACGACGGTGCGGGCCGCGCGCCGGTCGCCTCGATGCCGGGCGCCTTCCGCCTGTCGATCTCGGCGCTGATCGATGCCGCGGGTGAAGCGGCGGCGCTCGGCATCCCGACGGTCGCCGTATTTCCCGCGATCGATCCGGCGCTGAAGGATGCCGACGGCAGCGCGGCGACAGACCCGGACAATCTTGTGTGCCGGGCGGTACGCGGGTTGAAGGCGGCGCTGCCCGATCTCGGCGTGCTGTGCGATGTGGCGCTCGACCCGTTTACCTCGCACGGTCATGACGGCGTCATCCGCGACGGTTACGTCGCGAATGACGAGACGGTGGCGCTGCTGCAGCGGCAGGCGGTCGTGCAGGCCGAAGCGGGCTGCGACATCATCGCGCCGTCGGACATGATGGACGGGCGGGTCGGCGCAGTGCGCCATGCGCTCGACGAGGCGGGCTGCGAGCGCGTGCGCATCATGTCGTATGCGGCGAAATACGCGTCGTGCTTCTTCGCGCCGTTCCGCGATGCGGTCGGCTCGGCCACGGCGCTCGGCAGCGCCGACAAGCGAACCTACCAGATGGACCCGGCAAACGGCGAGGAGGCGCTGCGCGAAGTGGCGCTCGACATCGCCGAGGGCGCCGACATGGTCATGGTCAAGCCCGGCCTGCCCTATCTCGACATCGTGCGGCGGGTAAAGGACGCCTTTCGTCTGCCAACCTTTGCCTACCAGGTGTCGGGCGAGTATTCGATGATCAAGGCCGCCGCCGCGAACGGCTGGCTTGACGGCGAACGGGCGATGCTCGAGAGCCTGTTGTGCTTCAAACGGGCCGGTGCCGATGGCGTCTTGAGCTACTTCGCGGTCGATGCCGCCCGGCGTCTCCAAGCAGGCTGATGAATTCGGCAAGTGAATGCTACAATAATTCCTCGATTTCGATCGAAACACCGGCGCCGAATTCCATAATTTTTACCACTCGCTAACCATCCGGCCGCATCCTCGCAGCGAGGCGGAGCGCCGCCTCTATATTGCGTCGGGAGTGCGGTCCATGGTGGTCGAAGCGACAGACGGCATCAACCGGGTGGAGCGGAAGCGACTGTCGGCATTCGGCTCGCTGTTGCTGATCGGCGGCATCAGCATTGCGCTGTGGTCGGCGATCATTTCCATTATCGTTCATATTTCTTGAAAACACCGCTGGCCGTACGCGTTTATTGCCGGCCTCGGCCGGTGCCGGCCGGCCGCCTGTGCGGCCGCACCTGTTCCCGGAACGGCAGGATGACGAGGCCGATGATCAACGCCATGACGGCATCGGTAATTTCCGCCGACCGGCCCGGCAGATAGGTCTCGGCGAGACTCGTCGCGAACAGCAGCAGAGCGACCAGCAGCGTCGCCAGCCATAACGGCATCAAGGTTTCAGCGGCGAGCCAGATCAGGCTGCCGTATAGAAAGAATTTCTCCATCAGCGCCATCGTACCGATGCGGATCGAGCCGTGCAGAAAGCCGCGGAACGGCAGCCAGGCGAAGGCGCGCGCAGTCGGCAGAAAGTGCAGCGGCTGCAGCCGCCCGATGACGATCGAGGCGCACAGCACCGCTGCCGTCAACACCATCGCGAAGCGGCGGTGGCGGCCGACGGCGAGCCACAGCAACAGCGCGAGCGGTGCCCCGATCGCCTCGGCCGGCGTGACGATCAGGTTCGTGATGGCCACCTTGGCCGCGAACACCGCGGCCATGAACAGCGGCGCGACGACTCGCGATCGGGCGTAGCCGACGATACTGCCGATCAGACAGTTCGCCGTCAGCCACAACGCCGCGTAGCGCAGTACGTCGTAGGGCGGCAGCCGCGGCGCGATGATCAGCGGCCGAAGCGCCACCCAATATTTGTGCAGATCGATCGTCGGCACATAGGGAAACAAATGATAGCCGAGCATCGCGACCAGAAGCAGGACCGGAACCGGCTTGCCGGCGACATCGGCCGCCGGCAGATGGCGAGCGAGCCTGCCGATGACGACGGCAGCGGTTGCGCCGAGCGCGCTGCCGAGCGTGTTGAAGTAGACGTCCGACATGTTGTCGACCCGGCCGACATCGTAATATTGCGCCAGTTCGATACCGGTGCACAGCGCCATCCCCACCACGGTCGCGACAAGCACCCGGCCGATGCGGCCGCGCCGGATCGTCAGCGCGATAAGAAATCCAAAAGGCATGTACAACAGGATATTGGCGACGATATCGCCATAACTCTTGCCAAGATCTTTCCAGCTGGCGAGCAGCGTCGCCACCGCCCCGATGCCTTCGGGCGGTACCTTGAAATGATACGGGTAGAGCGAGCCGTGCAGGATGACGGCGACGATGATCAGAGTCGCCAGCAGAAACCGGCGCGAGGACATCGGCTTGCCGCGGATGGCTGCCGTCAGGTGCGCACTGGCGCCAGCGTCGCGGCCAGGCCGGTGCGCAGATCAACCGGCGGCAGCAGGCCGAGGCGCTCGCGGATGAGACTGCGGTCGCCGAGGGAATAGGCGATCTCGCCGGGTCGCGGCGGCGCAAAGCGCACATCCGGCCGCTGTCGGCATACACGGCCGATCAATTCGGCGAGCTGCAGAACAGAAGTTTCCCGGCCGGAACAGACGTTGTAGACGGCGGCGGATCGCGGCGGCCGGTCCATCGCGGCCAGAAACGCGGCCACGACATCGGCGACAAAGATAAAATCGCGGGTCTGCGACCCGTCGCCGAAGATCTCGATCGGCCGCCCCTGGCGCAGCCGCTCGCAGAAAATCGAAATGACGCCCGAATATGGCGAGTTCGGGTCCTGCCGCGGTCCGTAGACGTTGAACAACCGCAGCCCGGCATTCGGCACGCCGAACGCCTCGCCGGCGACGCGACCATGCAGTTCGCAGCCGAGCTTGTCGGCGCCATAGGGTGACAGAGGCCGCGGCGGCGCGTCCTCGCCAATCGGCCGGTCACGGCAATCGCCATAGATCGCGGCCGACGACGCGT
>DATJSO010000162.1:0-31724 GCA_035504075.1 Allostellaceae bacterium | reverse complement strand
GGCGTCATCCCGTATGTCAACCGGCTCGACATGCTGCAACTCTCGGGCCTCTGGACCGCGACGCGGCCGCATCTGACGGATTGGTGGAAGCGGGTCAAGGCGCGGCCGAGTTTCACGCCGGCGATGCTGCAATTCGTCCCGCCTGAGCTGACCGCGCTGATGGAGGTGACAGGCAAGGAGGCGTGGCCCAAGGTGCAAGCGATGCTGCACGCCTCCGCCTGACGTGACTCCTCGCAGCAACGTCACGCCGGAACTGGCGGCCGAGCTGCGCCTGAGCGCGGACGAGTTCACCCGCGTCTGCGCCATTCTCGGCCGCACCCCGAACCTGACCGAAACGGGCATCTTTGCGGCGATGTGGAGCGAGCACTGCTCGTACAAATCGTCGAAGGTCTGGCTGCGCCGGTTGCCGACGAGCGGCGCGCGCGTCATCTGCGGCCCCGGCGAGAACGCGGGAATCGTCGATATCGGTGACGGCGATGCCGTTGTCTTCAAGATCGAGAGCCACAACCACCCATCCTTCATCGAGCCGTATCAGGGCGCAGCGACCGGCGTCGGCGGCATCCTGCGCGACGTATTCACGATGGGCGCGCGGCCCATCGCACTCCTCGACTCGCTGTCGTTCGGCAGTCCCGACCACCCGAAAACACGGCATCTCGTGTCCGGCGTCGTCGGCGGCATTGGCGGCTATGGCAACTGCGTCGGCGTGCCGACGGTCGGCGGCGAATGCCGGTTTCATCCGGCTTATAACGGCAACATCCTGGTCAACGCGATGTGCGTTGGCCTGGCGAAGACTGACCGCATCTTCTATTCGGCCGCCGCCGGGCCGGGCAATCTCGTCATCTACGTCGGCGCCAAGACCGGACGCGACGGCATCCACGGCGCGACCATGGCTTCCGCCGAGTTTGGCGAAGGCACGCAGGAAATGCGGCCGACCGTGCAGGTCGGCGACCCGTTCACCGAAAAGCTGCTGATCGAGGCCTGCCTCGAATTGATGCAGACCGATGCGATCGTGGCGATCCAGGACATGGGCGCCGCCGGCCTCACCTCGTCTTCGGTCGAGATGGCCGGCAAGGGCGGGCTCGGCATTGAACTCGATCTCGACCGCGTGCCGCTGCGCGAAGGCGGCATGTCGCCTTACGAGATCATGCTCAGCGAGAGCCAGGAGCGGATGCTGATGATCCTGGCGCCCGGTCGTGAAGCCGAGGCGCGCCGCATCTTCGAGAAATGGGAACTGGACGTTGCCGCGATCGGCCGCGTCACCGAGAGCGGGCGCCTCGTCCTGCGCATGCACGGCGCGGTCGCGGCCGATATACCGGTCGGCCCGCTGGTTGGCGAGGCGCCGGTCTATGAGCGCCCGATCGCACGCCCGCCCGCCTGTTCCGACCTCGATCCCGCCTCGCTACCGCGACGCGACCCGCTGGAGTGCCTGAAACGGCTCGTCGCCTGTCCTGATCTCGCTGCGAAGCGGTGGATCTGGCAGCAATACGACCACCTCGTGCAGGGCAACGCCGTGCATCGACCGGGCGGTGACGCGGCGATCATCCGCGTCAACGAGAGCGGCAAGGCACTGGCGCTGACGACCGATTGCACGCCGCGCTATTGCCGCGGCGATGCCGTGCGGGGCGGCATGCAGGCGGTGGCCGAGAGCTGGCGCAACCTGACCGCTGTCGGCGCCTTGCCGTTGGCGCTGACCGATTGCATGAATTTCGGCAACCCGGAAAAACCCGAGATCATGGGCGAGTTCGCCGGCGTCGTCGAAGGCATGCGCGCGGCGTGCCTGGCGCTCGACTACCCGGTCGTGTCCGGCAACGTCTCGCTCTACAACGAGACGAGCGGCGCCGCGATCCTGCCGACGCCGGTCATCGGCGGCGTCGGCCTCCTCGCCGACGCGCATCGCGCCGTCGATCTCGCGCTGCGGGAGGACGGCCACGCGCTGCTGCTGGTCGGCGACACGCGCGGCCATCTCGGCGCCTCGCTCTATCTGCGCGAGATCGACGGGCGCGAGGACGGCTCGCCGCCGTTCGTCGATCTCGCGGCCGAGCGAAAGAACGGCGATTTCGTGCGGGAATTGATCGCCGCCGGCCGGATTTCCGCCTGCCACGACGTCGCCGATGGCGGTCTTCTCGTTGCCGTTGCCGAAATGGCCGTGGCGGGAGGCCGCGGCGCGATACTCACCGCCGTTCCCGTCGACGTTCCGCCGCACGCCTGGCTGTTTGGCGAGGACCAGGGACGCTATGTTGTCGAAACCGGCGATCCTGAAGCGGTCGGGCATGCAGCCGACGCAGCCGGCGTGACTATTCAACGCATAGGCACAGTCGGCGGCACCGCGTTGACACTCGCCGGTGCCGGTGCCATATCCGTCGCCGAACTTGCCGCCGCCAATGAGGCGTGGCTGCCGGGATACATGACGCAGCGGTGATCCTGTCGGATGATCGGGGAGCGCGGTCGATGGCGATGGATGCGGCAATTATCGAAAAGTTGATCAAGGACGCGCTGCCTGACGCGCAAGTCTCGATCGAGGATCTGCGCGGCGACGGCGACCATTACGCCGCCCATGTCGTTTCCGGCGTGTTTCGCGGCAAGAGCCGGGTGCAGCAGCATCAGATCGTTTATCGCGCCCTCGGTGCCCGCATGGGCAATGAACTGCACGCGCTCGCCCTGCAGACGAGCGCACCGGAGGATTAGACCGGATCAAAGAGCGACCGCGCCGCCGCCCCCACGGCCGCGCACAGCAGCGAGGACAACCAGGAATGGACAGCACCGTACAAGACCGCATCCGCCAGCAGATCGCCGACGCGCCGGTCGTGCTTTTTATGAAGGGCACGCCCGTCTTCCCGCAATGCGGGTTTTCCGCCGCCGTCGTGCAGATCCTCAGCCACATGGGGGTCAAATTCAAAGGGGTCGACGTGCTGGCTGACCCGTCGGTGCGGCAGGGCATCAAGGATTTCTCGAACTGGCCGACCGTGCCGCAGCTTTATGTCGGGGGTGAGTTCATCGGCGGCTGCGACATCGTGCGGGAGATGTTCGAGACTGGCGAATTGAAGGAATTGTTTGAGGAAAAGGGAGTGCCGGTCCGCGCATAGGTGCTGGGGAACTGGAACTGTTCTACGCCACCGGCGTTTCGGCGCTGAGCGGCGCCGACTGGTTTCGGGAACCCATCATTGGCCGGCAAACACATCCTGCTCGTCGAGGACGACACCGACCTGCTCCTGGTTCTGTTCCAGGTGCTGGAAGAAGCGGGATATCGGGTCAGCACCGCCTCGCGCCGCGACGAGGCGCATCGGTTGCTGGCCGGGGATATTGATTTGATCGTCGCCGACTCGGTATTGCGCGGCGGCAACGGCGATGACGTCGCCAAGGCCGGGTCCGGACGCGGACTGCCGGTCATCATGATCAGCGGCGAACCCGGCCGCATCGAGCGGCTGAAGAGCGGCCCCGCCCCGTTTCTCCAAAAGCCGTTTCACGCCGCCGAACTGCTGCGGTTGATCGCAAATCTGCTGGCCTAGCAGCGCGGCGCGGCAAAGATTGCGCCGGCGGCGGCATCCGCTATACTAGGCGGCTCCCCTTGCCGGCTTGGCGCTTGACGCGCCGCCGGCTCGACCCGGCCCGCAGATTGCGCCGGGTCATCGACAGCCACAAGGGACCCGGTTTGCCATGCCGCTCTATGAAAACGTCTTTATCGCGCGCCAGGACATCTCCGGCGCGCAGGTCGACCTGCTGGCCGACAGCTTTACCCAGCTGATCGCCGAGCAGGGCGGCGAGGTCAAGAAGCGCGAATACTGGGGCCTGCGCAATCTCGCATACCGCATGAGCAAAAACCGTAAAGGCCACTACGTACTGTTCAACATCGACGCGCCGGCGGCGGCGATCGCCGAGCTCGAACGCACGATGCGCATCAACGAGGATGTGCTGCGCTATCTGACGCTGCGCGTCGACAAGCTGGCCGAGGTGCCGTCGCCGATCATGCAGAGCCGCGGCAGCCGCGAGGACCGGCCGCGCCGCAGCGACCGTGAACGATACGAAAACCGCGATGCCGAGATGCCTGCTGCAGCCGCCGCTGCGCCGGCGCGGGTGGAGGCGTAAATGGAGGGGCAGAGCGGGCCCGGCGCCCCGCGCGCCGCCGGCGGCGCCCGTCGGCCGTTCTTCCGGCGGCGCAAATCGTGTCCGTTCTCCGGCCCGAACGCGCCGAAAATCGATTACAAGGATGTGCGGTTGCTGCAGCGCTTCATCTCGGAGCGCGGCAAGATCGTGCCGAGCCGGATCACCGCCGTATCGAGCCAGAAACAGCGCGAATTGGCACGCGCGATCAAGCGGGCGCGTTATCTCGGCCTGTTGCCGTATATGGTGAAATAGGCGGGCGGCTCCGACCCGCCGGCTTGCGTCGCATGAACCGGTTCAAATTCGCGTCGATCGCCGTCGGCTGCGGCGGCCTTGCCGCCTGTCTCTACGTGGCAGCGAGGCTTGGCACACCGGGCGCCCTGGTGCTCGTCTACATGACGCAGCTGCCGCTGTTTGTTGCCGGGTTGTGGCTCGGCGCCGGCGCCGCGGCGATCGCCGGGTTGACGGGCGCGCTGGTGCTGCTGACCTCGGGCGACCTTGTCGGGGCGGGCATTTTTGTCGGCCTCAACGCGTTGCCGGTCGCCCTGTTGGTCAGCCGGGCATTGCTGGCACGGCGGGCGGCCGACGCGACGCTCAGTTGGTACCCGCCGGGTCTGCTCGCGGCGTGGCTGACGGGGCTGGCGCTCGCGGGCATGGCCGTCGCCGTGCTGGTTTTCGGCGGGGCGGGCGGATTGGAGGCGGCGCTGGACGCGGCGATCGGCGCGGCGTTCGACCGCTTCACGCAGGTGCCGCCGGTGGACCGCGACGAGACCGTTGCAATGCTCGCGATGATCGCGCCCGGCATGATCGCTGCCTCGTGGATGGCGACCGCTATTGTCAACGCCGCGCTGGCGCAAGGGATGCTCGCGCGGTTCGGTGCGAATTGGCGGCCCTCGCCGGATCTCGCCGGCTTGGCACTGCCGCTGTGGCTGCCGGCGGCGCTGGGACTTGGCGCCGCGGCGACGCTTGCCGGCGGCGCGGCGCGGTTTGTCGGCATCAATGTGATGCTGGCTCTATTGGTGCCGTTCTGCCTCGCCGGCCTCGCGGTGCTGCACGCGGCGGCGCGGCGTCTGCCGCAGCCGGCATTGGCGCTCGGCGGCTTTTATACGATCGCCGCGCTGTTTGGCTGGCCGTTTCTGGCCGTTGCCGTGCTGGGTCTGCTTGAAAGCTGGCTCGGGCTGCGCCGGCGCCTCGCGCCGCCGCGCAACCAAGTCCGGAATTGACCAAACGATCTGAACGGAGTTTGCCGCGATGGTTGATCTTATTCTGTTGGAGCGGGTCGACAAACTCGGCCAGATGGGCCAAGTCGTCAAAGTCAAGCCCGGCTACGCGCGCAATTATCTGCTGCCGCAGAAAAAGGCGATGCGGGCGACCAAAGAGAACCTCGCCTATTTCGAAACCCAGCGCGCCCAGCTTGAAGCCAACAATCTCCACCGCAAATCAGAAGCGGCGGAGGTCGCGGCCAAGCTCGAAGGGCTGACGGTCGTGCTGATCCGCCAGGCCGGCGAGAGCGGCCAGCTGTATGGCTCGGTGGCCGCGCGCGACATCGCCGAAGCGGTGACCGCGGCGGGCTTCACCGTCGACAAGCGGCAGATCGTGCTCGACAGCCCGATCAAAACCCTGGGCCTCCATGCCATCCGCGTCATGCTGCATCCCGAAGTCGGCGTTACGGTCACCGTCAATGTCGGGCAATCGGAAGAGGGTGCGCGCATGCAGGCGGCGGGCATCAACCCGCTCGAACAGCGCGAGGACGAGGAAGAAGGAGAAGACGAGGCGCCACCGGCCTGACCGGCTGGATCGCCGATAACCGGGGATCCTGGGTATGGGTGCACTTGCGAGGCTGCAGGAGTTGGCGTTGCCGTTTGCCGAACTGATCGGCGTCGAATACGTCGCGGCGTCGCCGGAACGGATCGTTGCGGAAATGACCGTACGCGACGATCTGTGCACGCGCCCGGCCGTGCTGCACGGCGGCGCGCTGATGGCATTTGCCGATACGCTCGGCGCTGCCGGCACGTTCCTCAACCTGCCGGCCGGTGCCGGCACGACGACGATCGAAAGCAAGACCAATTTCATCGGCCCCGCGCCGGCCGGCGCGCGCGTGCACGGCGAAGCGACGCCGCTGCATCGCGGCCGCCGCACCCAGGTGTGGCAGACGAGGATCACGACCGCGGACGGCCGTCTTGTCGCGCTGGTCACCCAGACACAGCTCGTGCTGGCGGCAAATGGCTGATCGGGAAGGCGGAGAACCCGTTCTGCTGCGCCAGCCGCGCGCCGGCGATTTCGGCTGGGTGGTGTCGCGGCACGGCGCGATCTATGCCGCCGAATACGGGTTCAGCATGGCGTTCGAGGGTCTCGTTGCGAATGTCGTCGCCGCGTTCATCAAAAATTTCGATGCCGAACGCGAACGCTGCTGGATCGCCGAGCGGGCTCGACCAGCAGCAGGCGCAATTTTGCCTCCGTCTCGCCGTCCTTGACGAGAAACACGGAGCCCACCGGCGTCCCGTCGCGCCCGCGGTCTCGGGATCGGACATCGGCTCGTCGCCGAATGCACCGATTTCGCGCGTATCGCCGGCTATCGCTCGATTACCCTGTGGACCCAAAGCGTCCTGGTCGCTGCCCGGCGCATCTATGCGCGGGGCGGCTTCCGCCTGGTGCGGAGCGAGCCGCATCGCCTGTTCGGCTTTGAGCTGGTCGGCGAAGACTGGGAACTGGAGCTGTAGCGGGACGCGTCCGCTACAACAATCCGCTCGCTTGCAGCGCTGCGTGATGCGCGACTTGAATGGAGCCTTCCCAGACGAGCCGCAGCGCAACCACCGTGATAATGCCGAGCCCGATCCACGACAGCCAGAACAGGCGATCGAGGAGACGCGCGACATAGGTGGACGCCACTCCCATCAGCGCAACCGACAAGACAAGGCCGAGCGCGAGGATATACGGGTGGTCGCGGGCGACGCCGGCAACCGCCAACACATTGTCGAGCGACATCGACAAATCGGCGACAATGATCTGCCAAAATGCCTGCGCCTGCGTCTTGTCGCGGCGGCGCACCGGCGCGCTGCCGCCGCCGGGAGCCGCCGGTTTCGCCGCGCGGATCTCCCGGTACATTTTCCAGGCGACCCACAACAGCAGAAAGCCGCCGGCCAACCGCATGCCGATGACGGTCTCGAGCAATTCGACCGCTGCGAAGGCGAAGGCGATGCGCAGCGCCGTTGCGACCGCAATGCCGAGCGTGAGGACCGCCCGCCGGCGCTCCGGCGGCAGGCCGGCCGTCGCGAGGCCGACGACGACGGCATTGTCGCCGGCGAGCACGACATCGATAATCGCCACCGAAACGAGCGCACTTGCCTGGTGCAGAAGGAACAGCACCCGCGCGACATAAGCATGCGGTGCCGCGTCGTCGAGTGGCCTGAGCGGGAGAGAGACGATGCTTAAAACGTATCACGGCGGCTGCCATTGCGGTCGCGTCAGATTTCGCGCTGAAATCGATCTGGATGCGAGCCGCATCGGCGAATGCAACTGTTCGATCTGCACGAAAAAAGGGTTCCTGCACATCCCGGTCGCCCGCGAGCGGCTCGACATCCTGTCCGGCGCCGACGCGCTGACGACGTATACGTTCAACACGGGGACGGCGAAGCACTTGTTCTGCCGGCACTGCGGCATGCATCCGTTCTACCATCCGCGTACCGACCCGGATAACTACAGCGTCAACGCGCGTTGCCTCGACGATTACGATCCGGCAACAATGGCGCCGCGCCGTCGGTTCGACGGGCGTCACTGGGAGGATGCCTTCGCACGCGCGCACGCGGACTGGACCGCGGCCCGATAAGGCGCAATTTGCGTAATCGGAGGGCGCGATTACGCGTCGACCGAGGCGGCGAGGATCAGGCTCACGTGGCACAACGGCCGGCCGCTTTCGCCGGCCCAAGTGTTGAACGCTTCCTGCACCCGCGCGCGGTCCTGGCGGTTCTTCGGCGGCGCATCGACCACACCCCAACGCTGCAAGGCTGCGATGACAGCCGGCGTCAACACGAACGTGTCCTTGCCGACCATGCGCAGAAAGCTCGGCCCGGAATTGCCGCCCATCTGGCTGAAGCGCTTCGCCAAGGCCTCCCACAACCCGACGATGTCCCCGCCTGGCCAAGCGGCAAGCCAAGCGCCAAACGAGCCGCCGTTTTCTGCGGCCACATCCAGCAGCGCCGCGGCGTTGTCACGGACCGATTTGAGCTTGCCCCAATGGCGGATCAGCCGCGCGTCGCCGAGCAGCTTTTCCAGCTCGTCGTCCGGCATCGCCCGGATGCGGCGTGGCTCAAAGCCGAAGAATGCCTCCTCGAAGGCCGGCCATTTGGCATCGACGAGGCTGTGCTTCAAGCCGGCGCGAAAAATGCGCCGCTCCATGTCGGAGAGATAGCGGTCGTCTTGTGTCGCGCGCAGTTCTTCGGCGGTTTTCGGCGTCGGCAGCCGCGGCGCCAGCCCTTCGGCGCCGTGCCGGGCCTGCACCGCATCGAGGATTTCCGAGAATGGCGCGATCCTCATCTCGCGCCCTCTCAATACGCCGAGCCGGCCGGCAGTCTGTCGGCGAGGTCGAATTCGGGAACCGCGAATTTCTCGCGCAGGCGCATCAGCCGGTAGCCGAGACCGATATAGATGCCGCATTCGGCGCGCGCGGCAAGGAATTCGGCCGGCGTCGTCGCATGCCGCTCGCGTAGATGGGCGACGGCGACAGAGTCGATCGGTATGCGGCTGAAATCGTGGAGCAGCATCCGGCAATGCGCCGCCGCGTAGGGTCCGATGCCCTTCAGCGACAGCAGATAATCGTGGTGGAGCAGCTCCGGCCGGCCGTTGCCGTCTGCGTCGATCGCGCCGTCGTCGAGCATGCGCCGCGTCGCGGATATCGCGGTCGGCGCCCGCAAGCCGAGCTTCGCGATCCGGCGCAGCCGTTCCTCGCCATAATCGAGAATCGCCTCGGGAGCAGGAAATGCGCCACCGCCGGGCTCCGCAACCAGCGCCGCGCTCATTCGAACCGTGCCAGACCAGCTCGTGTTGACGGTCAGCAACGTCTTCAGGAAGTCCTCGTAGAATGTCGAGCAGCGCAACAATCGGCCGCCGCCGCGGGCAATCAGCGCCGCGTCGTCGGGAAAGGCCGCGCCGAGCGCGCTGACGGCCGGCGCCGGGTCCCATTCGGTCGAGACCCAGCGCCCGATGCGGCGCAGGATTTCCGCTGCATCGGCCTCGCCGAACCCGTCGCAGGTCACATCGAGTGCGTTCGGCTCTGGCTGCGTGACGGCAATCGCGCCGACGCGACCGCCAATCCGCTCAGCGTGAGCGAGACGGCCCCGCGCCGGATCCCATTGCCACGGCGCCAGATACGCCCAGCCATGGCTGGCAACCGTCAGCGCCAGATCAATCGGCCACTGAAATTGAAGCTCGACAGTGCGTTCCCGCGCGGCCATCGCTCGATCCTCCTTGGCCGGGCTCGACCCGGTCAGCCACGTCTTTGTCGTTTCAAGCAACGGCGTGTCAGACGTGGATGCGCCGGTCAAGCCCGCGCCAGGGGAGCTGAGATCACCCATTCATGCCTTGTCGAGCGCCTGCGTCAAATCGGCGATGATGTCGTCCGGGTGCTCAATGCCGAGGGACAACCGCACATAGCCCTCCGTGACGCCGGTCTGCAATTGCTCTGCCGGCGTCAGCTGCGAATGCGTCGTCGAGGCTGGATGGATCGCGAGGCTGCGCGCGTCGCCGATGTTTGCGACATGGTAGAACATCTGCAACGCGTCGATGAAGCGCCTTCCGGCATCCTTGCCGCCCTTCAATTCAAAGCCGAGCAGGCCGCCGTAGCCGCCCTTCAGATATGCATCGGCGCGCCGGCGCGCCTCGCCTTCCATCAGCTTTGGATAGATGACCGTCGCGACTTTCGCGTGGCCCTTAAGGAAATCGGCGACGGCAGCCGCATTGGCGCAATGTGCGCGAATGCGCAACGGCAGGCTCTCAAGGCCTTGGATGTGCAGGAACGCATTGAATGGGCTCGCCGCCGCGCCGATGTCGCGCAGGCAAGTGACGCGCATCTTGATAATATAGGCGATCGGCCCGAGCGGCTTTACCGCCTCGGTCCAGACGGCGCCGTGATAGGCCGGGTCGGGCCGGGTCAGCAGCGGGAAGCGGTCGGCATGCTTCTCCCAATCGAAGTTGCCGCCGTCAACGACTATGCCGCCAATCGATGTGCCGTGGCCGCCGATATATTTCGTCGTCGAGTGCATGACGACCGCCGCGCCGTGATCGATCGGCCGGCAGATCATCGGTGCCGCCGTGTTGTCCACGATCAGCGGCACGCCCATCTCGCGCCCGATCTTGGCAACTTCGGCGATCGGGAACACTTCGAGCTTCGGATTGGGCAGCGTCTCGGCATAATAGCAGCGGGTCTTGGCATCGGTGGCGCGGCGGAAATTCTCCGGATCGGCGGGATCAACAAAGCGCACCTCGATCCCCATCGTGCGCTGCATCGTATGCAGAAAAAGGTTCCAGGTTCCGCCGTAGAGGTCGGTGGAGCTGACAAAATTGTCTCCCGCCTGGGCGAGATTGTTGACAGCAAACAGCGACGCCGCTTGTCCCGAGGCGAGCGCCAGCGCCGCGACCCCGCCTTCCAGCGCGGCTACCCGCTCTTCCAGCACCGCGTTCGTCGGGTTCATGATGCGGGTGTAGATGTTGCCGAGCTCCTTCAACGCGAACAGGTTCGCGGCATGCTCGGCGTCGCGGAACTGATAGCTCGTCGTCTGGTAGATCGGTACCGCGACGGCACCCGTCGTCGGGTCGCTGCGATAGCCGGCATGCAGCACGATCGTTTCCGGATGCTTGGATGCGGTCGGCATAACGTCTCCGTCGGGGAAGCTCAGGCGCGCTGCACTGTGCCACGACCGGCGCCGTGACGTAACCCCATTTGGCAGCTGTCGTGTTCTCTTAAACAACAGCGTGCGGATGTGCAATCTGGGTTGCGGCCGGCGGCCCGGCGCCGCCCCCGTCGAGCGCCGCAACAGCGCTCGATATCAGAGCGCCGTCAGGTGTTCATCGCGTCGAAGAACTCGGCGTTGGTCTTCGATTCTTTGAGCTTGTTGATCAGGAATTCGAGACCGTCATTTGTGCCCATCGGCATCAACACGCGGCGCAAGACCCACATCTTGGCGAGAACGCCGCGATCGACGAGCAATTCTTCCTTGCGGGTGCCCGATTTCGTGATGTCAAGGGCCGGGAAGGTGCGCTTGTCGGCAACCTTGCGGTCAAGCACGATTTCCGAATTGCCGGTGCCCTTGAACTCCTCGAAAATCACTTCATCCATGCGCGAGCCGGTATCGATCAGCGCGGTTGCGATGATCGTCAGCGACCCGCCCTCCTCGATATTGCGGGCCGCACCGAAGAAGCGCTTCGGCCGCTGCAGAGCGTTGGCATCGACGCCGCCGGTCAACACCTTGCCGGAAGACGGCACGACCGTGTTGTAGGCGCGTGCCAGGCGGGTAATCGAATCCAGCAGGATGACGACGTCGCGCTTGTGCTCGACGAGGCGCTTTGCCTTTTCGATGACCATTTCGGCGACCTGCACATGCCGCACCGCCGGCTCGTCGAAAGTCGAGCTGATGACCTCGCCGTTGACCGAGCGGGCCATGTCGGTGACCTCTTCCGGCCGCTCGTCGATCAGCAGCACGATCAGATAGACTTCGGGGTGGTTGGCCGCCAGGGCGTGGGCGATATTCTGCAGCATGACGGTCTTGCCGGTGCGCGGCGGCGACACGATCAGCGCCCGCTGTCCCTTGCCGAGCGGCGTGATCAGGTCGAGCACGCGGGTCGTCAGGTCCTTGCGGCTCGGGTCGTCGAGTTCCAGCTCGATCTTTTCTTCCGGATAAAGCGGCGTCAGGTTGTCAAAGTTGATGCGGTGCCGCAACCGGTCGGGTTCCTCGAAATTGATCGCCGTAACCTTGAGAAGCGCGAAATACCGCTCGCCGTCGCGTGGGCTGCGGATCATCCCTTCGACCGTGTCGCCGGTGCGCAGTCCAAAGCGCCGCACCTGGTTCGGGCTGACATAAATGTCGTCCGGTCCCGGCAGATAGTTCGCTTCGGGCGAGCGCAGAAACCCAAAGCCGTCAGACAGCACCTCCAAGACGCCGTCGCCGGAAATCGGCACGTCGTTCTCGGCGAGCTGCTTCAGCACGGCAAACATCATGTCCTGCTTGCGCAGCGAGGAGGCGTTCTCGATCTGCAATTCCTCGGCGAAGGCGAGCAGCTCGGCCGGGGTTTTCCGCTTGAGTTCCTGGAGGTTCATGGATCTTTGCGTCGCGATGGCAAGGGGTTTGGCCGGGTCTGCCGGACGCTGCCGCGGGCAGACTCCCGGAGCGGGCGGCAGCGATCGGCCTTATCGGAAAAGCTGGAAGAACCGGCGGAGTGTGGCGGTTTCCTTACCCAAAGGAGATATGCAAGTCAAACACGATTGCAAGGGCCTTGGTTCAGCGCCGATCCGGCGTCCGTCAAAACGGCTTCACGACCGCGAGAAGCACGATCGCGATCATCAGAATGGTCGGGATTTCGTTGATGAATCGATAAAAACACGAGCCGTGCGGATAGCGCCCCGCGGCAAAGCCGCGTCGCCAATGGCCCAGCATCAGGTGATACGCGGTCAGCAGCGCAACCAGCCCGAGCTTCGCCCAGATCCAGCCGCGATGCCATTCCCACGCCATCTCCGGCGTCGCCGCCAGCGCCGCGCCGAACCCATAGGTCATGACCAGCGCCGGCCACATGATACCGCGCAGCAGGCGGCGTTCCATCGTCGCCAGCATCGCCGCCCGCTTGGAGTCGACCGGCACGAGCGCATGGTAGACGTAAAGCCGCGGCAGGTAGAGAAGGCCGGCCATCCAGGCGATGACGGCAATGATATGCAGCCCCTTAAGCCACGGAAAGGCGGCGACAAGCAGATTGTTCATGCCGGCGCAGGCGCGGGCCGGCCCGGTTCTGCACAATGTTCGGCGCCGCGTACCAGCCCGGCCAAGGCGGCGATGAAACGCGTATCGGTGCCGACGGTCGGCGCCCGCCGATAGAACGGGACGTCGTACTGCTGTGCGAGGCGACGATAATCGCGATCGAGTTCGACAAGAGTCTCCGAATGCTCCGAAACGAATGAGATCGGTGCCACGACGACGCCGCTCCTGTCGCGGCCGGCGCGCCGCAGCTCCTCATCAATGGATGGCCCGAGCCACGCCAGCGGCCCGACACGGCTTTGATAGCAGACCCGCCAGTCGAGACTCGGCCGCCCCATTGCCGCGATGACCGCCTGCGCGGTCTGTTCGACCTCCCGCGGATAGGGATCACCGGCGCGCACGATCTTCATCGGCAGGCCATGCGCGCTGAACAGCAGCCGTGCCGGCGCACCGGAGGGGTCGAGCATCGGGTCGATCGCGCCGACAAGCGCTGCAACAAATCCCGGGGCTGTCGGGTAGGAGTGCACGATGCTTGTGTCCGCATCGAGATCTTGCCGCGCCGCTTCCCGCTGCCACGCCGCCAGCGAGGATGCCGTCGTCGTCGTCGAGAATTGCGGGTAGAGCGGCACCAGCGCGATCGCGTCCGGCCGCCACAGCTTGACCGCGGCAACTGTTGCCGCCGTCATCGGGTGCCAGTAGCGCATCGCGATGAAGCAGCGGTACTCCGGCCCCAGCTCGACCTCAAGGGCGTTTGCCTGCGCCTGCGTGTTGACCAGCAGCGGGGACGATCCGCCAAGATGCGCATAAATGCGCTGCGCGGTGCGGTTGCGATGCGCCGCGATCATCCAGGCGAGCGGCAACCGCAGCGCCGCCGGCAGGCCGATGATCGCCGGATCGGCGAACAGATTGTAGAGAAAGGGCCGAACGGCCGCGAGCGAATCGGGGCCGCCGAGGTTCATCAGTACGACGGCGCGGCGCGTCTTCATCCGCCTCCGATCGGCGCGGCAAGCAGATCGGCAAGCGCCGCGACATGTTCCGGCGGCGTCTGCGGCAGCACTCCGTGACCGAGATTGAACACGAACGCGCCGCCTTCGAGCACCGCGCGGATCGCGGCGACAGCCTGTTCGAGCACCGCGCCGCCGACCAGCAGGGCAACCGGGTCGAGATTGCCCTGCACCGGCATTCGCGGCTGCAGGCGTGTGCCGGCGAATGCAAGCGGCATAACCGTGTCGAGTCCGAGCGCATCGACCCCGCTTTCCACCGCATACCGCTCGTAAAGCAGACCCGCGCCACGCGGAAACCCGATGATCGGCACCGTTGGAAAACGCTGTTTCAATCGCTGCACGAGGTCGCGCGTCGGGCCAACGACCCAGCGGGCGAACGCATCTTCGGGAAGCACGCCGGCCCAGCTGTCGAACAGCTGCACGACATCGGCACCGGCGGCTATCTGCTCGGACAGATAGCAAACCGTCGCCTCGACCAGGAGATCGATCAGGGCGCCAAATCCGGCGGGGTCGCGGTAGGCCCACTCCTTGACCCGGCGGTAGTCGCGACTGGCGCCGCCTTCGACCATATACGTCGCGACGGTCCACGGCGCGCCGGCAAAGCCGATCAGCGCCGTTTCCGCCGGCAGCGCTGCGCGCGCCAGCCGCACCGTCTGATAGACGGGCGCCAACCGCGAAATCCCGCCGAGGCGCAACTGCGCAACCTCTGACGGAGTACCGATCGGCAGCAGCACCGGGCCGTCCTCGGTATAATCGAGCCGTTGGCCAAGCGCCTGCGCCACCAACAGGATATCGGAAAACAGGATCGCCGCGTCCATGCCGAAGCGACGTACGGGCTGCAGCGTCGCTTCCGCCGCCAGTGTCGGTGTGAGGCAGAAATCGACGAACGTCCCGGCGCGCGCCCGCAACGCGCGATATTCCGGCAGGTAACGGCCTGCCTGGCGCATCAACCACCACGGGGGCGGCGTTACCGCCTCGCCGGCAAGTGCACGCATCAAGCGGCTCGCGTTGTCACCGGAGATCGCCGTCAACTCCTTCCTTCCGATGAATCTTGTCACGTATGATGTAGAGGATGTGGATGGGCAGGGAAAGCCGGGGATAATCGTTTATCCCCGAATTTTTCCGCCGCGGCGTTTCGGCGATGCAGGGTTTGCGCTCATCGTGTGGATGCCTTTAGAACAGCGCATGTTTGCCGGCGCTTGGCGTCGCCAGCGCGGGTGACAACGGTGGGATGAATATAGGGTGGAACGTCATTTGCACACGGTAGCTCCTGGTATGGGCAGAACGTTGACGACGCCGTTGATAAGAGCGGCTGCCCAGACCGCGCAACCGGGACAACATGTAAAGGCGGCAATTCACCGCCATTTTTCCCCAGGCTCGGCGGCGGTGATGCACAGCCGCAGTGCCTTGAAGTTGACGGAGCGGATGTTTTGGCGTTAGCGCGGTTTCATTTGCATCTTGTTTCGGATTCGACCGGCGAGACAGTCCATTCGGTCGCGCGCGCGTGCCTCGTGCAGTTCGACGAGGCGCAGGCGATCGAGCATGTCTGGAGCATGGTGCGCACAAAGAGCCAGATTGATCGGGTCATTGCCGGTGTCGAGGTCAATCCCGGGCTCGTGTTGTTCACGATCGTCAACGATCAGGTGCGCGAGGTGCTGCAGGAAGGCTGCCGGCGCCTGCAGGTGCCAGCCATTCCGGTTCTCGACCCGGTCATCGGCGCGCTTGCCGCCTATCTCGGGCGGCGAAGCCAGGGACTGCCCGGCAAGCAGCATCTGCTCGATAGCGAGTATTTCGCCCGCATCGACGCAATGACTTTTGCGATCAACCATGACGACGGGCAATCGAGCTGGGGCATTGACGACGCCGATGTATGCCTCGTCGGCGTCTCCCGCACGTCGAAGACCCCGACGTGCCTGTATCTTGCCAATCGCGGCGTCAAGGCGGCAAATGTGCCGATCGTACCCGGCGTCAGCCTGCCGCCGGAATTGCTCTCCGCGACGAAACCGTTGATCGTCGGTCTGACCAATGATCCCGAGCGGCTCATTCACCTGCGGCGCAACCGCCTCAGCATGCTCGATCACAACGAGACAACCGACTACACCGATCTCGAAGCGGTGCGGGCCGAAGTCCGCGAGGCGCGCCGCCTGTTTGCCGAGCGCCACTGGCCGGTCATTGACGTGACCAGACGCTCGATCGAGGAGACCGCGGCGTCAATCTACCGGCTGTTGATGCGGCGTCATGGCGTCGACGCCTGAGCTGATTCTGGCGTCGGCAAGTGTCGCCCGGGCGAACCTGCTGCGTGCGGCGGGCGTCGCTTTTGCGGTCGAGCCGGCATCGCTCGACGAGAGCATGGTGAAGCGGGCCGCGCGCAAGGACGGGAAAACGGCGATCGAGGCCGCGCTGGCGCTGGCGGCCGCCAAGGCTTGCGCAGTGTCGGAGCGCTTCCCCTTTGCCTTGGTGATCGGCGCCGATCAGATCCTCACGGCAGGCGAAGAATGGTTTGACAAGCCGTGCGACATGACCGGGGCAAGCCGGCAGCTTCGGGCGCTGCGCGGTCGCCGGCACACGCTGGCGACGGCCGTGTGCGTCGTCCGCGATGGCGACATGCTGTGGCAGGCAGCGGTCGAGCCTGAATTGACGATGCGCCGGTTCAGCGACGGTTTTCTTGCAGATTATCTCGCCGCCGAAGGCGCGTCGCTGCTGGGTTCCGTCGGCGCCTACCGGCTCGAAGGCCGCGGGGTTCAGCTGTTTGCCCGGATTAACGGCGACCACTTCGCCGTTCTCGGCTTGCCGCTGATAGAATTGCTCGGCTTTCTGCGCGACTGCCGCGTCGTGCCGGCGTAGGAGAGAGGATGCGGATTTCCGGCCGAACCCGGCTCGCCGGCATCATGGGCTGGCCGGTTGCCCATTCGCGCTCGCCGGCGCTGCATAATTTCTGGCTCGACGAACACGGCATCGACGGCGCCTACGTGCCGTTGCCGGTTCGCCCCGAGCATCTGGCGCAGGCGCTGTCCGCGCTGCCGGCCCTTGGCTTCCGCGGCTGCAATTTGACGATGCCGCATAAGCAGGCGGCGCTGGCGGCGGTCGACTGCGTCGATCCGCTGGCTCGCCGCATCGGCGCCGTCAATACGATCGTCGTCGCGGCAGATGGCCGCCTCGAAGGCAGCAACACCGATGCCTATGCGTTTCGTGAGAACCTGCGCGACCATGCGCCCAGTTGGAGCGCGGCGCGGGGTCCGGCTGTGGTGCTCGGCGCCGGCGGCGCGGCGCGGGCCGTCGTCGCCGCGCTGATCGAAGCCGGCAGCGTCGAGATCCGGCTCGTCAACCGAACCCGCGATCGCGCCGAGTGTCTGGCCCGCGATCTTGCCGTTGCGGCTGCGCCGCGGATCTCGGTTTGGGGTTGGGAAGCCCGCGACGAGGCCCTGCACGAGGCCGGGTTGCTGGTCAACACGACGAGCCTTGGCATGACCGGCGAGCCGGAGCTGGCGATCGATCTCGCGCGACTGCCGCCGACGGCGATTGTTGCCGACATCGTATATGTGCCGCTGGAGACGGCGCTGTTGTCGGCGGCGCGGCGGCGTGGGCATGTCGTCGTCGATGGGCTGGGCATGCTGCTGCATCAGGCCCGGCCGGGTTTTGCGGCGTGGTTCGGCGTCCCGGTCGACGCAACCCGCGGACTGCGCGCGGCGGTACTGTCGACGCTGGCAGGACCGCGATGATCGTTCTGGGTCTCACCGGCTCAATCGGCATGGGCAAGAGCACCGCCGCGGCGACGCTGCGGCGGCTCGGTGTGCCGGTGTTCGACGCGGACGCCGAGGTGCACCGGCTGCTGGCTGCGGGCGGTGCGGCCACGGCGCCGGTCGAGGCCGCGTTTCCCGGCGTCCGCGGCGCGACAGGGGGCATTGATCGGCAGCTTCTCGCGCAGCGCGTTTTCAACAACGCGCCCGCGTTACGGCAGCTTGAAGCGATTTTGCATCCGCTGGTGCAAGCCGCCGAACAGCGCTTTGTCGCCCGCGCCCGCGCGCGGCGGGAACGGCTCGTCGTCCTCGACATCCCGTTGCTGTTCGAGACCGGCGGCGGCGTCCGCTGTGATTTCGTCATTGTCGTATCGGCGCCGGCACGATTGCAGCGCGAACGCGTCCTGCGGCGACCGGGGATGAGCGCGAGGCGGCTTGCCGGGATCCTCGAAGCGCAGATGCCTGATCGAGAAAAGCGCCGCCGCGCCGATTTTGTCGTGCAGACCGCGCTCGGCCGCGGCACGAGTTATCGACGCCTGGCCGGCATCGTGCGGCAGCTGCGCGCCGGCCAGATGCAGGACCGCAAAGGGGGGAAGCGATGCGGGAGATCGTGATCGATACGGAGACAACCGGCCTCGATCCGCAGGCGGGCCATCGCATTGTTGAGATCGCCTGCGTCGAGCTGATGCATCACGTCCCGACCGGCCGGAAATTCCACCGCTACATCAATCCGGAACGCGATATGCCGGCGGATGCGCTGGCGGTGCACGGTCTGACGGCCGAGTTTCTCGCGACGCATCCGCCGTTTGCCGCCATCGCCGAGGAGCTGGCGGCATTCATCGCCGGCGACCGGCTGGTCATCCATAATGCCGAGTTCGATCTCGCCTTTATCAACGCCGAACTGGCGCGGCTGGGGCGGCCGGGGCTCGCCTGCCCGTTTGTCGATACGCTGGCGGTCGCACGCCGCCGCTTTCCGGGCGCGCCGGCGAGCCTCGATGCATTATGCCGGCGATTTGCGGTCGACCGCTCCGAACGTGAGTTGCACGGTGCCGAAATCGATTGTGCACTGCTCGCGGCGGTTTACATCGAACTGCTCGGCGGTCGCCAACCCGGCCTCGATTTCGCGGCGGGAGCGCCGATCGAGGGCCTGACTGAGATCGACGTGACACGGCGACCGCCGCGCCCAGCCCGGCCGCATGCGCCGACGCCCGACGAGCTGGTGGCGCATCTGGCAATGCTTGCCGCCATCAACCAGCCGTTGTGGCTCGCCGCCACGGCGTAGCGCGTCAGTCGCCGCCCGTGGGTTGCTTTGATCCCGTGGGTTGCTTTGATGAAGTCCGCCGCTGCCCTTAATCACCGCTGATGCTGTCGAGCGTCGGTAAGCGATGGCGGTCTTCGGGATCGTCCCAGCCTTTCCATAGCGGCCGGCGTTTTTCGGCGAAGGCGGCGCGCGATTCGATCAGGTCGCTTTTTGCGCCGTGTTCGTGCAGTGCCGCCGCCAGCCGCTGCACCGCCGGCCCGGGCGACGGCCGCATCTGCCGCATCATGTGCACGGTATTGACGCGGGAGGCGGGCGGCAGGGTCAGCAGGTGCTCGGCCATCGCCATCGCCTCCGGGAGCAGCAGCTCCGGCTCAACGAGCCGGTTGATAAAGCCGATCTGGTAGAACCGCTCGGCCGTGAAGCGGAAACCCAAAGCCATCTCCATCGCGATCGGATACGGCAGATTGGCAATGTGTCCGTGGTTGTAACCGCCCAGCAGCCAGCGCTTCGCCTCCGACACCTCAAAGATCGCGCCCGTGGCCGCGACGCGCAGATCGGTGCGCTCGACCAGCATAAAGCCGCCGCCCATCGCATAGCCGTTGACGGCGGCGATAACCGGCTTTTCGAGCGCTCCCGACATGAACGGGTCCTCGATATCGGGCCGCCGCCCGCCCGGCAGGTTGGCGGCGAGCGTCTCCTTCATGTCTTCGCCGGCGCAGAAGGCGCGGCCGGCGCCGGTGAAAATCGCAACCTCGAAGCGGTCGCTGTTGCGAAATTCGCTCCACGTCTCGGCCAGCCTGGTGCGCATCTCGTAGCTGAGCGCATTGAGCCGTTCCGGACGATTCATCCGCACGACCAAGACCTGCCCGTGTTCCTCGGTTTCGACGACCGCCATCTTGACCCCTCCAGCCCGGCTGTGCCTTGCATCCAGACGCTACCATCCCAGCCCGGCCGGCAACACCGACGTAGCGCGCGCCGCATCCAAA
The DNA here is from genome assembly GCA_035504075.1 of Allostellaceae bacterium. Classification (GTDB taxonomy): domain Bacteria; phylum Pseudomonadota; class Alphaproteobacteria; order ATCC43930; family CGMCC-115725; genus DATARH01. Next base: position 11,681 of record DATJSO010000162.1, on the reverse strand, counting down.
GCGCCGGCCTCTGTTACAAAGAGCGCGCGGTTCACCGGCCGGATTCGCGCTCGGGCGGTACGGTTACAACATTTTACCGAGGTGAGCCTCTCGGTACATCATGGGGTTACATCACCTCGCTATATCTTGCGTCAATCGTTGCCACGGCGGTGCCGCGGTGCTGGTTCAACACAGAGGTGGTGCATGACTGATTTTGCCCGGCTGCTCGAAACGGAGATCCCCCGGCTGCGGCGTTACGCCCGGGCCTTGACCCGCGACGTGACGCGCGCCGACGATCTGGTCCAGAGCTGCCTCACCCGCGCCGTTGCAAAGCAGCATCTGTGGCAGCCCGGCACTGATCTCAGGGCGTGGCTGTTCACGATCCTGCATAACCAGCATGTCAACGACGTGCGCCGGTCGGTGCGCGAGGGCGTCAGCGTCGCGGTTGAGGATATGGCGCCGGTGTTGACCGTGCAATCCAACGCGTATGCCTCGCTGCAGCTGCGCGATCTCGAAACGGCGATCGCCAAACTGCCGCAGGAACAGCGGCAAGTGATCCTGCTGGTCGGCCTCGAAGGCATGCGTTACGAGGAGGTGGCGCTGATCCTCGGCGTACCGGTCGGCACCGTGCGCTCGCGGCTGTCGCGCGGCCGGGACCAGTTGCGCCGGCTGATGGACATGCATGACGAGATGCCCATGGCGACGGCGGAAGGCGAAGACGGCGATGTGCCGCCGGCACCGCCGCGGCGCCCGGATCATGTTCACGCCCGTCGCGACGCGGACGCGCGGCGTGCGCGGCGTGCACCGGAACGTCGCTACGCCAGCCCGGAACGGCTTGTCGGCTGAGATCGCGACGCGCCTGTTGCCGCCGCTTGAGACACCGATCGAGAATGCGGGCGAGCACGGCGCGACTGTCGGCTTCAGACGGTCGCGCTGCCTGCCGGCTCGCCGGGTGCCGCGCCGGCCGACTTGCGCCGCAACAGGTCGGCGAAATCGATCGGGTTGATCATCAGCGGCGGAAAACCGCCGTCGCGCGTCGTCTCGGCGATGATGTTGCGGGCGAACGGAAACATCATGCGGGGCGTCTCGACGAGAACGATCGGCGACAGCAGCTCCTGCGGCACGTTGCGAACGGTGACGACCGCGCCATACGCCAGCTCGACGAGGAACAGCGGCTCGTTCTGCACCTTGGCGCTGGCGTTGATCGTCAGAATGACCTCGAACGTGTCGGGTCCCAATCCCTGCGCCTTCACATCGACGTTGATATCCACCGACGGCTGCCCGGTCTGCTGCCGCAGGCTGTGCGGCGCGCGCGGGTTCTCGAATGACAAATCCTTGATGTACTGGATATTCACGACCAGCTGCTGGCCGAGCGCCGGTGCGCCGGCCGGGCCGGCTTGCGGCGTTCCAGCCGGGCCGTTGCCGATGATATCGTCGGACATTGGTTTCTCCCCGGCCGCCGAGCAACGATCGGGTTTGGCTAGCACGGATTGCCCCGGCGTCGCAATCGCGTGAACCGGTGTTAACTGCGGTTCCGCTTGTCGGCGGGGCGGTGAGGGCCTATCTAGGCTTAATCGCCGCAAGGCTTGCCCGGGACATGCCGGGAGATCACAGGGTCCCGGGTGCTGATGGACGCATTTCCACATTATTTCGACATCGTTTTGTTCGCGATGATCGCGGTGTTCCTGGTATTGCGGCTGCGCAGCGTATTGGGCCGCCGGACCGGCAACGAGCGGCGCCGCGATCTGATGGGGCGACCGCCGGCCGCGCGCGGCAATGTCGTCGCGTTCGGCCATCGGGCGGCGCCGCAGCCGATGCCGCGGCTCAATGCGCCGCCGGCGGGCGGGGTGCAGGACGCGCTGGGGCAGATCCGCGCCGCCGATCCCGGCTTTGATCCGGGACAATTCGTCGCCGGCGCGCGGGTTGCGTTCGCGACGGTCGTCGATGCCTTTGCTGCCGGCGACAAAACCCGCTTGCGGCCGCTGCTGAGCGACGAGGTATTCCGGCCGTTCTGCGCCGCCATCGACGAGCGCGACACTGCCGGCGAGCGGCTCGAAACGCGGATTGTCGCGCTGAAGCAGGCTGAAATCGTCGAGGCCGGGCTTGCCGGCCGGTTGGCCCGCGTGACGATCAAGTTCGTATCCGACCAGATCCACGTATTGCGGTCGCGCGACGCCAGCGTCGTCGATGGCGATCCCGAGCGTCCGATCGAAAAGACGGATTTCTGGACGTTCGTTCGCGATACGCGTTCGACCGACCCGAACTGGGTGCTGGTGGCGACGTCGAGCGGCTGACCCGCGAATGCCCGAGCCGGCGCGCGTTGGGTTGCTGATCACCTGCCTGGTCGATCTGTTTCGGCCCAATATCGGCTTTGCCGCGGTCGCGCTGCTCGAACGCGCCGGCTGCACGGTAGAGGTGCCGCGGTCGCAAACCTGCTGCGGCCAGCCGGCCTACAATTCGGGCGATAGCGCCGACGCCAAGGCGATTGCACGCCAGGTCATCACGGCATTTGCCGGCTACGACTACGTCGTCGCCCCGTCAGGGTCGTGCGCCGGTATGGTGAAAGTGCATTATCCTGAGCTGTTTGCCGACGAGCCGGCGATGCGGGCGCGGGCAGAGGAACTGGCGACCCGCACGCATGAACTCGTGTCGTTTCTCGTCGATGTCCGCGGCATGCGCGAGATCACCGCTCGCTGGCCGAAGCGGGTGACCTATCAGGACGCCTGCTCGGGGTTGCGCGAACTCGGCGTCAAGCCGCAGCCGCGTCTTCTGCTGGCTTCTGTCGCCGGGCTGCGGCTTGTCGAGATGCCGGGAGCCGAGGTGTGCTGCGGTTTTGGCGGCACGTTCTGCGTCAAATACCCGGAGATTTCCGACAAGATGGTTGGCGACAAGGCGGCGGAGATCGCCGCGTCGGGCGCCGAAGCGGTACTCGCCGGCGATCTCGGCTGCCTGCTCAACATCGCGGGTAAGCTCCTCCGTCTCGGCATCCGCATCGAAGCGCGCCATGTCGCCGAGGTGCTCGCCGGCATGACCGACGCACCGGCGCTTGGCGCGCCGGGGCGTTGAGGCTCTCGTGCAGCCGACGAGCCACGCCTTTCGCGAAAATGCCCGCGCCGGCCTCGCCGACCCGGTATTGCAGCGCGCGCTTGGCCTGGCCCGCACCGGTTTTCCGGCGCGCCGCTTGCAGGCGATCGGGCGCCTGCCCGAGTTCGAGGCCTTGCGCGAGGAGGGACGCAGGATCAAGGACGAGACGCTGGCCGCCCTCGATTTTTATCTGCAGCGCTACGAACAAAGTGTCGTCGCGGCCGGCGGCCGCGTGCATTGGGCGCGCGATGCCGCCGAAGCGCGTGATCGGGTGCTCGAGATCTGCCGTGCCGCCGGCGCTCGCGTCGTCGCGAAGGGCAAGTCGATGGTCGCCGAGGAGATCGCGCTCAACGACCATCTCGAGCAGCACGGCATCACGCCCATTGAGACCGATCTCGGCGAATACATCATCCAATTGCGGCACGAGCCGCCGAGCCACATCATCGCGCCGGCCATTCATTTGATGAAGGAGCAGGTCGCCGAGACGTTTCGCGCCGCCCATGCCGCGCTCGACCCCGCCCGTCCGCTCGCCGAGCCGCGGCAATTGTGCGAGGAGGCGCGCACCGTGCTTCGGCCGCGCTTTCTCGCCGCCGAGGTCGGCATCACCGGCGCCAATTTCCTTGTCGCCGAGACCGGCTCCAGCATCATCGTCACGAACGAGGGCAACGGCGACCTGTCGCAGATCCTGCCGCGCGTGCATATCGTACTGGCTGGCATCGAGAAGATCGTGCCGACCTTCGAAGACGCGGCAACCTTGCTGCGTCTGCTGGCGCGCTCGGCGACCGGGCAGGAATTTTCCACCTACACGACCGTCTCGACCGGCCCGCGCCGCGTGGGCGACCTCGATGGTCCCGACGAATACCACGTGGTTCTGCTCGACAACGGCCGCTCGGCAATGCTCGGCGGCGAGTTTCACGCCATGCTGCGCTGCCTGCGCTGCGCCGCTTGCCTCAACCACTGCCCGGTCTATGCCGCGGTCGGCGGGCATGCCTACGGCTGGGTCTATCCGGGGCCGATGGGCGCGGTGCTGACGCCGGCGCTGGTTGGCCTGCGCGAGGCCGGGCACCTGCCGAATGCGTCGACATTCTGCGGCCGTTGCGAAAGCGTCTGCCCGGTCAAGATCCCGTTGCCCAACATGATGCGGCACTGGCGCGAGCGCGAATTTGCCGACGGGTTGAGCCGGCGGGCGTACCGTTCGGGTGTGCGCATTTGGGCTTGGCTGGCGCAGCGGCCGCGGTTGTATCACGCGCTGGCCGAAGCAGCCGGCCGGCTGGCTGGCTGGTTCGGGCGGCCGCGCGGCCGCTTCCGCAGCCTGCCGTTTGCGTCCGGGTGGACCCTGGTGCGCGACATGCCGGCGCCGCAGGGCTCTACGTTTCAGTCGCTGTGGAGCCGACGCCGCGGCGAGCGGCAGACTTGGTGGCGCAAAGGGTCGTCGAGTTGAGTGCGCGTGACGACATCCTCGCCGCCATTCGCCGCGGCCTCGGGCGCGGGGCGTTGCCGGCGGATCGGGCCGCGGCGCTCGACGCGCGGCTTGCGGCGCACAAGCGCAACCTCGTGCCGGCGCGCGCCGCCGCGCTCGACCGGCGCGGCCGCATCGATCTGTTTGTGGCGATGGCCGAAGAGGTGCAGGCGACGGTAGCTCGCGTGACCGCCGCCGCCGACGTGCCGGGCGAAGTCGCCCGCTATCTCGCAGCGGAAAACCTGCCAGCCGAACTGGTCATGGCGCCTGACCCGGCGATCGATGCAATCCCGTGGCACGAGCGGCCGCTGCTGCAGATCCGCCGCGGCAAGGCGGACGTCGCCGATGCGGTGTCGCTGACGCCGTGCGTCGCGGCGATCGCCGAGACCGGCACGCTGATGCTGGCCTCGAGCGCGGCGGCGCCGACGAGCCTCAATTTCTTGCCCGATACGCATATCGTCGTCGTGCGCGCCGGCCAGGTCGTCGCCGGCTATGAAGACGGTTGGGATCTCGTGCGGGACCAAACCGGCGAAAAACCGGCCGCGATGCCGCGAACGGTCAACTTCATTACCGGCCCCTCGCGCACCGGCGACATCGAGCAGCGCATCGAATTGGGGGCGCACGGCCCCCGCCGGCTGCATATCGTGCTGATCGACCCCCCGCCCTTGCCGCCCGTCGGGGCGGGTCAAGGGGACGGCGATGCCGCGCCCGTCGCCTGACGAAACCGACCTGTGGCGCCGCGCCATGGCCGGCGTCATACCGCTGCCCGATCGCCGCCGTTCCCTCCATCGCAACCCGCCCGCGCACCAGGCGGAAGGCATCCGCCGTGCCGCGGGCGAGCGAGCGGCGGCCGGCCCGGTGGCGACGGCGCCTGCGGATCGACACTTGCCGGCGGCCGTGTTCGCCGGCATCGATCGCCGCACCGCCGAGCGGGTGCGGCGCGGCCGCTATCCGCTCGAAGCGCGGCTTGATCTGCACGGCATGACCCAGGACGAGGCACATCGCGCACTCGTCGGCTTTGTAGCGGGAGCACGCGCCGAAGGCCGCCGCTGCGTTCTCGTCATCACCGGCCACGGGCGCGTCAGCGGCGGCGTGCTGAAGGCTGCAACCCCGCGCTGGCTCGCCGAGCCGGGCCTGCGCGCCCACATCCTGACGATCGCGCCGGCCCGGCCGCAGCATGGCGGAAACGGCGCCTTGTACGTCCTGCTCCGCAAGGCCGATCGGTTGTAAATCATACGCCGTCCGGCAGGCGGAGAGCGGCATCCGGGTCGAGGCGGCGATGAAGGCGAGACGCGGCGGCAAGCGCAAACCGCAGTGTCACCGCGCGGCGCCGCGCGGCGGTCAGTGAAGTCGAGACGCCGTCTCGCAGGATTGCGGCACCGAATGCGTCTGCCACTATCAGGCCACAATCTTCGGGGATGAAGGGCGAAGGAAACTCCTGCGGAACTGCGAAATACAGCCGGTCCGCATACTCTTTGTAACTGGGCCATTTACGATCTGCGCGAAAATCGGCGAGCGAGCTTTTGATTTCGACGATGATCAACTCGCCGTTGCGGCGAAGGCCGATGATGTCGGCGCGACGGCCGTTGGCGAGCGCGAACTCGGCGAGGCTGGCATAGCCGAGCTGCGCCAGCGTGCGGCAGACGCTGCGGGCCATCGCGAGGGCGGGCGGCTCGGCGCCGGTCATCGTGTGCGGCGTGCCGGCTGGCGCCGCGCTGGGCTTCCGATAGTATGAGGCAGAGACGGACGGAGAGTGCGAATGGGGTCGTCCAAGTGGGGTTTCCTGCGCGCCGCCTGGAAGCTCGCCTGGCCGTACTGGACGGGCGATGAAAAATGGTCGGCGAGCGCGCTGTTGGCGGCGGTCGTCGCGCTCAACCTCGCCTCGGTATGGCTCAATGTTCGGCTCAACATCTGGAACAACGCCTTCTACAATGCGCTGCAGAATTATAACTGGACCGAGTTCTGGTGGCAGTTCGCGATCTTCGGCATGATCGCGACGGCGCTGATCGTCGATGCGGTCTATTCGCTCTACCTGCGCCAGATCCTGCAGATCCGCTGGCGCCGTTGGATGACGGAGCGGTTCCTCAACGACTGGCTCGGCGATCAGACCTATTACCGCATGCAGTTCGACAAGAGCGCGACGGACAACCCAGACCAGCGCATCTCCGAGGATCTCGACCGGTTCACGTCGATCAGCCTCGCGCTGTCGCTCGGGCTGCTCAATTCGGTCGTAACGCTGTTCTCGTTTCTGTTCATCCTGTGGACGCTGTCGGGGGCGCTGCTGATCCCGCTCGGCGGCGGGCATCATTTCTTGATCCCCGGCTACATGGTGTTTGCCGCGATCATCTATGCGATCGGCGGCACATGGCTTACGCAGCGGATCGGTTTTCCGCTGGTCGGCTTGCTCTACAACCAGCAGCGCTACGAAGCGGATTTCCGCTTCAGCCTGGTGCGCCTGCGCGAACACGCCGAGAGCGTCGCGTTTCATCGCGGCGAAGCGCACGAAATGGATGTGTTTCAGGGTCGCTTTACGCGCATCGTGCTGAACTGGTGGGATGTGATCCGGCGGCGCAAAAAGCTGACCTGGTTTACGACGGGCTATGCCCAGGTGGCGGTCGTCTTTCCGTTCATCGTCGCGGCGCCGCGTTATTTCGCCCGGCAGATCCAGCTCGGCGGGCTGATGCAGATCTCATCCGCCTTCGGCCAGGTGCAGGATTCCTTGTCGTTCATTGTCAACAGCTACACCGACATCGCGGAATACCAGTCGGTCGTCGAACGACTGGAGGGTTTCCGCAGCAAGGTCGACGATATCACCGACCAACGCCAGCAGCCGCAGCCGATCGCCGTCGCGCGCGGCGGCGAGGGGGTCGCGGTGCACGGGCTCGACCTGGCGCTGCCGTCCGGGCAGCTGCTGCGCGAGGATATTGCGCTGGCGGCGCGGCCCGGGCAGCCGCTGCTCGTTACCGGGCCGTCGGGCTCGGGCAAGAGCACATTGTTGCGAGCAATCGCCGGGCTGTGGCCGTTCGGCCGCGGCGAAGTACGGGTCGGCGGCGACAGCACCCTGTTCCTGCCGCAGCGCCCCTACCTGCCGCTCGGCACGCTGGCCGATGCGATTGCCTATCCTGCCGCCGACCACAAGCCGCCGCGCGCCGAGGTGGAGGCGGCGTTGCGCGCGGTCGGCCTCGGCTATCTGATCGCGAACCTCGATGAAGAAGGGATCTGGGCGCAGCGCCTATCGGGCGGCGAACAGCAGCGCATCGGCTTTGCCCGCGTTCTTCTCGCCCGCCCCGAGATCATCTTCCTCGACGAGGCGACCTCGGCGCTCGACGAGACGGCGGAGGCATCGCTCTACCGGTTGTTACGCGAGGCCGAATGGCGGCCGACGATCGTCAGCGTCGGTCATCACGGGTCGTTGAAGCGCTTCCACGAGGCAGTCATCGACCTCGCCCGTTACGAGGTCGAAGCCGCCGCGGCCGCGGCCGGCGATTGAGCCGGGTTGCGCTCCCCGGTATCGCAACCCCGCGGCGCGGGCGTGACCCGCGCGTCCACGTCTTGCATGCCCACGGATTAAGAATTTAAGACGTGGCTGGCCCGGAGAAGCCGCCATGGGCGAAAGGGACGTGATGAGCGCCGATAACGACGATCCGCTGCGCCGGGTGCGCCTCGACAAACTGGCGGCGTTGCGCGAGCGCGGCGTCGATCCCTATCCGGTGCGGTTCTCGCGTAGCGCAAACGCGGCGGAACTGGACCGGCGCTATCGCGAATTGCCGGCCGGCGCCCTAACCAATGACGATGTGCGCATCGCCGGCCGTATCCGCGCGATGCGCAACAGCGGCATGTTCATCGATCTGCACGACGCCTCGGGCAAGATCCAGGCGTTCTGCCACAAGGACGAACTCGAAGCCGACGGTCTCGCGCTGCTGAAGCTGCTCGATATCGGTGACGTGATCGGCGTCGCCGGGCGCGTCAGGCGCACGGCGCGCGGAGAGTTGACGGTCAATGCGACGACGCTGGTGCTGCTGGCGAAGGCGTTGCGGCCGCTGCCGGAAAAATATCACGGTCTTGCCGATATCGAGCTGCGCTATCGCCAGCGCTATCTCGATCTGATCATGAACCCCGAGAGCCGCGAGACGCTGCGCCGGCGCAGCCGCATCGTCGCGGCGATGCGCGCGTTTCTGTTGGAGCGCGGCTATCTCGAAGTTGAAACGCCGATGCTGCACACGATCCCGAGCGGCGCCTCGGCCAAGCCGTTCGTGACCCACCATAACGCGCTCGACATCGAACTCTACCTGCGGATCGCGCCGGAACTGCATCTGAAGCGGCTGGTGGTCGGCGGACTGTCGGAAAAGGTGTTCGAAATCAACCGCTGCTTTCGCAACGAGGGCCTGTCGCCGCGCCACAATCCGGAATTCACGACGCTCGAACTTTACGAAGCCTACGCCGACTACACCGACATGATGACGCTGACCGAACAAATCGTCGCGCACGTCGCCGAGGCGGCGGCCGGCGGCATGAAGATAGGCTATGGCGGCACCGCCATCGATTTGTCGCCGCCGTGGCCGCGCCGCTCGATGGCGGACCTCGTATCGGCGGCGACGGGCACGGATTTCATGTCGCTCACCGACGCTGCGGCGGCGCGCGAGGCGGCCCGGCGTCTTTCGGTCCCGATAACCGGGAAAGAAAGTTGGGGCCAGTCCCTGGAGGCGGTGTTCGCCGCGCATGTCGAGAACCGGCTGATCCAGCCGGTGCACGTGACCGGGTTTCCGCGCGACATTTCGCCGTTGGCCAAGGCCGACCAAAGCGATCCGCGGCTCGTCGAGCGGTTTGAGACCTATGTCTACGGCTGGGAGATCGCCAACGCATTCTCCGAGCTCAACGACCCGCTCGACCAGCGCGCCCGCTTCGAGGCGCAGATGCTGGCGCGCGCCGCCGGCGATGAGGAGGCGCAGCCGCTCGACGAGGATTATGTGACGGCGCTCGAATACGGGCTGCCGCCGTGCGGCGGACTCGGCATCGGCATCGACCGGCTCGTCATGCTGTTGACCGACAGCCCGTCGATCCGCGACGTCATCGCCTTTCCGACGCTGAGGCCGCGCTAAACAGGAGCTCCGATGTCCGTCGACAAGCCGCATCTCGAATTTCACGCCGTCGATATGGCTCAGGGTTGGGAGACGCCGCCGGGTTATCCGCCCGGCATCGAGCAGAAAATCCTTGCCGGCGGCCTCGACGAACCCCGACAGAGCGGCATGCGCACACGCCTGCTGCGGTTTGCGCCGGGTGTCTATACGACGGCGCCGTTTGTCCACGATTATTGGGAAGAGGTCTATCTCGTCGATGGCGACCTGACGGTCGGCAACGACGCCGCAGGCAAGGGCGGCGAGAGCTTCGCACCCGGCACCTATGCCTGCCGTCCGCCCGGCGCCGCGCACGGACCCTTCAAATCCGAGCGGGGCTGTCTTCTCCTAGAAATCCACTATTACGTGCAATGAAAACGTCCCGGTAAAGCGACGGTAGACGCACAGACATCGGCGCAACAAAAACGGTCATCTCGGTGTTCGATTAAGAGCAACCGAGGGAAGACGTCATGCTGCTCGCTGCGACGACTGTGGCCGCGTTGCTGATCGCCAGTCCGAGCCTGACTGACGCAGACCGTATCGCCGCCGATGGCGGGTTTCTGCTCGGCAACGCGCACCGCTGCGGCATCGCTCCCGATCAGGTCGTCGCGGCGGGCCGCCGCATCCGCGGCCTCATCGCGGCCGCTACCGACGACAGCGGCGACGAAGCGCGGGCGACAAAGCGGTTCGCCGAATTCTTCCTGGTCAGCGCGCTGGCCGACCCGACAAAAGGGCCGGTCGCCACGTGCACGGTTGTCGCCAGCGAATTGGCGCGCTTCGAGCGGCACCCGTTCAAAAACGCCGGCGCCGGCGGGTAATCGCGGCGAAGCGGCTGCCGGGCGGAAAAAGGGTCGGCGCGCTGCGCCCGTTGTAATAGCATCCGCGCTCGCGTCGACATTTCCCTTGGCGAGAGGCGCGCGCATGCCCGGTCCGCTGTCCGGTTTTCGCATTATCGATCTGACCTCGAACGTCTCGGGGCCGCTCGCGACGATGATCCTCGGCGACCAGGGTGCCGACGTGATCAAGGTCGAGGCTCCGGACGGCGGTGACCATACCCGCGCCGGCGCAAACCGGCGCGGCGGCTTCGCGGCCTCCTTCCTCAACAACAACCGCAGCAAGCGCTCGATCGTGCTCGACCTGAAGCACCCGGCAGCGGTCGCCGCCGTCAAGCGGCTCGCCGCGACGGCCGATGCGTTCGTGCAGAATTATCGCCCTGGCGTCGCCGAGCGGATCGGCGTCGGCGAAGACGCGATCCGCGCCGCCCGGCCCGATATCGTCTACGTCTCGATAAGCGGCTTCGGCGAAAAGGGGCCCTATGCGCAAAAGCCGGTCTACGATCCGCTGATCCAGGGCTTCTCGGGCCTTGCGACGATACAGGCCGGTTCCGACGAGGTGCGGCCGCGCATGCTGCGCACAATCCTGCCGGACAAGTTGACCGCCATCACCGCCTCGCAGGCGATCACCGCGGCGCTGCTGGCGCGCGAGCGCACCGGCGAGGGCCAGCACGTCCGCCTGTCGATGCTGGAGGCGATACTGCAATTCCTGTGGTCTTCCGACATGGCGTCGCAAACCTTTGTTGAGGACGGATTGCCGCCGCAGGAAAAGGCCAGCGCGATCGAACTCATATACGCGACGGCGGATGGCTACATCACCGTTGCGGTGCAGACCGATCGGCAATGGCGCGGCCTGACCGAGGCCCTGGAACAGCCGCAATGGCTGAACGATCCGCGGTTCAAGACACCGGCGCTGCGCGCCGAAAACGTCGAGGCGCGGCTGCAGATTACCCAGGATGTGCTGCTCGGCCGCCGCTCGGCCGAATGGCTCGATCGGCTGACCCGCGCCGACGTGCCCTGCGCACCGGTGCTGACGCGCAACGAGGTGATCCGCCATCCGCATGTCGAGGCGATGCAGATTGTCGAGGAATATCAGCATCCGGGCGCCGGCCGGCTGCGGCAAGCGCGCTCGGCGGCGCGGTTTTCGCAGACGCCGGCGGCGATCCGTTGCGCGGCGCCGGCGCTCGGCGAACACACCGACGAAATCCTTGC
>DATJSO010000161.1:0-11977 GCA_035504075.1 Allostellaceae bacterium | reverse complement strand
CTGCTGCTCGCCGCCTGACAGCCGCGCCGGGCGATGTGCCAGGCGCCCGGCGAGGCCGACCTGCGCCAGCAGCGCCTCGGCCTTGGCGCGGGCGGCGGCGCGCCCGGCACCGGCGATCATCTGCGGCAAGACGACATTTTCCAGCGCCGAGAATTCCGGCAGCAGGTGGTGGAACTGGTAGACAAAGCCGAGCGCCTGGCGGCGCAACGCGGTGCGCGCGTCATCGCCGAGGTTGCCGCAGTCGCGCCCGGCAATCAGCACGGCACCGTCGTCCGGCCGCTCCAACAGGCCGGCGACATGCAGCAGCGTCGATTTGCCGGCGCCCGACGGGCCGACCAGCGCGACAATCTCGCCCGGCGCGAGCGCCAGATCGACCCCGTCCAGTACGCGCAGTTCGGCGCCGCCCTGGCGGAACACTTTTTTGACGCCGCGCAATTCGAGCGCCGGCTGCTGCTGTGGCGCCGCCGTCACGTTTCGCCCGTCTCCGCGCACGCGGGGACCCAGGGCAAGCGCCCCACCCTCGGTCCCTGGGTTCCCGCTTGCGCCGGAATGACGGGATTGGCGGATGCTCATCGCGCGGTCATTCGTAGCGCAGGCCTTCGACGGGGTCGAGCCGGGCGGCCCGCCACGACGGGTAGAGCGTCGCGAGAAACGACAGCGCCAGCGCCATCAGCACGACCGCGGCGACCTCGCCGCCGTCGATGCGCGCCGGGATGCGGGTGAAGAAATAGATCTCGGCGGAAAACAGGTTGACATGCAGGATGTTCTGCAGGAACTGGCGGATCGCTTCGAGATTGTCGGTGATGACAAGACCGAGAGCGAAGCCGGCGAGCGTGCCGACGATGCCGATCGAGGCGCCCGACAGCATGAAGATGCGCAGGATCATGCCCCGCGATGCGCCCATCGTGCGCAGGATCGCGATGTCGCGGCCCTTGTCCTTCACCATCATGATCATGCCGGAGATGATGTTGAAGGCGGCGACGAGGATGATCAGCGTCAGGATCAGGAACATGACGTTGCGCTCGATCTCGACCGCTGTGACGATGCTCGAATTGGCCTTCTGCCAGTCGAGAATGCGGGCGTGGCCGCCGAGCGCCGCCGAAATCAGCCGGGCTTCATGGCTCGCGTCGTCCGGGTGGGCGACGAAGACTTCGAGATAGCTGACCGCATCCGGCAGTTTGAAGAAAACCTGCGCCGCCTGGAGCGGCATGAAGATAAACGTGTTGTCGTATTCGTAAAAGCCGACATCGAACAACGCGACGACACGGTAGGTCTTGAGGCGCGGCAACGTGCCGAACGCGGTGTCGGTGCCTTGCGGCGCGATCAGCGTCAATCTGCTGCCGACCTTGACGCCAAGCTGCGCCGCCAGCCGGTCGCCGACAATGATGCCGTCGTCGCCGAAATCGGCGAGCGATCCCGCGACAATGTGGTTGGCGATCAGCTTGCGGGCGCGGATATCGGTGCCGCGGATGCCGCGCACCAGCGCGCCGGCGGCGCCGCCGGCGCTCGTCGCCATGACCTGGCCCTCCACGAGCGGCGTCGCGCTGACGACGCCCGGAACTTTACGTACCGTCGCAGCAACGGCGTCGAAGTCCTTGACTTCGTTGCTCTCGCCATAAACGGCAAGATGGCCGTTGAGGCCGAGAATGCGACCGATCAGGTCGGCGCGGAAGCCGTTCATGACCGACATGACGATAATGAGGGTCGCGACGCCGAGCGCGATGCCGAGCAGCGAGAAGATCGCGATGACCGAGACAAAGCCCTCCTGCCGTCGCGCTCTGAGATAGCGGAAGGCGATCATGCGCTCGACCGCACCGAAGATCATCCGGCGTTGTCCATCGGCTTGATCGCATCTAGCAAATCCCCTGTGTATTCGATGGTCCCGTCGCAGTAGTCAGTCAGTACCTGCCGATTCAGCTCGATCCAGCGGCTGACGAGGGCAAATTCCCCGGCGCTGATGCTGCCTCGGACCACTCGCGGCGCCGGCCGGACCGCGACGGTGATCATCTCAGATGCACGTATTTTTGCCGCGCGAGCAAGCTTTATCCTGATGTCGTGTCGCGCCCCGCCTTTTTGGGATACGAACACGACAAACGGCGGACCCGTTCGTGCGGGGCGCAAATTCGCCATGTCGTAATCCGCTTGCCCAGCCGGGCGTTCGCTCTCGGCATCATCGACAGGCACGGGAGCATTCCTTCGCTTGACCGCTTTACGCGGCAACTCGGCCGTCATCGTTATGCTTCCTGCCGCGGCGGGCGCGCAAACGTAGCGACGGCGGCGTCGAGCGGCAGGTCTTGGCGGGTGCCGGTGCGGCGCTCCTTCCATTCGATCGTGCCGGCAGCGAGGCTTCGGGGCCCCAGGATCAATTGGTCGGGCAGGCCGATCAGATCCATCGCGGCGAATTTGGCGCCCGGGCTCTCGTCGCGGTCGTCGTAGAGCACATCGATGCCGGCGTTGCGCAGCTTGGCGTACAGATCGTCGGCGGCGCTGCGGCATTTGTCGTCGCCGGGGCGCAAGTTGATCAGGCCGAGGCGGAACGGTGCGACGCTTTCGGGCCAGATGATGCCGGCATCGTCGTGGTTCGCTTCGATCAGCGCGCCGACGAGGCGGGAGACGCCGATGCCGTAGGACCCCATTTCGAGCGGGATTTCTTCGCCGTTCGGGCCGGCGACGACGGCGCCCATCGGCCGCGAATATTTCGTGCCGAAATAGAAGATATGGCCGACCTCGATGCCGCGCGCCGTGACGAGCTGGTCCGGCGGGACCGGGCAGGCAGCCGGCTTGTGCATCTCGTCCGTCGCGGCATAGAGGCCGGTCCAGTGGCGGAAGAACGGTTCGAGGTCGCTGTCGTAGTCGAGGTCTTCGGCCAGCACATCAGCATCGAGCCAACGCCGGTCGCAGTAGACTTCGCTCTCCCCCGTCTCTGCCAATATCTGGAATTCGTGGCTGAGATCGCCGCCGATCGGCCCGGTATCGGCGCGCATCGGGATCGCCTTCAGCCCCATGCGGGCAAACGTGCGCAGATAGGCGACAAACATCTTGTTGTAGGAATGCTTGGCGCCGCGGGCGTCGATATCAAAGCTGTAATTGTCCTTCATCAGGAATTCGCGGCCGCGCATGACGCCGAAGCGCGGCCGCACCTCGTCGCGGAATTTCCATTGGATGTGGTAAAGATTCTTCGGGACGTCGCGATAGCTCTTGATGGCGTCGCGCACGATCGCGGTGATCTGCTCTTCGTTGGTCGGGCCGTACAGCATTTCCCGCTCGTGGCGGTCCTTGATGCGCAGCATCTCCTTGCCGTAATCCTCGTAGCGGCCGCTTTCGCGCCACAATTCGGCCGGCTGGATCGTCGGCATCAGGACTTCCTGCGCGCCCGAGCGGTCCTGCTCGGCGCGCACGATCTGCTCGACCCGCTGCAACACCCTGAGGCCGAGCGGCAGCCACGAGTAGATCCCGGCCGAAGACTGGCGGATCATGCCGGCACGCAGCATCAGGCGGTGCGAAACGATCTGCGCCTCGCTCGGGTTCTCGCGCAGCAGCGGCAGGAAATATTGGGACAGGCGCATCGGTTTCGGCTCGCACGCGGGCGCAAATCGGGCATCTAGTACCGGGATGCCGATAAAAAAGCCAGCCGGGCGAAAAAACCGCGTGACCCGGTGCGGCGATATGCGTACTATCGCAGGAATCAATGCGCACAGGCGAGAGCCTGGCCCGAGTTTAGGGAGGTGACGGTTAAACCCCGGTGGCGCTGTGTTGCCGGGCTAAAAGAATTCGCAAGGATAGTCTCGCAGGGCAACATGCCCTGCTTTTTTTGCGCCGCGCATCAGGTTGTGCACACCGATCCGGCGGCCCGCGGTGCGCATTGCGGCGCAGCCGGCGCGACCTCCCCTGCCGCCGCAACGGCCGCCCGCATGCCGCGGCTTTCCGCGCCGCACCGCGCGGCGAACAATCGCCACCGCATTGCGTTATCGAGACAGCGGAATTTGCCGAAAGACAACCTATGAGTGCGCCGATCGAAGATTATGGCATCATCGGCAACACCTATACCGCGGCGCTGGTGTCGCGCGGCGGCTCGATCGACTGGCTCTGCCTGCCGCGGTTCGACTCGGAATCGGTGTTCGCGGCATTGCTCGGCGAGCCGCAGCACGGGCGCTGGCTGATCGCGCCGCAGGACCCGGAGGCGCGATCCTCGCGCTGCTACCGCGGCCCGACGGGCATCCTCGAAACATCGTTCGAAACCGCGGAAGGCGCGGCCACGGTCATCGATTTCATGCCGCTGTCCGGCGAGGGCGAAGACCAGGTTGACCTCATTCGACTGGTGCGCGGCGACCGCGGCCGGGTCAGCATGCGCACCGAGATCGTGCTGCGCTTCGATTACGGTCGCGGCATTCCGTGGGTGCGCGGGCATCTCGGCGGCCCCAGCGCGGTGGCCGGGCCGCACGCGGTGCAGTTCATCACGCCGATTGCGCTGGGCGGCACGCCGCAACTGACGACCGAGGGCGCGTTCACGGTCGCCGCCGGCGAGTGCGTGCCGTTTACGATGAGCTGGTACCCGTCGCACCACAAGGGGTTCCGCTACCGCGACCCGTTCGACCTGCTGCTCTCGACCGAGAACCGCTGGCGCGACTGGGCCGCCGTCTGCGGTCTCCAGGGCCGCTGGCGCGAGGCGATCCTGCGCTCGCTGATCACGCTCAGGATGCTGACCTACCGGCCGACCGGCGGCATCGTCGCGGCGGTTACGACATCGCTGCCGGAACGGCTCGGCGGCGTGCGCAATTGGGATTATCGCTTCTGCTGGCTGCGCGACGCGACGCTGACGCTCTACGCATTGCTGAGCGCCGGCTATCGCACCGAGGCGCGCGCCTGGCGCGAATGGCTGCTGCGGGCGGTCGCCGGGCATCCGTCGGAAATGCAGATCATGTACGGGCTCGCGGGCGAGCGGCGGCTGACCGAATACGAGGTTCCGTGGCTGCCCGGATATCGCGACAGCCGGCCGGTGCGGATCGGCAATGCGGCGCACGAGCAGCTGCAGCTCGATGTCTACGGCGAATTGATGGACGCGTTCTATGCCTGCCAGCGCTATGGCCTGGAGGCCAGCCCCTTCGCCTGGGATCTGCAACAGGAGCTCCTCGGCTTTCTCGAAAAGATCTGGGAGAAGCCCGACCAGGGCATGTGGGAGGTGCGCGGCGACGCGCGCCAGTTCACGTTCTCGAAAGCGATGTGCTGGGTCGCCTTCGACCGCGGCATCAAATCGATCGAGCAATACGGCCTCAAAGGGCCGCTCGAGCACTGGAAGCAGGTGCGCGCCACGATCGGACAGCAGGTTCTCGACAATGCCTTCGATACGACGCAAAACACCTTTGTCCAATATTACGGCGCGAGCGATGTCGACGCCTCGCTGCTGTTGCTGCCGCAGCTCGGCTTCTTGAAAGCCGACGATCCCCGCATCCGCGGCACGATCGCGGCGGTCGAGCGCTCGCTGGTGCATGACGGGTTTGTCTACCGCTACAACACACGGCAAAGTACCGACGGCCTCCCCGAAGGGGAGAGTGCGTTTATCGCCTGCAGCTTTTGGCTCGCCAACAGCCTGGCGCTGACCGGCCGGCGCGCCGAAGCAATCCGGCTGTTCGAGCGCCTGCTCGCGGTCAGAAACGATCTCGGCCTGCTGTCGGAAGAATACGATCCGCGGAGCGGCTGCCTGCTCGGCAACTTCCCGCAGGCCTTTTCACACACCGCCATCGTCAATACGGCGGCGCATCTGGCGCGCATCGAAACCGCCTCGGCGGCGCGCGGCAACCACACCAGCGACGAGGCGACGGCGGCCGCGAAGGACAGCGCCGCGCCGATCTCGCCGGATGATTGACTCGCGGCGCGGCAAAGGCGGCAGGACCGAAATCTTACGAGGCGGCGGCGGGTCCTTCACGCCACAAGGCGTGCGGCAGTGGTTTGCCTTTGGTCTCGGGCAGGAATGGCGCAACGACGAAGCCGACGATAAAGAACGTGCTGACATAGGTCGCCGCATAGCCGTAGCCGCCAAGCCCAACGATCAGCGTTCCGGCAATCACCGGCCCGATGCAGGAAATCCAGCGCGGCGCGTTGAAGCAGAACGCGACTGCGGTGCCGCGCATGCGGGTGGGGAACAGTTCCGGCAGCCAGATCGGCGCCCATGACCATATGCCGCCGGTAAAGAAGCCGAAGACCGCGACTGCGACGAGCAGCTCGCCGATCGAACGCGCCCACAGATAGACGACCGGGGTCAGCACCATGCACATCAGGTAATACAGCATCGCGGTCGGCTTGCGGCCGATGCCATCGGCCAGGAAACCCAACACGATAAACCCGAAGATCGCGACGCCGGTACCGAGCAGGCCGGCAATGGCCGAATAATACGCCGCCGACAACCCCATTCCGGCGGCGACCTTGCCGACATAGGTCGGCACGAATGTCGCCACGCCCCAGAACCCGAAGGTCACCGAGAGCATCATCAGAAAGGCGCCGATCAGCCGCCAGCGCACGCTCTTGTCGACAAACATGTCGACGACGGTAAAGCGGGTCATCGCCGCATCCTCCGCGGCCAGCGCGGCGCCGCTCGCCTGCAACGCGCGCGCTTCGCGCCGCCGCTCGGCCGCCTCCTCCCAGCGCGGCGATTCCGGAATGCCGCGCCAGATCCACAGCACCAACAGCGCCGGCAGAATGCCGACGAGATACATCAGGCGCCAGGCATTGGGACCGAGGCCGCCGATCAGCAGCCATACGCCGGACGCAATAAAGCTGCCGATGCCGGCGCCGCTCTGCAACAGGCCGCCGCCCTTGCCGCGGGCGTGATCGGGCCACAATTCGGAGACGATCGAGGCGCCGGTCGCCCATTCCGAACCGATGCCGACGCCGACCAGAAACCGCAGCACCGCAAAGCTCTCCCAGTTCCACGCGACGGCGGAAAGGCCGGTGGTCAAGGAATAGGCGAGGATCGCCAGCATCATCGTCTTTTTGCGGCCGATATAGTCGGCGATGATGCCGCCGATGACGCCGCCGGTCGCCCAGCCGAACACGGTCGTTGCCAGCACATAGCCGGCATATTCGGGGATGTCCTTGTATTGCGCCGCTGCGAGCAGCTGGTGCAGCGCAAACCCGACCGTCAGGAACAGCGCGTAGATCTCGAACCCGTCGAACAGCCAGGCGAGGTTTGAGGCGATCAGCACGCGCCATTGTGCCCGGCTGAGCGTGCGGTACCAAGCGACGGAGGACGCAATTGCATCGGTCTGCGCCATAGCGCTTCCTCTCCTGTTCCAATCGTTTTTTTCCGCCCGAAAACGGGACGGTGTTACCGTCGTCGACTATAGTCGGCGACGCCGGCCGGCGAAAGGTAGAATAGGCGCCGGGACAGCCGGCGCCTATTCTATGGCCTGCCGGTGGAGGCGCCCGTGCCGGCGAAGGTGCCCGACGCGAGATAGTTGATGCCCGGCACGACGGAGTGGAAGGCGAAATTGCCGCCGGTCTCGGCCGCCTGCGGGCCGTAAAACGCGCCGTTGACACTACCGCTGAAGCCGTTTGCCGTTCCGCTGAACGAATAGGTCGCACCGCTCAGCGGCGCCGCGCCGGAGACGGCGAAATTATGCCCGTCGAAATTGGAGATTGCGAAGCTGCCGCTCTGCGTGCCGAAATTGTAGGTGCCGGTGAAGCCGCCGCCGGCGAGATAGCTGGCGCCGTTGTTGAACACCGAGCCGAGCGCCGCGCCGGTATAGGTGAAGCTCGCACCTTGGGTTTCGAGACTTTGCATATCGGCAAGCGGCGTCATGCTGCCGGCCACCCAGGTGTTGATGTTCCCGGCGTCGATGCGCGGGCTGCCCGTCTCGTTATCGGCGGTCGTCAGGCTGCCGCCCCAATAGCCCCATTGCAGGTACTGGCATTGACAAAGCGTGCCGTTCGGCAGCAGCGCCGCCACCGCTGACTGCCCCGTTGCCGGGTTCGTCGTCGCGCCGGAACTGACGAGAAAAAGCTGCCCGCTCGGGTTGCTCGTCGTCTCGTCGATCGTGATCTGCTGCGGCGTTGACGCGCTTTCCAGCGCCGCAAACGTATTGTTGTCGATGAACGCCTCGCGCGAGCCGGCGTCGCCGGTCAGCCCACCGAAGTTCATCGTTATCGCTGTCACTCCCGCCGCCGGCGACTGGGCGGCGCCGGACAGCGTCGCCTGGACGCGGTTGCCCACCGCATCGGTGCTGATCTGCGCGTTGCCGGTGAGGATATACGGCGTCGTCGGCTGGGCATTCGTATACATCAGGCCGCCGAAATAGCCGCTCAGCGCCTGGGTCGTACGGTTGGCGCCGACGCCAGACGGCACCGCTGTCGGCAGCGCGGCCTGGGCAAAGCCGTAACTTGTCGTCGCACCGGACAGCGCGGTTTCGGTCGCGGCGGAACCGGCGGCGGCCCCGGTCAATGCGCCGGTGCCGGACGCGCTAAGCACGCCGCTGCCGGCGACCGGGTTGTACTGGGTCTGGTCGAGCACAAAGCCGGAAATCGCATTGCCGCCGTAAAAGGTATTGCCGTTACCGTCGACGGTCGTGCTGACGCCGGAATCCAGGGTCGTCGGCGTGCCGCTCGCCGACGTCATTGAAGAGCCGCGCAGTTGGCCTGCCAGCAGCGGTTGGCCGCTGCTCTGCAACGTATCGATCGTGCCGGTCGTCACCGCGATGACCGATTGCTGGTTCGCCCCCTGGCCGCTGATCGCAAGGCTCGCCTGCAGGGCGCGTGCGGCCGCCTCCGTCGAGGCGTCGCCGATCGCGGTGGTTGGCGGCGCGACGATATAGAGCGGCGAGACGCTCGCATTGGGCAGGTTGCCGCCCGCCTCGGCGCGGACGAACGGGATCGTCGATTGCAGCGCGGCGTCGGGCTGCACCGTAAAGGCAAAGATCCGCGTGCTGCCGGTCGGCTGGTAAACGCTGGGATCAACCGGCGCGCCGCCGAAGACGAAGAGCCGCACGCTCGGATCGTTGGCCGGCGTCAGCGTCGCATAGAAAAAGCTGTCATCGGCCGACATGTACGTGGTGCCGCTGAACGCGCCGAACGCGCTCGAGGTGCCGGACGACCCGAAGCTCGTCGTGCAGCCGCTGCTCGAACTCGTCGCGCACAGCGGCAACGGGAACGCGATCGCCCCGAAATTGCCAAACGTGCCGCTGAAGATGCCGCTTTGCAGCGCCCCGTCTGCATAGGTCAGCGTGCCGCCGGAATAGGGGACCGTGCCGTTAGGGTCTCCCGGTGAGGTCGGCTGGCCCAGCGTGCTGAAGCCGGTTGTCGGGTCGCCCGTCCCCTTCACCTGCCCGCCGTAATAGACCGTCGTCGTCGGCGGCTGCGGCGGCGCGGGCGGCGCGGGCGGCGGCAACTGGGAACTGAACGCCGGGTTGCTGCCGCCGAAGATGAGGCTGCACTGGTTGTTGCCGTTGCAGACAACGCCGAGAACGTTCGGCTGCTGGTTGAAATTCGACTGGAACGTGGTGGGATTGGCGTTGGGTTGTGGGTTCAGCGTCGAATTGACGATGTTCTGCAGCGTTTGCGCCAACGTCTGGTTCAACGCGCCGGTCTGCTGCGCGACGGTCGCGTCGGTCGGGACGACGCTGGCGCCGCCGGTCTGGCCAGGCTCGCCGTCGAGCTCGCCGGTCAATTGGCCCAGCACCGCCGACGATACCGCCTGCGGCGATGATATCGCCCCGGTCGGGGTGATCGTGACCTGATAGCCCGGCCGCGTCAGCGTCTCGACCGCGCCGTTGACGCCGGCAATGGTCAAGCCGTTGCCGTAGATGAAGATGACATCGGTCTTGCCGCCGGCACTGATGTCGACAATGAAGGCGCCGCCGCGCACCGCCAGCGTCGCCGTGCTCGTGCGCAGCGTCACCGCCCCGTCGTGTTTGCTGAGCCTGCCGCCGACATAGCGCAGCAAGCCGCGCGTCGCGCTCATCGCCAGCCGACCGGTGCCGCTCTTCGGATCATAGACGAACCGGTCGATCGTCAGGTCGGAATTGGGGCCGATCGACATCGACGATTGATCGACAAACAAAAGCTGGGTCTGGCCTTTGGCCGTCGTCGCGATGCGCTCGTTGAAGACGACATCCTGGCCGATGATGAGGGGCCGGGCGGTGGCGCCTGGCGGCGTGCCCTCCGCCTGCGGGTTGACCGCGCTGCTGATGCCCACCTGCTGGGCCTGCGCCATGCCGCCGGCACCGAGCAGGCCGCCGGCGGCAACCGCGGCCAGTTGCAGCAGACGAAGAGAAAAACCGCGCATGACCGACCCCCTGACCGCACCCGCATCGCCTTCGGCCGGACCAGGCGGCCTTTTATCGGCGCGGGCGCCGGGTAAACATAACGCGGGGCCCGGCGTCTGTCATGCGCGCGGAGCGATCTTAACGACGCGAGGGCGGCAGGCGGCCATCACATAAAAAACCCCGCCGGCGGGGCGCCGGCGGGGTTTGTCGAAATGGCCGCGGGTTCGCGATCCGCGGCAGACTGCCGGCGATCAGAACTTCATCGTGAATTCGTAATCGACCATGTACTCGTTGCCGGTGGCATTCTGTATCGTCTGGCGGTGGCCGTAGACGAATTCAAAGCCGGTGTTGACAAACGGCACCGGGCTCCAGATCAGGTTGACGTGCGACAGCACGAGCGTCTTGTTGAGGCCGGTCGGGCCGCCATCCGCCGCGGTGCCGACGATGCTGGTCGGGACATCCTGATAAAGAATGCCGACATCGGCCGTCGAGCGTATCGTCGGCGTCCACCAGTGCTGGTAGTTGACCTCGGCGCCCCACTCGGGGATCGTCGTTGCCCGCACGCCCGACGCACACGCCGCGGTGGATTCGGCGGCCGAGGCGTTGGTCGCACCGTATGCGCAGGTGTTGCCGGTAGACGCGGCAAGCGCCGCCTGGGTCGCCGTCAAGAGGCCGCCGGCCCCGAGAGCCGCGTTTGAACCATAGTTGGTCGCCAGGGCCGGGAAGAAAGTACCGCTGGCGCCGCCTTCCGCCCAGCGACCGAGACCGTCGCCGATCAGCGTGTTGAAGCCGAAATTATCCTTCTCCCAACCCAGCCAGTGCGGCTGCACGTTGCCGCTGATGCCGCCGCCGTAGCCGATGTACTGCTGGTCGAGATGACTGCCGTCATCGAGGATCTGGTCGGTGACCACACCCTTAAACTGCAAATGGCCCCACGGCTGCTGGAATGTCAGCGCGGCGGCCAAGTCCGGCCAGGTCGTGTGCAGCGGGTTGGTTGAGATCGCCGGCGTGCCGCCGTTCAGGCCCGCAACGGCGGTCGACCCCAGCGCCGCGGTCGACGTGTCGCTCGCCAGCGTGCCGCCCCACGGGCCGCCCGCCGAGCTTTCGGGCGTGACCAGGCCGACCTCCAGGGCCGCCGGACCGACCATCGTCGGCAACTGCATCGTGTACGTGACTTCGGGCACGCGGGCCGGACCCCACTGGCCAGGGATACCGCCGGTATCGAATGTTTCCGGCGACGCCGCCAGGTCGAACCCGACCGCCCAGTTCTGGCCGGCCATGAACGGGCCGAGCGTCGCGTAGGCGAGGCGCAGGCGCGGGATGATCGAATTGGTCGTCCCGAGGTTGTTCGAACAGTTGGTGTGGTTCGCCGACGCGCAGCCGAGGAAGTCGAACTCGATGACGGTGTCGGCCTCGCCGAACGCGGTCGGCGTGCGCGTTTCAAAATGCAGGCGCGAAGCGTAGGGGCTCGCCAGCAGCACGTTGTCGTCGCGGTTTCTGGCGGCGGCACTCGATCCCGGCCCGCTCGACAATGTGATGGAAGACAGCAGCGCAATGCCGTTGACCGACGGTACGACGCCGTTGTCGTTGTTGCTGACGCCGCCCGAGATCCAGTAGCCGGCATCAAAGGTGACTTGGCCGCCGATCAGGATCGAGGTGTCGGTGCCGGGGATCAGGAACGACCGCGGAAAGCTGCCGGCGAGCGAGGCCGTACCGGGCGGCAG
>DATJSO010000160.1:0-2287 GCA_035504075.1 Allostellaceae bacterium | reverse complement strand
GCCCAACCGCGCCCCGCACCCGCGCTGTGGTGATCTGCTCGACCGGTCGAGGTCACACGCCAAATGGCTCGGGTGGGCGGCTGCCCCGCGGCGTGCATGCGGCCGGCGCGAGTCTCGCCTCAAACCGGCACGCATCGCTGCGAATGTGCGGGAAGCGCGTTTGCAGCATCAATATTCCGGCCCGCGCGCCCTGGATACTGAAGCCTCGGCTCCGAGCAACCGGTTCATCGCTCCTGCCTGCCCGCGACAATGCGGCCCGGCACGTTACCCCGCCCGCATGGTTCAGGACAACGCCGGCGTGCACGGATGGGTTGCCGGTTTGGCCGACGGACTCGTTATTGTCTTGCGCATTGGGGAGGAGGCAATGGATGTGGCGGCGGTAAAACCGGCCGCGACGCGCAGCCGGATGCTGCGCCTTGCACTGTTGTGGCTGGCAGGAGCGGATCTGCGGCTGACATTGCTGGCGGTGCCGCCGCTCCTGCCGCTGATCCACCATGACCTGGCATTGAGCGAAAAGGCGATCGGCGCGCTGTCGGGCCTGCCGATACTGCTGCTGGGCGTGGCGGCGATCCCGGGATCGCTGGTTATTGCGCGAATCGGTGCGCGGCGGACGGCGGTTGCCGGTTTTCTGTTTGTCGCCGCGACGGCGGCGGCGCGCGGCATCGGTCCCTCGGCGCTGACGCTGTTCGGCATGACGATGTTGATGGGCGCCGGCCTGGCGGTCGTGCAGCCCGCCCTGCCGACACTCGTCGCCGAATGGTTTCCGGACAAGCCGGGCTTTGCCACCGCGGTCTACGCCAACGGCCTGTTGATCGGCGAAGCGGTGCCGGCGGCCGTCACGTTGCCGCTGGTCCTGCCGCTGGTCGGCAGCAGCTGGCCGGCGGCCCTGGCGGTATGGTCGCTGCCGGTAGCGGCTACGGCGTTGATCCTCCTCGGCATGACAACGCCGCGGCAGGCGGCCGGCTCGGCGGCGCCGCGCAGATCGCCGGCGCGCTGGTGGCCGGACTGGAAGAGCCCTTTGACATGGCAGCTCGGCTTTCTGATGGGCGGCACCGGCGGCCTCTATTTTTCGGCCAACGCTTTCATCGCCGATTATCTGCACGCGATCGGGCGTCCGGAACTGGTGTCGGCCGCTCTTGCCGCGCTCAATGCCGGGCAATTGCCGTCGTCGTTTCTCGTGCTGTTTCTGGTGCGACGCCTCGGAACGAGCCGGCTGCCGTTTGTCATCATGCCGCTGCTTGCGACCGCCGGCCTTGGCGGGCTATTTGCCCCAGCCGATTGGGCGATTGTCTTCGGCGTGTTCGCGACCGGGTTTTTTGGCGCGTTCGTGTTGATCCTCAGCCTGGCATTGCCGCCGCAACTGGCCGCGCCAGGCGACGTGCACCGGCTGTCGGCCGGGATGTTTGCCATCGGCTATGTGTTGTCTTGTGCCATTCCGCCGATCGGCGGCGCGTTATGGGATTTGACGCACATACCGGTCGCCGCATTTGCAGTCGGTGCCGCGAGTTCGCTGATCGTATCGGTCGCCGGGCTTACGTTGCGTCCCAATCCGTCACAATAGCCGTTACCCGCTCGGCGACCGCGACCATGTCGCGCCAGGCCTGAGCCAGCAGCGTGTCGCAGGCGGCTTCGGCGATCGCCGCCCGCTCCTGCAGCATCGGCACGGCATCGATGCCCCAGCGCGCGATATACTCGCGCGCCGCATCCTCGATGAAATCGTCATCGACGAAGCCCTCGTCTTCCATTGCCCGCGCCCGCTCAATCCCCCAGGGCGTAGCGCTCGACGGCGGCGGCAAAGCCGTCCTCCTCGTTCGACAACGTCGTCTCCTGCGCCGCTGCTTTGACGGCGTCGGCGGCATTGCCCATCGCGACGGCAAAACCGGCGCGGCGGAACATTTCGACGTCGTTCTCGCCGTCGCCGAGCGCGAGGATTTCATCCTGCGGCACGCCGAGCCGCGAGGCCAGCAGATCGACAAGCCGGCCCTTGTCAACCCCGGGCGCGGTCACGTCGCAGTAATAGAGCTGCGAGCGGGCGACATTGGCGCGACCGTCGAGGCGGGTCTGCAGTTCTGCGGCGAGGCTGGCCACCAGGGCGTGGTCGTCGCTCGGCCCGACGATCTTGCCGACCGCGGCAAAATGCGCGTCGGTGAATTCCGGCACGATGGTCGGCGCCGTCTGCACGGTGCGGGTCTCGTGCGCGACATGCGACCCCTGCGGATTGGCAACCAGCCACTGGTTGCCGGCAAATACCCAGCAATCGATGCGGCTCCGACGGAACGTCGCGACC
>DATJSO010000159.1:0-6380 GCA_035504075.1 Allostellaceae bacterium | reverse complement strand
CCGTTCTGCCGGAGAGGAGCCGCGCCGACGGCCTTCCCGAGCGGGCGATCTGCCGAACCCGGTTCCGGCCGGCAATGGCGTCCGTGCGGCTATTTTCCGCCGCCGACCGGTGGTCGGCTTTGCAGCGCGAAACAAAATAGCCGCCACGCCGCCATCCTCCGCTGCGCTCCGGCCCGCGTCTGCGCCGCGGGTGCCGACCGGAACCGGCTTCGGCCAGGGATCGCCCGTGAAGGCCGCGATCGGCGCGACCACAGGCAGAAAGGCACCCGGCCATGACCTTCGGCGACACCCACTTCTTCGCATCCGAGACCGGCAGCGACAGCGAGCAGCACGCCGCCTCTCCGACCGCCCACCTCCTCGACGAACTCGCGCTCTACGGCTACCGCCCGGGCGCCGACGATCCCGACCCGCGCCCGCTGCCGGAACCGGATATCACCCAATCGCAGCTCGCCGTCATATTCGATGCCTTCGCGACAATGCTCGCTGACACGCGGCTCGAAGACGACCTCGCCGACCTCCTGTGGTCGCTCGTCAACATCTTCCATCGCCGCATCGACCATATCGAACGCGTCCTCGACGACAACGAACAGGCGCAGCGCCGCAGCCAGGCCGAACAGAACGGCTCCGAAGTGAAGTCGGTCGAGCTCGAGGCGCTGATCGCCCAGGGGCAGCACCTCATCGAACGCCGCAATGCCTTCGAGGACTTTCGCGACCACGCCGCCGAACTCTTCGAGGTCACGGCCGGCTCCGCCTGGCGACCGCGCGCCGGCTCGCTCCTCAACCACCGCGCCCTGACTGCGGCGATGATCGACAGCCGCGATTTCATTACCGCCCGCCGCCGCGCCAACAGCGAACTGCTGATCCCGACCGGCACGCGCATCGCCTTCACCGGCGGCATCGACTGCAACGATCACGAGCGCATCTGGGCCGCGCTCGACAAGGTCCGCGCCAAGCACGCCGACATGGTGCTGCTGCACGGCGGCGCGCCGCGCGGCGCCGAACGCATCGCCGCCTGCTGGGCCGACAGCCGCAAGGTCGCGCAGATCGTCTTCAAGCCCGACTGGACGCGCCATCGCAAGGCCGCCCCGTTCAAGCGCAACGACCAGATGCTCGAAACCCTTCCCGCCGGTATCATCGCGTTTCCCGGCTCCGGCATCTCCGCCAACCTCGCCGACAAGGCGAAGAAGCTCGGCATCCCGGTGTGGCAATTCACGCAAGAGGGCGCCGCCTAGGCGCCCGTCTTCTCAAGGATTTCAAGTGTATGAGTGCGGTCCTCGCATGCCGCTGCAAGTGTGGATCAGAGCAGCAATTTTCCCCATTTCGATGTCCACCCGAATTCGCGTGAGCGGAAAGGAAGCGTGGGAATATCTCCGCGTCGCGCACAATCGCATCCTTGTCGAAGCCGTGCGGCTGTCGCATCTCGTGCTGCCGGTTATGCCGCCCCGCAACTGCGCCTGGAGAAGACGTTGAGCGATGATCCGGCCTGGGCCCTGGCCCAGCATGTTTGCCGCATCGGTGTTGCCGAATTGCCGACGAGCGCCGTCGAATCCGCGCGGCGCGACATCCTCGACACGTTCGGCTGCATGCTCGGGGGCAGCGGATCGCCGGGGATCGACGAACTGTTCACCGTGCTTTCGCACTGGGGCGGCCTCGCCGAAAGCCGCGTCCTGTTGCGCGGCCTTCGGCTGCCGGCGCCGCAGGCGGCGCTGCTCAACGCCAGCATGGGCCATGCGCTCGATTTCGACGACACACTGGACACCGGCGGTTCGATCCATCCCGGCGTCTCGGTCCTGGCGGCAGCGCTCGCAATCGGCGACAGCAGCGACGGCATCAGCGGCCGCGACTTGTTGGTGGCGGTCGCTCTCGGCCTCGACATTTCCTGCCGTATCGCGCTCGCCAGCACGCTCGACCGCGGCTGGCATCGCACCGCGGCGATGGGCGGTTTCGGCGCCGCCGCGGCCGCCGGCAAGTTATTGCGGCTGACCCCCGAGCAGATGCAGAACGCCTTCGGCATCGCCTACAGCCACGCCGCCGGCAACCGCCAATGCATCCTCGACGGGGTGCTCACAAAACGCCTGCAGGCGGGCCAGGCGGCGAGCGCCGGCGTGTTTGCGGCAGTTCTCGCGCAGACCGGATTTACCGGGGCGCGCAACATCTTCAACGGCCGCTTCGGATTTTTCGAGCTGTACCAGCCGAACGGCTCGGATGCTTCAGTGCTTCTGCGAGACCTCGGCACAGCGTTCCGGGGCGAGGCATTGAGCTACAAGCCCTATCCCTGCGGCCGGCCGCTGCACGCGGCGATCGATGCCGCGCTCGCGGCGCGGGCGCAGCTCGGCATAGCGGCGGTCAGCGATGTCACGGCGGTGACCATCGAGGCCGACCCGGCCGGTCACGCCGACCAGTTCGCAAGCGGGCCGACCAAGCGCCGGCCGAGCCAGGTCGTGGAGGCGCAATTCGCCCAGCCCTTCCTCGTCGCCACCGCCTTGGCGCACGGGAGGGTCGGCATCGCCGACGTTGACAGCCTCGGCGACGAAGCCGTGCTGTCGCTGGCGGATCGCATTGTCGGCGTCGCACGGGCCGGCCGGCCGAAGGGATCACTTTGCATTACCGTGAGGCGGACCGACGGACGCTCCGTCACCGTCGAGGCGGCCGATCCGATCGGCTCGCCGCAGCGTCCGCTGGCGCCGCACCAGTTCGAGGCGAAATTCCGCGACTGCGCGAAGAATGCGCGGCGGCCGATACCGGATTCGGCGATCGATGCGACGCTGGCGGCAATCGGCCGGTTGGAAACCCTGCCCGACATGCGCGTATTGATGACGCCTTTTGCCGGGCCGTGAAGAAGCTACCCCCACAATTGTTGGCTGGCGAGCGCCGCGCCCTGGCCGAGCGCCGCCAGTTTGGCCCAGGCGAGCGAGGGGTGGATGCGGCCGCCGAGACCGCAATCGGTGCCGGCGATGACGTTCTCGCGACCGGCGACGCCGGCAAACCGCACGATGCGGTCGGCAACCAATTCGGGGTGTTCGAGCACGTTGGTGGCGTGGCTGACGACGCCGGGGATCAGGATTTTGCCGTCGGGCAATTTCTTACCGCGCCACACTTTCCACTCGTGCTCATGACGGACATTGCCGGCTTCGACCGAGTAGGCGCCCGCCTTCACGGTCAGCAGCAGGTCGACGATGGCGGCAAGCGGCAGGTCGGTCGAGTGCGGCCCGTGCCAGCTGCCCCAGCAGATATGATAGCGGATGCGGTCTTCCGGCAATCCGCGCAAGGCGTGGTTGAGCGCCTCGATGCGCAGCGTCGCGTACTTGCGGTATTCGTCGACGCTCGGCTCGGGGTTCGCCATGTCCCAGGTGTCGGGCAGGCCGGGATCGTCGAGCTGCAACACGAGGCCGGCATCGACGATCGCCCAATACTCCTCGCGCATCGCCTCGCCGAGCGCATAGAGGAATTCTTCGTCGCTCTTGTAATAGCGGTTCTGGCGGCGGGCGAAACTGCCGGGCGCGACCGAGGTGATGAAACCCTCCGCCGCCTTCACCTCGGCCAAAGCCGCCTTGAAATTGGCGATGTCTCGCTTGACCGCCGCGTGACCGACATAGGCGATCGGTCCGGTGAATACCGGCGGCCGGCCGCCCAGCGAGCTCGATGACAGAAAGCTCGTGCTGTCGAGCTCGCGGTAGAACTCCGGAAAGATCTGACGGTCGCGGCGCGTTGCAAGCGCCGGCAGCGGTCCCGGCTGTCCCTGCTCCCAACCCGAGAGCCGGCCCCAGGCATAGCTCGACCACGCGCCGTAATCGATCTCGCCGCGGGTTGCCTTGCCGAACTCGCCGTCATTGACAACGTCGATGCCACGCGCCGCCTGCTCGCGGCAGACCTCGCCGACCGCCAGGCGAAGGCGCTCTTCGTAGGCTTGCTCGTCGAGGGCGCGGCCTTCGAATTTCGCCCTGTTGACCTCGATCAGCGCCGCCGGCCGCGGCAGGCTGCCGGCGTGCGAGGTCAGGATGCGCTCGGTGCTGCGTTGCATCTTTTTCTCCAGCCTACGCCTCACCCCATATGTCTCGGGCAAGTCGCACCACATGCGCGAGTTTGCGCTCCTGATCATCGAACGAGAAGCGATCGGTTTGGAAGCCCGAGGCGAAACCGCATTGCGGGCTGAGGCACAGCTGCGACAGGTCGATAAAGCGCGCCGCCTCGGCAACGCGCCGTTTCACCTCATCGGCGTCCTCAAGCTCGCGCAATTTGGTGCTGATGATGCCCAGCACCACGCGCTTGCCTTTGGGCACGAGCCGCAGCGCTTCGAAACTGCCGGAACGCTCGGTGTCGTATTCAAGGAAGTAGCCGTCGACATGGAGGTCCTGAAACAGGCGTTCGGCCACCGGATCATAGCCGCCGCTCGCCTGCCCGTGGCCGCCATTGCCGCGGCACAGATGGAGGCAGATCGTCATGCCGTCGGGCTTCTCGGCGATGGCATCGTTGATCGCGCGGCAATAGTCGCCGATCAATTCGGCGGGGTCCTCGCCGCGGGCCCGGACGATCTCCTGGTTGCGCGGATCGCACATGACGGCAATCGGCACCTCGTCGATCTGCAGGTATCGGCACCCCGCCGCGGCGAGGTCGGCGATTTCTTCGCGGTAGATCGCGGTCACGTCGGCAAGGAAAGCGCGCCGGTCGTGGTAGGGCGAACCCAAGAGGCTCTTGTCGCCTGAGAAGAAATGATTGACCGAGGGCGACGGCAGCGTCGCCTTGGCGGTCCATTGCGTCAGCGGCTTCAAGAATGCGAAGTCGGCGGCGGTCATCGCCTCACGTCGGCGCAACCGCCCCACCACCGTCGGAACCGGCATGCCGCGACGCTGCTCGCCGGAATACTCGGTAAAGATAAAGGAGCTGGGAATCCGCTCGCGGCTGAACCCGTCGACCCGCTCGAAAAACCGGTCACGCCAGTTGTTGCGCCGCAACTCGCCGTCGGTGATCACGCGCAGCCCGATGCGCTCCTGCATCGCGACGGCATCGCGGATTTCCTGATCCTCCAGCGCGTGCAGGTCCGCGGCCGGCAAATTGCCTGCGAGGAATGCCTGATGCGCCTCGATCAGCCGTTTCGAGCGCAACAGGCTGCCGACGAGATCAGCGCGAAATGGCGGTGTTGCGGTCGGATTTGGCATGCTTCTCTCCAACAAACGGCGGCGGCGACGCTATGCTAGCATCAGCTGTTTCCCGGAAGTGGAGTCTACGATGGCGTCGGCGGAGGCATCGGGCGGGCTGATGGCGCTGTTTGACCGGGCGCCGCTCGACCGCCGCTACTGGACGATTTTCGGTCTGCTGGCGGCGGTTTACGTCTTCGACTTCTTCGACCTGTCGCTGATCGCCTTCATCCTGGCGGCAATCGGCCGGCAGTGGCACCTGACCTACGGGCAGTCGGCGCTGATCCTCTACGGCAGCGGCCTCGGCGCCGTGCTCGGATCGCTCGTCTGGGGCGGGCTTGCCGACCGCTTCGGCCGCCGGTCGCTGACCGTCAGCGGCACATTTATCTGCGCGGTCAGCGCCGGCTTGATCGGGTTCCTGCCGACCGGCGCCTATCTGTGGCTTGCTGTGTTGCGCATCGGCGTCGGGTTTGGCCTCGCGGCGGCGATCACCCCGGCCCTGACCCTCATCGTCGAATTGACGCCGACAAGGCGGCGCACTCTCATCACGAGTTTTTTCGTGCAGTTTGCCGCCGTCGGCGGGCTGTTATCCTCGGCCAGCGCGGCGACACTGATGGGCTGGCTCGGCTGGCGCGGCCTGGCGATGCTCGGCATATTGCCGCTCGCCGTCGGGCTGCTGGTGTGGCGTTTCGTGCCGGAATCGGTGCGCTGGCTGGCGGCCAAGGGACGAGTCGAGGCGGCGCGCGCCGGGGCCGCGCAATACCTGCGACTGCCGCTTGAGCGCGTGCCGCCGCCAGCCGTGCTGCCGCCGAGCCCGCCGCGCGCGGCGCTTCGCGAACTCTACGTCCATCGCCGCCTGTTCTGGCAGACGCTGCTGACCTGGGGCGCCTCGACGACGGCGATCTTCGGCTACGCGCTGTGGGGGCCGACGATCGTCGCGCTGACGCTGCACACGTCGGTGGCTCAGGCCGCCAAATATTTCGTCTTGGTCGCGGTCAGCGCGATCATCGGCCGGATCATTGTCGCCCTGCTCGCGCCGCTGACCGGGCGCCGCCGGATCGGCGTCATGCTGAGCCTGCCTGCCGGCATCTGCCTGGCGCTGGCGGGATACTACAGCCACGTCGTCATCGGCGGCTTCCCGTTGCTTGTCGTCCTGTTGGCGGCGACGGCCTTTTTCATTGAAGGCGGCATGTCGAACATCTCGCCCTACACGATCGAGCAATACGGCGTGCGGCTGGGCGGGCG
>DATJSO010000158.1:0-21986 GCA_035504075.1 Allostellaceae bacterium | reverse complement strand
ATCAGCGAGATGCCGGGGCCCGAGGTGGCCGTGAAGGCGCGGGCGCCATTCCAGCCGGCACCGACAACGATGCCGATCGAGGCCAATTCGTCTTCGGCCTGGATGATCGCGAACCTGTTCTTCTTCGTCTCGGGGTCGCGGCGCAGGCGATGGCAATGCGTGCTGAACGCCTCGGCCAGCGACGATGAAGGCGTGATCGGATACCACGCACACACGGTGGCGCCGCCATAGACCGCGCCCAATGCTGCGGCGTCGTTGCCGGTCACGAAGATGCGGTCGCCGACCTTGTCGCGCGTTTCGAGGCGGATGCCGAGCGGGCAGTCGAGTTCGGCCTTGGCCCAGTCCCGTCCCAGATGCAGGGCATGCAGATTGGGCTCGACGAGCGCCGCGCGGCCGCGAAACTGCTCGCCGATCAACTGCTCGATCGCCGGCACGTCCATGTCGAGGAGCGCCGACAACACGCCGAGATAAATGATGTTCTTGAACAGCTGCCGCTGCCGCATGTCGTCGTAGGTGCGGTTGCAGATCTCGGTCAGCGGCGCACCGATGATGTTGATGTCGTCGCGGAAACGCGATGCCGGCATCGGCCGCGTCGAATCATAGAACAGGTAGCCGCCCGGCTCGATCTCGGCGATGTCCTGCTTCCAGGTCTGCGGGTTCATCGCGACCATCATGTCGACGCCGCCGCGGCGCCCGAGATGCCCCGCGTCGCTGATCCGCACCTCGAACCAGGTCGGCAGGCCCTGGATGTTCGACGGAAAGATGTTGCGCGAACTGGCCGGCACGCCCATGCGCAGGATCGACTTGGCGAACAGCCCGTTGGCGCTGGCCGAACCCGATCCATTGACGTTGGCGAATTTGACGACGAAGTCGTTGACGGCGGTGATCGCGGGGACTGCGGCAGTAGCAGTGTCTGACGCCATGGGTTCAACGCTCTCCCGGTTGCATCGTCATTCCCGCCGGCGCGGGAATCCAGGGCCGAGCGATGGAGCGGCTGCCCTGGCTCCCCGCTTGCGCGGGGACGACGGGGAACATCATCGATGCGCGCGGCATGCGGGCCCGGCTTGCGTCATGTCGAGGAGGAACTTGCTCATGTCCCATGCGCCGGTCGGGCAGCGCTCGGCGCACAGGCCGCAATGCAGGCAGACATCCTCGTCCTTGACCATGATGCGGCCGGTCTTCAGCGAGTTGCCGATATAGAGATCCTGCGTCGGATTGGTGGAAGGAGCGTTAAGCCGGCCGCGCAGCTCGGCTTCCTCGCCGTTCTCGGTAAAGGTGATGCAGTCCATCGGGCAGATGTCGACGCAGGCGTCGCATTCGATGCACAGCTTGCCGGTGAAAACGGTCTGGATGTCGCAATTGAGGCAACGCTCGGCTTCGAGATAGGCGAGCTTGTCATCATAGCCGAGTTCGACCTCGGCCCTAATGTCGTGCAATGCGACCTTGAGATCGCGTAGCGGCACCTTGTAGCGCAGATCGTTCGAGATGTCGTTGTCGTAGCTCCACTCGTGGATGCCCATCTTCTGGCTGACGAGCGTGACGCCCGGCGGTGGGCGATCGTTCACGTCCTCGCCATTGCAGAGCTTGTCGATCGAGATTGCCGCATCGTGGCCGTGCGCGACGGCCCAGATGATGTTTTTCGGGCCGAACGCCGCATCGCCGCCGAAAAACACGTTCGGCAACGTCGATTGCATCGACCTTGGATCGACCTTCGGCATGTCCCAGCGGTCGAATTCGATGCCGATGTCGCGCTCGATCCACGGGAAGGCGTTTTCCTGGCCGATCGCGACGAGCACATCGTCGCACGGGATATGGGTGTGCGGCTCGCCCGTCGGCACGAGGCTGCGGCGGCCGTTCGCGTCGTATTTCGCCTCGACCTTCTCGAACAGGACCCCCGTCAGCTTGCCGTCTTCGTGGGTGAACTCGACCGGCACGAGCATGTTGAGGATCGGGATACCCTCGTGCATCGCGTCCTCTTTCTCCCACGGGCTTGCCTTCATCTCTTCAAAGCCCGAGCGCACGACGACGGTGACCTCTTCGCCGCCGAGGCGACGAGACGAGCGGCAGCAATCCATCGCGGTGTTGCCGCCGCCGAGCACGACGACGCGGCGGCCGATCTTGTCGATATGGCCGAACGACACCGAGGACAGCCAGTCGATGCCGATATGGATATGCGCCGCCGCTTCCCGGCGGCCCGCGATGTCGAGTTCGCGGCCGCGCGGCGCGCCGGAACCGACAAAAATCGCGTCCCACTCCTCGGCGAGCAGCTCGCGCATGCTCGTCACGAAATGGCCGAAACGGGTCTCGACCCCCATCCCGATGATGCGGTCAACCTCTTCGTCGGTCACCGATTCGGGGAGCCGGAAGCGCGGGATCTGCGTGCGCATCATGCCGCCGCCCTTGGCGTCGCCGTCGAACATCACGCAGTCGTAGCCGAGCGGGACGAGGTCGCGCGCGACGGTCAACGACGCCGGGCCGGCGCCGATCAGCGCGATGCGCTTGCCATTGCCTTGGGTGGGCACGGTGGGCAGAAAACGGCTGATATCGCCCTTGTTGTCGGCGGCGACGCGCTTCAAGCGGCAGATCGCGACCGGTTCCTTCTCGACCCGGCCGCGCCGGCAGGCCGGCTCGCACGGCCGGTCGCAGGTGCGTCCCAAGATGCCGGGAAAGACGTTCGACTGCCAGTTGATCGCCCAGGCCTCGCCAAAGCGCCGGGCGGCGATCAGGCGAATATACTCCGGCACCGGCGTGTGCGCGGGGCACGCCCACTGGCAGTCGACAACCTTATGGAAATAGTCGGGATTGGTGATGTCGGTGGGCTGCAACACGCTCCTCCTGCCGGCCGCCGCGGGCCCGGGGCCGCTTGCGGTGCGAGCCGGCGCCGGGCATGCCTTTTCGTTGGGCAAGCGTCGGCCGCGGTGGCGCCTTATACCCCCACTTGGCCCGAGCGTCATCCCTCCCCGTTGCAATCGGCTCGCAAATCAGGTCTGCGGCTGCAACAGTCGGCCTCAAGCGGCGGGGCAGCCGGATAGCGCGGCGCGCCCCCTGCGACGCGACGGCGCGCCGCATCGCGGTTGGCGGGCGAACCGGAACCGGCCGCGAGCGGCGCCCGTCGCTTCGGGTACCCCGCAGAGGCCCGCCGAATGTCGTATGCCGTCGAAATCAACCCGCAGAACCGCACCGCCTTCCTGTTTGTTATCGACCAATCGGGGTCGATGGCCGAACGGCTCGACGCCGACGGCACGAAGGCGAGGGTCGTCGCCGACGCGATCAACGGGGCGCTCTACCGCTTGGTTACCGACGCCTCAACCGAGGAAGGAAGGCGTGCAGGACGCCTTCGATGTCGGCGTCATCGGCTATGGCGGCGCCGGGGTGCGCAGCGCGCTCGGCACGACGCTGGCGGCCGCCGTGCTGCACCCGATCGCACGCATTGCGGTGACGCCGCTTTCCATCGAAGAGCGCTCGCGCTTTGTCGACGCCGGGTTCGGCGATATTCTCGAACGGCGCCGACGTGCGCCGGTCTGGGTTGTGCCGCGCAGCGAAGGCGGCACACCGATGCGGGCTGCGATGTGCCGTGCCCGTGAGCTGCTGGCGCCGTGGTGCGACGCCCACCCGCAATCCTATCCGCCGACCGTGCTGCACATCGGCAACGGCCCGCCGACCGATGGCGATCCCGAGCCTGCGGCCGCGGCGCTGCGGCAGGCTTGTCACCAATGACGGCGCCTGCCTGTTGTTCAATCTGCACGTGAGCGGCAAAGGCGGCCGCCGTTTCGCGCTGCCGGCCTCCGATGCGGCGATCGTCGAAGACCACGCACGCCTGTTGTACCGCATGTCGAGCCCGCTGCCGTCCCGCCTCGCGGAGGCGGCCCGCGCCAAGGGTTACAGCGTTGCCGCGGGCGTGCGCGGGTTCATGTTCAATGCCGACTTTCGGATGCTCCTCGATTTCTGCGACATCGGCACCGGCCGCCGGATGCGCGCCCGGCATCTGCAGCCAACCGGCTAAGGCGGAGCGTAAAAACGGGCTGCCCCGCCTTTTATTTCCGTTTGCCGCCGCCGGACAGAACGCTCGGGTCGTCGGCGCCCAAAACCTGGTCGGGTGCGGTCGTCGTGAAGCCGGCGCCTTGCGGCGCCTGCCCGCCGAACGATGGCCCCGCGTCGCCGGCGCCCGCCGCAGCGCCCGACGGGTCGGGGGCACCCAACGCCGGCAATTGCCCAGGCGAGGCCGCTCCGCCGGCATCGCCCGTCGCCGGGCCGGCGTGGCTGGCGGCGGCGCCGCCCAGCAGCATGACAGCCGCCGCGATCAACAACGGAATCTTCTTCACCTGCGCCTCCCCGGAATGCTCGTATAACAATTTTTTCGTTGCACCGGACAAGGCTAGCGCAGTCGCACGTTGATTGGAAATTGATTTGAATCAATCTACCCCGCGCGCCCGGCAACCCGCAATTCGGCGCCAGTCAATTTGTAAAGAGGGCGCAAGGCGGCGAGCGAGGCGGCCGACGCCTCGTCGATCGAGATGCAAGCAGGCGGGCAGGTCGGCAAACAGCCCGGCCCGGCCCGGCCCGGGCGAGACGGCGATTTACAGATCGGCGTAGACGTGCACTTCGGCGCGGGCGCCGGGGTGGGTCACCGCGCCCTTTTCGGCGTCGCCGACGGTCTGCACATATTTCCACAGCGTGCCCGAGCGGTAGGCGTTCTGACGCGGTGCCCAGGCGCGGCGGCGTTCGGCCAGTTCGGCGTCGGACAGCGCGACCTCGATCGTGCCGGCCATCGCGTCGATCGTGATGCGGTCGCCGTCGCGCAACAAGGCGATCGGCCCGCCGACCGCCGCCTCCGGCCCGACATGGCCGATCGAAAAGCCATGCGTCGCGCCCGAAAAGCGGCCGTCGGTGATCAGCGCGACCTTCTCGCCGACCCCCTGGCCATAAAGCGCCGCCGTTGTCGACAGCATCTCGCGCATGCCGGGGCCGCCGCGCGGCCCCTCATAGCGGATGACGATAATATCGCCTTCCTTGTAGCGGCGCTGCTCGACCGCCTTGAACGCATCCTCCTCGCAATCAAAGCACAGCGCGGCGCCTTCGAAGCGCAGGCGCTGCATGCCGGCGACTTTGACGATCGCGCCCTGCGGCGCCAGATTGCCGCGCAGCACGACATGGCCGCCGGTCGGCGCATACGGGTTCGCGGTCGGCCGCACGACGTCCTGGCCGCTCGGCATGCGGATGTTCGCCAGGTTTTCGGCCACGGTCTTGCCCGTCACGGTCAGGCAATCGCCGTGCAGATAGCCGCCGTCGAGCAGGGCTTTCATGATGATCGGGACGCCGCCGATGTCGTGCAGATCCTTCATGACGTATTTGCCGCCCGGCGTCATGCTGGCGATGTAGGGCGTCCGCCGGGCGATCTCGCCAAAGGCATGGATGTCGAAATCGATGCCCGCCTCGTTGGCGATCGCCGGAATGTGCAGGCAGCCGTTTGTCGAGCCGCCGGCGGCGGCGACGACCATCGCGGCATTCTCGATCGCCCTGCGCGTCACGATATCGCGCGGCCGGATGTTGTGGCGTACGAGATCCATCACCGTCTGCCCCGAGGCTTCGGCGTACGCGTCGCGCGAATCGTAGGGCGCCGGCGCGCCGGCCGAACCGGGCAAGGCCAGCCCCAACGCCTCGGAGACGCAGGCCATCGTGTTGGCGGTGAAGAGGCCGCCGCACGACCCCGATGACGGGCAGGCGACGCATTCCAGTTCGTGCAGTTCCGCGTCCGAGAGATTGCCGACATTATGCGCGCCGACCGCCTCGAACACATTGCCGATCGTCACGTCCCTGCCCTTGAAGCGGCCGGGCAGGATCGAGCCGCCGTACATGAAGACCGCCGGGACGTTGAGCCGCAGCATCGCCATCATCAGCCCCGGCAGCGACTTGTCGCAGCCGGCCAAGCCGACGAGCGCGTCATAGCAGTGGCCGCGCATCGTCAACTCGACCGAATCGGCGATGACTTCGCGGCTGACCAGCGAGGATTTCATGCCTTCGTGGCCCATCGCGATGCCGTCGGTGACGGTGATCGTCGTGAATTCGCGCGGCGTGCCGCCGGCCGCGGCGACCCCTTTTTTTGCCGCCTGGGCCTGGCGCGACAAGGCTATGTTGCAGGGCGCCGCCTCGTTCCACGTCGTCGCGACGCCGACGATCGGCTGATTGATTTGCTCCTCGGTCAGGCCCATCGAATAGAGAAAGGCGCGGTGCGGGGCGCGTTCCGGACCGACCGTTACGTGCCGGCTCGGCAGGCGGCTCTTGTCGATGGCCGGATGGCGGGCGTCGTCGGGCATGGCCGGGTCTCCTCAAGGGATGTCCAGGGGTGCGGCACCGTAGCGGCCGAAACCGAGCCGATCAATGGCGTCGGGCATTTGCGTCGCGGGGGATGCGCAGGCACATTCCGCCGAGCCGATTGCGGGGGGTGACGAATGCGCGGTTCTGCGTCGTTGTTTTGCCTGCTGGCCCTGGCGGCCTGCTCGTCGGCGCCGCCCGACGCCACCAAGCTGATCCTCAACGACCCGTACTGGAAGCAGGTCAATGTCGAGCTGGTGATCACGAAACTGGCCGATTGCGACAAGCGCGGCCCGGGTTTCGTCTCGCAGAAGACGATCGTCATGTACAAGAACACGACGCAAGACATCTACGTGCCGAACGACGCCACGTTGTGCTGGCGCCACGACCGCGACCCCGACAAGCCGCAAGCGGGCGCCTGGTCGGACTGGACCCGCGCGACGTTGACCCCCGGCGAGAGTGCCGAGACCGACCTGTAGCTCCGCTTCGGCGGCGGCGTCTGGTCGCGGGGCGGCGCGATCCCTATCTAGCCGACATGGCCCTGCAAGACGCGTTGCGCCGGTTACCGATCGAGCGGCTGCGGAACCCGCCGCCGCGCGTCGCCGTGTTGCGCCTCGACGGCGTGATCGGCCCGCGGCAATGGCGCAGTGCCTTGTCGCTGACGCGCCAGGCGGCGACGATCGAGCGGGCGTTTCGCTTGTCGCGGCTCAGCGCCGTCGCGCTGCAGGTCAATTCGCCGGGCGGCTCGCCGGTGCAATCGGCGCTGCTCTATCGCCGCATCCGCCAGCTCGCCGAGGAAAGGCGGGTGCCGGTCTTTGCCTTTGCCGAGGATGTCGCGGCCTCGGGCGGCTACTGGCTGGCCCTCGCCGGCGATGAGATCTATGCGGAGGAGGCCTCGCTGATCGGCTCGATCGGGGTCGTCACGTCGAGTTTCGGTGCGCACCGGCTGCTCGAACGGTTCGGCATCGAGCGCCGGCTCTACACGGCCGGCGAGAACAAGTCGTTGCTCGACCCGTTCCTGCCCGAGGACCCGGGCGATGTCGCGCGCCTGTCGGTGCTGCAGCAGGACATCCATCAAAGCTTCAAGGACCATGTTCGCCGCCGCCGCCTCGGCAAGATCGACGCCGCCGACGAGCGCCTGTTTTCGGGCGAGGTGCTGACCGGCCGCATGGCGCTGGCCCGAGGCCTGATCGACGGCATCGGCGACTTGCGATCGGTCATGCACGCGCGCTTCGGCGACAAGGTGCGGCTCGTGCCGGTCTCCGAGCAGCGCCGCCGCCGCTGGTGGCTGCCGCGGCTGCTCGGCTCGGGCGCAGAGCGCGACTGGTGGTCGCCGGCGGCCGATTTTCTCTATTGGCTGGAGGCGCGCGCGTTGTGGGCGCGCTTTGGCCTGTGACCCGCGACGACGGCCGGCTTGACCGCGTCCACCGCGCTTTCTAAACGTCATCGATGATCGAAGTCCCGAAACTCGTTCTGATCCTGCTGATCGGTTTTCTCGTGTGGTATGCGATGCGCTGGGTTAACGGCGCCGCGCCCAAGATGCAGCGCCGCGGCCCGGCACGGCCGCCGCCGCGGCAGCAGGCGATCGAGGACCTTGTCGCCTGCGATGTCTGCGGCGCCTATGTTGCGGCCGGGGCGCCTGCTTGTGGCAAGCCCGGCTGCCCGCGGCCGCGCTGACGATGCGATGAATTCGAGCCGCGCCGGGTCGAGCTTTCAGGCGCTGATCCTGAAGCTGCAGCATTATTGGGCGGAGCAGGGCTGCGTCATCCTGCAACCCTATGACGTGGAGGTCGGCGCCGGCACGTTCCATCCGGCGACGGCGTTGCGCGCGCTTGGCCCGGAGCCGTGGCGCGCCGCTTATGTCCAGCCGTCGCGCCGGCCGACCGACGGGCGCTACGGCGACAACCCGAACCGCCTGCAGCATTATTATCAGCTGCAGGCGATCCTGAAGCCGGCGCCGGCCGACAGCCAGGATTTATATTTGAACAGCCTTGCCGCGCTCGGCATCGACGCGCGCCGCCACGACATCCGGTTTGTCGAGGACGATTGGGAAAGCCCGACCCTGGGCGCCTGGGGGCTCGGCTGGGAGGTCTGGCTCGACGGCATGGAAGTCAGCCAGTTCACCTATTTCCAACAGGTCGGCGGCATCGAGTGCGATCCCGTTTCGACCGAATTGACCTACGGACTTGAACGCCTGGCGACCTACGTCCAGGGCGTCGACAGCGTCTACGACCTCGATTTCAACGGTGCCGCGGGCGAGGCCCGCATCACCTACGGGCAGGTGTTCAAGCGCGCCGAGCGCGAGTTTTCCGCCTATAATTTCGAACACGCCGACACCGAGTTGCTCTTCCGGCACTTCCGCGACGCCGAACAGGAATGCGCCGCGCTGGTCGGCCATGGTTTGGCGCTGCCGGCCTACGACCAGTGCCTCAAGGCCAGCCATCTGTTCAATCTGCTGGATGCGCGCGGCGTCATCAGCGTCACCGAGCGCGCCGCCTATATCGGCCGCGTCCGCGCCTTGGCGCGCGCCTGCTGCGACGCCTGGCTCGCCGGAGCCGGCGGCTGAAATGGGCGAATTGCTGCTCGAACTGCTGTCGGAGGAAATCCCGGCCGGCATGCAGCGCCGCGCCAGCGACGATCTCGTGCGCCTGGTGCGCGACAAGCTAAGCGCCGCCGAAATCGCGCCCGACAGCATTCGCGGATACGTGACGCCGCGCCGGCTGACCGTCATCGCCAACGGCATTCCGGCGCGGCAGCCGGCGCGCACCGAGGAGCGGCGCGGACCGCGCGTCGGGGCGCCGCAACAGGCGCTCGACGGCTTTCTGCGCTCCGCCGGCCTCCAGTCGATCGAGCAATGCGAGGTGCGCGACACCGGCCGCGGCCAATTCTATTTCGCGATCGCGGAGCGCCCGGGTCGCGCCGCCGGCGAGGTGTTGCCGGAATTGCTCGACGCTGCGATCGGCGAATTGCCATGGCCGAAATCCATGCGCTTTCCGGCCGCGGCGCTGCGCTGGGTGCGGCCGCTTACGTCTGTCATCTGCCTGTTCGACGGCGAGATATTGCCGCTTGACCTTGGCCAGGTGCCGGTCGGGCGAGTGACGCGGGGCCACCGCTTTCTGGCGGCGGGCGACATCCCGGTCGAGAACGCCGCCGATTATGTCGAAAAGCTCAAAGCCGCCTTTGTTGTCCTTGACCAGGATCGCCGGCGCGACCTGATCCGGGCCGGCCTCGCCAAATTCGCGGCCGCCGAAGGGCTGACGGTCAAGCCCGATCCGGCATTGCTCGACGAGGTGACGGGCCTTGTCGAATACCCGGTTGTGCTGATCGGCCGGATCGATGACGAATTCGTGCGGCCGGTGCCGGACGGCCTGCCGCCCGAGGTGCTGGCGACGGCGATGCGCACGCACCAGAAGTATTTCACCTGCCTGAAACCGGACGGGTCGCCGGCGCCGCGCTTTTTATTTGTTGCCAACAATCTGACACAAGACGACGGCAAGACGATTGTTGCCGGTAACGAACGCGTGCTGCGCGCCCGCCTCGCCGACGCCCGTTTCTTCTGGGACCAGGACCGCAAGGTGCCGCTTGCCGACCGCGTCGAAGCGCTGAAACAGCGCATCTACTACGACAAGCTCGGCACGATGTTCGACAAGGCCGAGCGCATGGGGCGCCTCGCCGGCTTTCTCGCTGAACAACTGTACCCACGCGATCCCGAGCTAGGCTGCTTGGCGCAGCGGGCGGCGCGCCTCGCCAAGGCCGACTTGTCGACCGGTATGGTCGGCGAATTTCCCGAGTTGCAGGGCGCCATGGGTCGATACTACGCGCTCAATGACGGCGAAGATGCGGCCGTCGCCGACGCCATCGCCGAGCATTACAAACCATTGGGCCCCCACGACACCTGCCCCACCGCGCCGGTCAGCATCATCGTCGCGCTCGCCGACAAGATCGACGCGCTCGCCGCTTTCTTTTCGATCGGCGAGCGCCCGACCGGCTCCGGCGATCCCTTCGCGCTTCGCCGCGCGGCACTTGGGGTCATTCGCCTGATCGTCGAAAACCGGCTCATCCTGTCGCTCGGCCGCGCGTTTTCCAGCGACGATCAGGTATTTCTTGAGCGGACCGATTCGGCGCAACGTTCGGTCAGAGAGACGATTCTTCCGTTTATCGCCGATCGCCTGAAGGCACATCTGCGCGAAGAGGGCGTGCGCCACGATCTGATCGCCGCCGTCTTCGCGCTCGGCGAGGACGACCTAGTGCGGTTGCTCGGGCGGGTGCGCGCCTTGCAGGCGTTTCTGGACACTGAGGACGGGGCGAACTTGCTGACGGCTTATCGTCGCGCAGCCAATATCGTCACGATCGAGGAGAGACGGGATCGGTGCCGTTACGAACCGGTACGCGATCATACGCCGCTGCGTGAACGGGCCGAAACGACGCTCGACAGCCAGCTGGCAGGCCTCGACGGGAACTTGGCGCCGCTCCTCGAAGCGGGGATCTTTGACCAGGCTATGGCGAAGCTTGCCGCGCTGCGACGATGGGTGGACGAATTCTTCAACGAGGTGACTGTTAACGTGGGTGATCGCGAGTTGCGAGTGGCGCGGCTGCGGCTGTTGTCGCGCATCCGCGCCGTGATGAACCAGGTCGCCGATTTCTCGCAGATCGAGGGATGACGAACCCGATGACGAAATGGGTCTACCGCTTCGGCGGCGGCGCTGCCGAGGGCAGCGGCGAGATGCGCAACCTGTTGGGTGGCAAGGGCGCGGGGCTGGCCGAGATGAGCAATCTCGGGCTGCCGGTGCCGCCCGGCTTTACGGTCACGACCGAGGTCTGCACCCATTTCTATGAGCATGGCAAAGCCTATCCGCCGGAATTGACGGAGCAGGTCGCCGCTGCGCTCGCCGCGGTCGAAGAACAGATCGGCGCCCGCTTCGGCGATCCCGGGCGGCCGCTGCTCGTGTCGGTGCGGTCGGGCGCACGCGCCTCGATGCCGGGCATGATGGACACCGTCCTCAATCTCGGCCTCAACGACAAGACCGTCGAGGGCCTCGCCCGTCAGAGCGGCGACGCGCGGTTTGCCTATGACAGCTATCGCCGCTTCCTGCAGATGTACGGCCAGGTCGTGCTCGGCATCGAGCACCACCATTTCGAGGAATTGCTGGAGGATCACAAGAACGAAACCGGCGCATCGCTCGACACCGAGCTCAGCGCCGACGATTGGCGCGCGATCGTCGACGGGTTCAAGGACATCGTCCGCAGCGAGACAAAGAAACCGTTTCCGCAGGACCCGCAGGAGCAGCTCTGGGGCGCCATTGCCGCGGTGTTCGGCTCGTGGATGAACGCCCGCGCCGTTACCTACCGCCGGCTGCACGGCATTCCCGCCGAATGGGGCACTGCGGTCAATGTGCAGGCGATGGTGTTCGGCAACATGGGGCAGGATTGCGCCACCGGTGTCGCGTTCACCCGCAATCCCTCGACCGGCGCCGACGAGTTTTACGGCGAATATCTCGTCAATGCGCAGGGCGAGGATGTCGTCGCCGGTATCCGCACG
This sequence comes from Allostellaceae bacterium, assembly GCA_035504075.1. Taxonomy (GTDB): domain Bacteria; phylum Pseudomonadota; class Alphaproteobacteria; order ATCC43930; family CGMCC-115725; genus DATARH01. Next base: position 10,135 of record DATJSO010000158.1, on the reverse strand, counting down.
CCGCAGTCTCTTACGATCGCCGGCAAAATCGCCAACGCCTCGGCGCTGCCGGCGATGGAAGAGGTGATGCCGGCAGTGTTTGCCGAACTTGAGAAGGTGCGCGGCATCCTCGAAGACCATTACCGCGACATGCAGGACATCGAATTCACCGTCGAGCGCAGCCGGCTGTGGATGCTGCAGACGCGTACCGGCAAGCGCACGGCACAGGCGGCGCTCAGGGTCGCCGTCGCCTTTGTCGCCGAGGGCCGGATCAGCCGTGCGGAGGCGGTCGGCCGAATCGAAGCGGATTCGCTCGACCAGTTGTTGCATCCGATGCTCGATCCCGCCGCCAAGGCGCCGGTGCTGGCGCACGGCCTGCCGGCCTCGCCCGGCGCTGCTTCGGGCAAGGTCGTGTTCTCCGCCGACGCGGCCGAAGCCGCCGCCGCACGCGGCGAAGCAGTCATCCTGGTGCGGGTCGAGACCAGCCCGGAAGACATTCACGGCATGCATGCCGCCCGCGGCATCCTGACGACGCGCGGTGGCATGACGAGCCACGCCGCAGTCGTCGCGCGCGGCATGGGGCGGCCGTGCGTATCCGGCGCCGGTGACATCCGCATCGATTATGCCGCCGGCACGATGGCGGTGCGCAACCACCTCGTGCGGGTCGGCGACCTCATCACGCTGAATGGCTCGACCGGCGAGGTCATGCTCGGCGAGGTGGCGACGATCCAGCCGCAATTGTCGGGCGACTTTGCAACGCTGATGGGCTGGGCCGATCAATTGCGCAAATTGAGGGTGCGCGCCAATGCCGAGACACCGGCCGACGCGCAGACGGCGCGCGATTTCGGCGCCGAAGGGATTGGCCTGTCGCGCACCGAGCACATGTTTTTCGAGGCCGACCGCATCGGTGCGATGCGCCAGATGATCATGGCGGACGAGGAAAAAGGCCGCCGCGCCGCGCTCGCCAAATTGCTGCCGATGCAGCGCGCCGATTTCATCGAGATCTTCCGCATCATGCGCGGCCTGCCGGTGACGATCCGCCTGCTCGATCCGCCGCTGCACGAATTCCTGCCGAAGACCGACGCCGAATTCGACGAGATGGCGAAATTCGCCGGCAAGACCGTCGCCGAAGTCAGGCATCGCGCGCACGCCCTGCACGAAACCAACCCGATGCTCGGGCACCGCGGCTGCCGCCTCGGCATCACGTATCCCGAGATCTACGAGATGCAGGCCGTCGCGATCTTCGAGGCGGCCGCCGTCGTCGGCAAGGAAACCGGTGACCGGATCGAGCCCGAAATCATGATGCCGCTGATCGCGACGCGGCGCGAACTCGACATCCTGAAGGGGATCGTCGATCACGCCGCGCATGAGATCATGAAACGCGAGAAGGTTGAGATCGCCTATCTCGTCGGCACGATGATCGAATTGCCGCGCGCCGCGCTGATGGCCGGCGAGATCGCCGGGTCGGCGGAATTCTTCAGCTTCGGCACCAACGATCTGACGCAGACCGTCTACGGCATCTCGCGCGACGATTCGGCAGGGTTCATCGGCGCCTATCAGAAGGCCGGCATCTTTCCGCACGACCCGTTTGTCTCGCTCGACATCGACGGGGTCGGCGCAATGATCGCGATTGCCACCGAGCGCGGCCGCGCCACTCGGCCGAACATCAAGCTCGGCATCTGCGGCGAACACGGCGGTGATCCGGCCTCGATTCATTTCTGCCGCCGGCTCGGGCTCGATTACGTTTCGTGCTCGCCGTACCGCGTGCCGATCGCGCGGCTGGCGGCGGCACAAGCCGAACTGGCCGTCGGCACGGGTACCGGGACCGCGTAGCGCGCTTGCCGCAGGCGATTCGCCGCCGGGCGTCGCGAGCGGGGTGACGCAGTGCCGTAAAAGGTGCTACATTTAGCGATGCTCGAGGCACGTTTCGCATAACGGTTGTGTCTCGCCAGCGACAGAGCTAATCCGGGCGGGGGCGCGACGGAGGCCGGACGTGCAGCGCAGATCGGCGACAGAACCAGCGGCGGGCGGCATGCGATGCGATCTGCGCGAGCCTCGCGGCAGTGACTATGACGCCTTCTACCGCATGCTCGATTTGCCGCCCGGCGCGCCGCTCGCGGCGATCGAGGACGCTGCCCGTCTGTTGCGCACCGCGTTTCAGCCGGAAGGCCTGCCGGCTTCGCTGAAGCGGCAGACGCAGGCGCGGGCGCAGGCCATCGCGCGCGCGCGCGGCGAGCTGCGCCGCTTCTGGCGGACCCATCACAAGCCACCGCCGTCGGCCGATCTCAGGGGTGCCGCAGGCCTGCTCGATGCGCTGGTCGAAGCGCTCGGGAAAAGCGGTGCCGCAACCGCAAACGCGAGCGCCGCCCCCGCCCTGCCCGCCGTGCCGGCGGCGTCGCCGGCGGGCGGCGGTCGCGCGCCGCCGTGGGCCGCCGAACACACCGCCGGGAGCGCGCAGCGGCCGCTGCCGGTCGCCCGGCCGGCGACCGGAGATGGCGTCGTCCGCCTGCCGGCGGCGCGGCGGCTGCACCGCATCGAGTTGGCTGCCGTGCTGCATGGCGACCAGGTGTTCGCAGTGGTCGAACGGCCTGGGCGGCCGCTGCTGCCACCGCCATCGCGCCCGTTGCCGCCGGTCGTCGCCGGTCCGGCGCGCGACCCCGTGCCGCCGCCGCTCATCACCGTCACCGCGCCGCCGCGGCGCGACGCTGTTGCAAATCTGCGCGGGATTGCGGTGAAGCTCGGAGCAGTCGGCTTGGCGATCGCGTTTGCCGCCCTGCTGCAGCACTATGCGTTCGGTATTTTCGCCTCGGGCGGTGCCGTTCATGCGCCTTCCGTACGGGCCATCGGCGCGCCGGCGACGTCCCCGGCCGGTCCGGACGGCCCCTAGCACGCCGCTCGCGGCTCGCAACCGCGGCCGGGTGCGCCTAAATAGGCCAATGCCGACCGGGCCATGCGGGCGCGTCGCACAATGAGGGATGTGTTGTTGAGACCGCAGCGATGAACAAAGCCGAGTCGACCAGCTTTCTGTCCGGCGCCAGCGCCGACTTCATCGCCGGCCTCTATGCCCGCTTTCTCGCCGACCCGAGCGCCGTCGATGACGGGTGGCGCCGGTTCTTCGCCGAGCTTGGCGACGATGCCGCCGCGCTCGCCGCCGAACGCGCCGGTCCGGCCTGGGCGCGGCCGTTGCCGCCGCTGGTCAATGGCGAGGCGACGACTGCCGCGGCGCGGCTCGACGGCGATGCATTGCGCCGGACCGCCGCCGATTTGATCCGCGTCCTCAATCTCGTGCGCGCCTATCGGGTGCGCGGCCATCTCGAAGCCGATCTCGACCCGCTGGGGCTGGAGCCGCGCGGCCAGCATCCCGAACTGGACTACCGGACCTACGGTTTTACCGAGGCCGATCTCGACCGCGAGATTTTCCTCAACAACATTCTCGGCCGCGAGCGCGCGACGCTGCGCGAACTGATCGCGCAACTGCGCGCGATCTACTGCGGCAAGATCGGCGTCGAGTACATGCACATCCAGGTGCTCGCCGAGCGGCAGTGGATCCAGGAGAGGTTCGAGTCGCCCGCCGCAACGCCTCGCCTATCCGGTGCGGCAAGACGGGAGATCCTGCGTGTTCTGACGCTGACCGAGACGTTCGAGCGTTTTCTCGACCGCCGCTACACCGGTACGAAGCGCTTCGGCATCGAAGGCGCCGAATCGCTGATGCCGGCCTTGGAGGCGATCCTGCGGCGCGGCGCCGAACTCGGCATCGAGGAATTTGTCATCGGCATGCCGCACCGCGGCCGGCTCAATGTGCTGGCGAATTTCCTCGCCAAGCCTCATGCCGCGATCTTCTCCGAATTTCAGGGCCACGCGACGAACCCGGAGGACGTGCACGGCTCGGGCGATGTCAAATACCATCTCGGCACCTCGACCGACCGCGAGGCCGCCGGCCGCCCGGTGCACCTGTCGCTCGTCGCCAACCCGTCGCATCTGGAAGCGGTCGATCCGGTCGTGCTCGGCAAGGTACGGGCAAAGCAGCATCAAAAGGGCGACCGCGAGCGCCGCAAGGTGGCGGGGCTGTTGATGCATGGCGACGCCGCGTTTGCCGGCCAGGGGCTGGTCGCCGAGTCGCTCGAACTGTCGGATCTGCGCGGTTATCGCACCGGCGGCACCGTGCACATCATCGTCAACAACCAGATCGGCTTTACGACCGCGCCGTCCTTCGCGCGTTCCAGCCCCTATCCGTCCGACATCGCAAAAGGCATCCAGGCGCCGATCCTGCACGTCAACGGCGACGATCCCGAAGCGGTCGTGCGGGTCGCGCGCGCCGCCATCGAATACCGCCAGCAATTCAACAAGGATGTCGTCGTCGACCTGTTCTGCTACCGCCGGCATGGCCACAACGAGGGTGACGAGCCGTCGTTCACGCAGCCCCTGATGTACCGCACGATCGCCGCTCGCCCGACGACCCGCCAGCTTTTCGCCGAGCGGCTCGTCGCCGACGGCGTGCTGTCGGCCGACGAAGCCGAAGCGATGGTGAGCGAGTTTGTTGCCGACCTGGAGAGCCAATTTGACGCCGCCGCGGGCTACCGCCCGAACAAGGCCGATTGGCTGGAGGGTGCCTGGGCCGGGTTCGAGCCGGCGCCCGATCTCGTGTTGACCGGCGACGACCGGCGCGGCGACACCGCGGTGCCGCTCGACGTGTTGCGCGAGGTCGGACGCGGCCTCGTCACGGTGCCAGACGGCTTTCATCTTGACCGCAAGATCGCCCGCCAGCTCGATGCCAAGCGGGCGGCGCTCGAAACCGGCGACGGCATCGACTGGGCGACGGCCGAGGCGCTAGCGATCGCGACGCTGTGCGCCGAGGGTATGCATGTCCGCATGTCGGGGCAGGACAGCGGCCGCGGGACGTTTTCCCACCGCCATGCCGTGCTCGTCGATCAGGAAACCGAAGAGCGCTACATCCCGATCAACCATGTCAAGGAGGGGCAGGCGCGCTTCGACATCATTGACAGCCCGCTGTCGGAAGCGGCGGTCGTCGGCTTCGAATACGGTTACAGCTTGGCCGACCCGACGACGCTGGTCATCTGGGAGGCGCAGTTCGGCGATTTCGCCAACGGCGCGCAGGTCATCATCGACCAGTTCCTGTCATCGGGCGAAGCCAAATGGCTGCGCATGAGCGGCCTCGTGCTGCTGTTGCCGCATGGCTACGAGGGGCAGGGGCCGGAGCATTCCTCGGCGCGCATCGAACGCTATCTGCAGCTCTGCGCCGAGGACAATCTGCAGGTCTGCAACCTGACGACGGCGGCCAACTATTTTCATGCCTTGCGCCGTCAGGTGCGGCGCAAATTCCGCAAGCCGCTGGTGATCGCGACGCCGAAATCGCTGTTGCGGGCGCGCGAGGTCGCCTCGTCCCTGGCGGCGATGGGGCCCGGCACGACGTTTCACCGGGTCATCGGCGAGACCGAGGCGATCGCACCCGACGATGAGGTGCGCCGCGTCGTTCTGTGCAGCGGCAAGGTGTATTTCGATCTGGTGCACGCCCGCGCCGACAAGCGCGAAAACCGCATTGCGTTCCTTCGCCTCGAACAGCTGTACCCGTTCCCGTTCGCGTCATTGGGCAAGATGCTGGCTCGCTACCGCAACGCCGAAATCGTGTGGTGTCAGGAGGAGCCGCAGAACATGGGCGCCTGGAATTTTGTCGATCGCCGCATCGAGCGGGTACTGTCGGGCCTCGACGTTGCGGCCAAGCGGCCGCGCTTTATCGGGCGCTGCGAGGCCGCCTCGCCGGCAACCGGGCTGTTCCACCGCCACGTCGCGGAACAGGCTCGGCTCGTCAATGCCGCGCTGGCGGCGTGAGGCGACGGATGGCGGCGGAAATCCGCGTACCGACGCTCGGCGAATCGGTAACGGAAGCGACCGTCGCAAAATGGCTGAAGCGGCCGGGTGAGGCGGTTGCGCGCGACGAGCCGGTCGTCGAACTGGAAACCGACAAGGTGACGTTGGAGGTGCCGGCGCCCGAAGCCGGCGTGATCGGCGAAATCTGCGCCGAAGAGGGCAGCACGATGGCGGTCGGCGCCGTGCTCGCGACCATCGCCGCCGGCCCCGCCGCCGTTGCCGAAAATTCGCCACACACCCGCGCCCTTTCTGCCGTCGCGGAGGGCGAGAGCCGCGGCGCCGCGGCGCCTGACACGGCCTCTGCCGCGGCATCGGGACAGGGGCAGGGTGAAGGGCAACGCGTGTTGGAGCGCGCCGGGCCGGCGGTGCGCAAGCTGGTCGCCGAAACCGGCATCGATGCTGCCCGCCTTGCGCCCAGCGGTCCGGGCGGCCGGCTGACAAAGGCCGATGTGCTGGCGGCGAGCGCGAGGCCGCAGCCTGCGCCGGCCGTCGCCCCGCACGTCGTGCGTCCGCCCGAACCGCCTGCCGCCGCCGCTCGCGAGACGCGAGTGCGCATGACGCGGCTGCGCCGACGCATCGCCGAACGCCTGAAAGAGGCGCAGCAAACCGCGGCGATGCTGACAACGTTCAACGAGATCGACATGTCGGCGGCGATCGCGCTGCGCCAACGCTGGCGCGACGCGTTCGAAAAAAAACACGAAGTGCGCCTCGGTTTCATGTCGATCTTCGTCAAGGCGGCGATCGCCGCCTTGCGGGAATTGCCGGCGGTCAATGCCGCGATCGACGGCGACGACATCGTCTACAAAAACCATTACGACATCGGCGTCGCTGTCGGCACCGAGCAGGGCCTCGTCGTGCCGGTCGTGCGCGACGCCGACCTGAAAAGCTTTGCCGATATCGAAAAGGAGATCGCCGCGCTCGGCGGCAAGGCGCGCGACGGCAAGCTGTCGATCGAGGACCTGTCGGGCGGCACGTTCACGATCTCGAACGGTGGTGTCTACGGCTCGCTGTTATCGACGCCGATCCTCAACCCGCCGCAGGCGGCGATCCTCGGCATGCACAAGATCGAGCGGCGGCCAATTGCGATCGGTGACAAGGTCGAAATCCGGCCGATGATGTATGTCGCGCTGACCTACGACCACCGCATCATCGACGGCCGCGAGGCGGTCACGTTTCTCGTCCGCATCAAGGAGGGGGTCGAAGACCCCTCCCGCCTGCTGTTCGATATCTGAGCATGGCCGAGCGCCGCGATGTCGTCGTCATCGGCGCCGGGCCGGGCGGCTATGTCGCGGCGATCCGGGCGGCACAGCTCGGCATGCGCGTCGCCTGCATCGACCGCCGCTCCAGCCTCGGCGGCACCTGCCTCAATATCGGCTGCATTCCGTCGAAGGCGCTCCTGCAGTCCTCGGAGAAATTCGCCGAGGCCGGCCATGCGTTTGCCGAGCACGGCATCCGGATCGACAAGATCGGTCTCGACCTGCCGGCGATGATGGCGCGCAAGGACAAGGTCGTCGCGACGCTGACCCGCGGCGTCGAATTCCTGTTCCGCAAGAACAAGATCGAGTGGCTGAAGGGGAGCGCGCGCATCGCGTCGCCCGGCCGTATTGCGCTCGACGACGGGCGGGAGATCGAGGCCGGCGCGATCGTCATCGCCACCGGTTCCGAAAGCGTCCCGCTGCCCGGCCTCGCCATCGACGAGGAGCGCATCGTCTCCTCGACCGGCGCGTTGGCGCTTGACCGGGTGCCGGCGCGTCTTGCGGTCATCGGCGGCGGTTATATCGGCGTCGAACTGGGTTCGGTGTGGGCGCGCCTCGGCAGCGAGGTCACGATCGTCGAATATCTCGACCGCATCCTGCCCAATATGGACCGCGAACTCGGCCCGGCGTTGCAGCGCGTCTTGGCGCGCTCCGGCATCGCCTTCAGGCTTGCGACGAAGGTCGCCGGCGGTGCAATCGCCGGCGACGAGGTCGCACTCGAGTTGGAGCCGGCCGCCGGAGGCACGCGCGAGACACTGCCGGCCAACATCGTGCTCGTCGCGGTCGGGCGGCGGCCGTTCACCGCCGGGCTCGGTCTCGACGCGTTGGGCGTCGCCCGCGACGCGGCCGGCCGCATAACCGTGGACGAGAATTTCGCGACCAGCATCGCCGGCATTTACGCGATCGGCGACGTGATCAGCGGCCCGATGCTGGCGCACAAGGCAGAGGAAGAGGGTATTGCCTGCGTCGAGCGGCTCGCCGGTCAGCAAACTCGCGTCGAGTACGACGCGATCCCGTCGGTCGTCTACACCTGGCCGGAAGTTGCCGCGGTCGGCAAGAGCGAGGAGGAACTGCAGGCGGCCGGCGTCGATTACCGCGTCGGCAAATTTCCGTTTACGGCCAATCCGCGCGCCCGCGCCAACGGCGAGACCGATGGGTTCGTCAAGATCCTCGCCGAGCGCTCGACAGACCGGGTGCGCGGCGTCCACATCATCGGCCCCGATGCCGGCACGCTGATCGCGGAGGCGACCCTCGCGATCGAATTCGGCGCCGCGGCCGAGGACGTCGCACGCACCTGCCACGCCCACCCGACGCTCGGTGAAGCTGTCAAGGAAGCCGCGCTCGCCGTCGCCGGACGCGCAATCCACATCTGAGCGACGGTCGCGCGCTTCGCCCGCCGCTGGCCGAACGGCCGCGGCGGCACCTGCTTGGCAAAGCCGCGCGGCGCGCCATATAGTTGCCCGGCACCAACGATTTTCGACACGGAGAGACGACAATGGCCGACGGCACCACCCCCATCGCGCCGGCGGCGCCGGACCAGGCCGAGATGCCGGTCGGCGTCAATCACCTCGTCATCAATGTCCGCGACATTGAAGAATCGCACAAATTCTGGACCGAGATTCTCGGTTTCAAGCAAGTCGGCCAGTCGAGCCGCCGCCCGATGCGCTTTTACAGCGGCAACCATAACGGTCAGATGAACCATCACGATGTCGCGCTGTGCGAGAACCCGAACCTGCCGAAGCCGCCCGAGAACTGGGACATGTTCGAGACGCCGCTGGCGATCAACCACATTGCGATCCAGATGCCGAGCCGCGACGCCTGGCTGAAGCAGCTTGCCTGGCTGCGCAAGAGCGGCGTCAAGTTCGAGCGCCGCGTCAATCACGGGATGACGCACAGCCTCTACATCCACGATCCCAACGGCTACGGCGTCGAAGTATTGTACGAATTGCCGCGCGAGGTGTGGGGCGACAACATCCAGGGCGCGCTCAATTTCGCCGAGGGGCTGCCGACCGAAGGCGACGAAGCCTTCATCGACGACACCCAATACCCGCGTTTTGCCGCGTCCGAAAAGACGCCGGCGGCGGAGTAGGCGCGCCGGGCCGCCGCGTGCCGGCCTGTCGTCCCGGCTTGCGCCGGGACGGCGGCGGGATGAGTCACTCCATCGCGACGACTTCTTTGCTTGCGGCGAGCGTGCCGCGTGGGCGGCGCAATAGCAGCAGCAGCGGCAGCGACACGATAATAATCATCATCATGAAGTAGTAGTTGTCGATATAGGCGATCATCTGCGCCTGCCGGGTCGCAAGCTGGTTGAGCGCGGCGATCCCGGCATGCGTCGCGAACTCATACGGCGGGAGCACCTGCGTCAATGGGTTGTCGGGCCGCAGATGTTCGACGAGCCGCGCATGCACGACCTGCGTATTCTCGACGAGCAGCGCTTCGACGATCGCGACGCCGCAGCTGCCGCCGATGTTGCGCGTCAGGCTGAAAAACGCCGTGCCTTGTGTCAGGTACGGGCGCGGCAGGGTCGAGAACGCGATTGTCGACAGCGGCGTGAACACGAAGCCGAGGCCAAACCCCTGGACAAAGCCCGAGACGACGATCGGCCCTTCTCCCATCAGCAGTGAGAACCCGGTCATCTGCCACAGGGACAACGCGACGATCGCCAGCCCGACCAAGATGATGATGCGCGTGTCCACCCTGCCGACGAGGCGGACGACGAGAAACATCGCGATCATTGTGCCGATGCCGCGCGGCGCCATGATCCAGCCGGCGGTGACGACCGGGTAGTTCATCAGATCCTGCATCATCGTCGGCAGCAGCACCATCGAGCCGTTTAGGATGATGCCGATGAACCCCATCAGCACGATGCCGCCGAAACAGTTGGCGTCTTTCAACACGGCCCGGTTCAGGAACGATTCGTCGGCCGTCGCGGTATGCACGACAAACAGGTAGAAGGCGAGGGCGGCGAGCGTCGCCTCGGTCCAGATCTCGTAAGAGCCGAACCAGTCCTTCAA
>DATJSO010000157.1:0-15151 GCA_035504075.1 Allostellaceae bacterium | reverse complement strand
CGCGGCGAAATCGGTGACGCCGCGGTGATAGATCCAATGCCACAGCTGGCCGGCACGGAACGGCTCGGCGCCGAGCGCCGCCATCTCGGCGGCAAGTTCGGCGCGGCCGAGCCCCGCCAGGTTACGGCGCTCGCCTGCCGGTGCGGTATCGGGATCGGACATGCCGCTCATATGGGCACGAAAGCGTCAATCGGAGGGTTTCGGCGGGCTGGCTTCGGCCGGCTTGTGCGCCGACGGGCGCTTGGGCGGCGGCGGCTTGCGGTGCACGGGCCGGCGGCGGGAGCGGTGGGGCGGATGGTGCAGCGGCGGATGGTGCCGCGGCGGCTCGATTTCGCGGCTGACGCCGCAGGCCTTGTCGATCAGGGCCAGCGCCTTCGCAAAGCCGTCGAGCGAGTAGATGTCGGTCGTCATCCGGCCGTTCGCCGCCTCGCCCTTGGCCACGACCGTCGCGCCCCTGGCCAGCGCCGCAACGATCGTGCGGTCAAGTTCGGAGGTCTTCGCCCAGGCGCTGTCGCCGTCGGTGAACAGATCGAACGTCCGGTCGCCGACCTTGAGCGTCACCGCGCTGCCCGGCTTCAGCGTGTAACCTTCAACAAAGCTGACGACATCGGCGATGTGCTCGGCTGGACGGTGCGTCACCATCGCCATCGGCTGGTCGCGCGGAATGTCCGCCGACGCGCTCTTCTGCGGCTGCCCGGCGAGATAGCAGACCCGACCGGTCGCATTATGCGCGATATAGGCCGACCATGCGCCGGCGGAGCCGAGCGTCCGGGTGGCCGCCGCTTCCGGTTCCGTATGCGCCACCCGACGCCGTGCGGCGCCGGCCGGCGCCGCCAGCGCCAGCACCGCGGCCGCGAGCGCGGCGGCCGCCCCCAACACGATCGTGTTCATTGCCGCACCATAGCGGCGGGCAACCCGCAGCGCCATGGCAGCGGCGTCGCGCCGCAGCGATGCCCCCAAGCGTCACGCCGGCAAGAGACGGACCCGATTGCGCCCGTCCATCGCCCGCGCGGTTGACGCGGGGCGCTCGACCTGCGGCGCCGCGGTGGCTATAAAATGTGCGCAATGCGCTTTAAGTTTTTCTCGCGGCAAAGCCCGATGCCGGTGCCGGATGTGGCCCTTGCAGAGCGGCCGCCCGGTGCTGTGGACCGCGCGCCGCTGCCGCGGCGACGCGGCATCTTCGAGCATCATGTCGATCCACGCTTTGCCGCGGCGGCGGTGCGATCGGCAGCGCAGGCCCAGTTCCAGGCCGCGGCCCCCTACCCTTGGATCTGTCTCGACGAATTCCTGCAGCCGGATTTTGTCGCTGCGCTCTCGCGCGGGTTTCCTGAGAAAGGCCCGGATTACGACCGATACTGCATGAGCGATGACGGCAAAATCGGCACGGACTACGCCAACGCCGATTGCGGCGCGTTTCCGCCGCCATTCCGGGAACTCGACGAACTGCTGCGCGGTCCTGAATTTCTCGACCTGCTCAGCGGGATCACCGGCATTCCCGAATTGATCTCGGATGTTGACTATTTCGGCGGCGGGATTCGCGAATCGCAAGGCAGCACGTTTCTGCCGCCGCATATCGACTTTAATCATCACCCGCGCACGCTGCACCACCGGCGGCTTAATCTGCTGTTGTATCTGAACGAGGGGTGGCCCGATGAGTGGGGCGGGGCGATCCAGGTGCATCGCGACCCGCGAATTCACAAGCACGACAGCCTGGTCGCCTCGTTCGCGCCGGTGCTCAACCGCTGCTTCATCTTCGAAACGTCGGAGCGGTCCTGGCACAGTTTCAACCGGCTTCGGCCGCCGCCCGGCCGGTCGCGGCGCGCCTTCACGATCTATTATTACACCGCAGACCGGCCCGATGCGGCGAACATCAAGCTGCACAACACCGAATATGTCGAACCGCCGCTGCCCTCATGGCTGGTGCCCGGATACACGCTGCAGCCCGAGGATGTCCAATTGATATCGGAGGCGATCGATCGGCGCGACGGCCGGATTGAGATGCTGTACCGGCTGCGCAGCGACGCCGACGGCAAATACGCCCACCTTTGGAAGGAATACGAATATTATCTGAAACTGTCGCAGGAAAATCATGATTGATGCGGCCGATCGAAGCGACCGGCCGCACCGTCGGCCGTCGGCAATCAGCTCAATCAGCTGAAGAATGACGCACTGAAATTGGTCACGCCGACGAGCGTGATATGGGTTCCGTCGGTTAGCGTGAGTTGCGTGTCGCTGCCGACGGTCGTGGCCGTTGCCAAAACCCCCGCCTGCGAACTCGGGCTCTCGCCGGTGATCCGATCGCCCGTCGATTGATCGAAATTGTAGACGGTGGCGTTGCCGCCGATTGTCGCCGCCGTGTCGTCGTTGAGGAATTCGCCACCCCCGGCGCCGTGGCCGGCCGCGAAGTCGATATACTGATTGCCCGACCCGGCGGTGATCGTATCGCCGACGGCGCCGTACGCCGTGTCGGCGCCGCTGCCGAGCATGACGTCCATATTGGCGGCAACCGTCGGGCTCTGCTGCGTGCCGTCCTGAAACTGCGTGTTGATTATCCAGTTGCCGCTGCCGGCAGTGATCGTGTCGTCAAACCCGAAGGCAACATCCTGCCCCGGCACGAAGTTGGCCTGGCTGCCAAGCGTTACGTTCTGATGGCCGAGTATGGCGTCGATGTAGCTGCCGCTGCCGGCATTCGCCCCGTTGATTGTATCGCCGACGGCGCCGTACACGGTATCCGCGCCGCTGCCGAGCGTCACATCCATGTTCGCGGCGACGGTCGGACCCTGCTGGGTGCCGTTCTGGAACTGGGTGTTGATGACCCAATTGCCGCTGCCGGCCGTGATCGTATCATCGAGCCCGAAGAGCGAACCCTGCGTCGCGACGAAATTGGCGACATTGCCGAGCGTGATGACATCGGCCGACGCGCCGCCGGTGAACGCGCCGCTGGCATCGATGTAGCTGCCGGTGCCGGCGGCGCTCCCGTTGATCGTGTCGCCGTGCGCACCGTAGATCGAGGCGGCACCGGTGCCGAAGACGATGTCGTCGCCGGCGACGTTCCCAAAGATCGTATCGCTGCCCGACCCGGCGATGATCGTGTCGCCGCTCTCCACGTCGCTAACGCCGTAGTTGCCGAGCAGCATCGTCACGCTGTTCGCCCCGCTCGGCGTATCGTTCGCGACTTCGGCGACCCCCGCGTAGCCGCTCGGGATGCTCGTGACCCCGGAAACCGTCACGACCTCGAGGTTGAAATCGCCGGAAATCGGCGGCGGCAGCGTCGCGGTGCCGCCGCTCGGGTTTGACACAAGGTTGACGGGCTGAGACGCCCCGTAGACGAATTGACTGCCCGGAATCGATGCCACGCTGTCCCCCTGGCGCCGCGCTGATTTCGATCACAGGTTGCCAAGGCCGCCCGCCATCGTCCAGCGTGAACTCGTTTCAAATTGTTTCGAGGCGCGCAGATCGGTTGCACGATCGCCAAATCTCGACCATCTGCGCCTTTGTTGCGGCCCGAAACCGCCGGTTCCAGCCAAATTCAGGGTGCGCCTGCGCACGGTCGCACGACGGCGCCATCGGCGCCGGCTCGCCGCAGTCGCTGGCATGGGCAATCCGCCGATGCTACGATCAAGCGAATCCGCCAGGTCCCGGGCGACCCGTTTAGAGTGCGATGGTCAAACCGCTCCTTCCCGGCAACGGTCAACTTCGCGCCGCCGCAGCGCGGCCGCAATCGGATTTGTCCGCCGCCGGGCCGGCCCAGGGAAACGGCAGGAGCCACCCCGAGGAGGAGGCGGTGGCGGCCGCCGCCGGTCGAGCCTCGACTTCGCGATCGGAGAGCGATGCGTCGCAGGTCCTTGCCGCGTCCTGGCAGGCGATAGCCGCCGGGACCAATTCGGTCGGCTATTGGGACAATCGATTTCTGCAAGACTGGGTGGCGATGGGCGGTCGCCGCCAGACCGCGGCGTTCGCCACGATCGTATTCGGAAATCTGCCGCGGCCGCTGATCGACGATATCGCAGACGGCCAATTCGCGATCGTCGATCTCGGCTGCGCGCTGGGCGACGCCTTGCCGATCATGCACGGGCTTTTCCCGCGTTCACGCCTCGCCGGCGTCGATGTGTCGCCGATCGCCGTCAGCCTGGCGCAGGTGCTGTTTCCGCAATTCAGCTTCTCTTGTTTTGAGGAATTCGCGCGATCAACGGTTCCCGTCGGCGTGATCTATTGCTCGAACACGCTGGAGCATTTCACGGACTGGGCCGAGAAACTGGAGGCGCTGGCGCGGCGAGCGACCGAATACGTCGTTGTTGCAGTACCGTTTCGGGAAGACGCGCGCATCGACGAGCACGTCGCCAGCTTTGACGCCGACACGCTTCCCGAGCACCTGGGGGAAGCGCAGCTCGTTTTTCAGACAGCCGTCGAAACCGGCGGCGAGGCGGATGCGGCGTGGGCGGGGGCCCAGTTGATCGTCGTCTATGCCCGGCAGGCGGCGGCGGAACGTCTCGTGCGCGCCGGTTGGATCGGTGCGCGGGAGCGGGCCGCGGCGCTGGCTGCGGCCAGGCTCGATGGCGTCCGCCGCCGCCTTGCCGAGCAGGAACGCGTCGCTGCCGAAGCCGAAGCCGCTCTGAAAACCGAGCGGGTGTCGTTCGCCGCCCGCACCGCCGAGCAGGCGCGCCTGGCGGCGGGGCGCGAGGCTGTGCTGCGGACCGCCATCGGCGACCATGCCGATCGGCTGGCGAGGCAGCTGCGCTCGGACGCGGATCGGCTGGCGGCGCAGGCGCGCGCCGCCGCGGCGCAGCAATCAGCGGCCGACGCCGCCGTCGCCGACCTGCTGTGGCAATTGGCACGCCGCGGCTTTCTCGCGGCCGAGCGGGAAGCGGTGTTGCGCGCCCGGGCCGCAGAGTTGGCCTCGCTGCTGCCGCGGCCCGAGCGGGCAATGCGCGGGGTGCGCGGGCATGCTGCGCGGCTGCTCGACGGGCGCGCGCGCCGGGCCGCCGGCGCGCTGCGGCGCGGCGCGCGCGCCTGTGCCGGCCGCGACTGGCACCAGGCAGCGATGGAATTCCGCCGCGCGGTCGACGCCCTGCCGGGCTCCCCGTCGGCTTGGATGCAATTGGGGCAATCTCTGATGCAGCAGGGCGATCACGCCGCCGCCGCGGCGGCATTCGGCGACGCGCTGCTGCTCGACGATCGACGGCCTGAAACGCACCTGCAGCTTGGCCGGGCGCTCGCGGCGGCAGGCCGCTTCAGCGCGGCGATCGACGCCTATGAAGCGGCCCGCCGGCTGCAGCCGAGCGATGACGACGCGACGCAGGAACTGGAACAGCTTTATCGGCGCATGGTCGATGAGGGTGACCGGGCCCGCGACGCGCATGACTGGGCGGCCGCCGCAGCGCGCTACTGGCGGGCGCTCGACCGGACGCCCGGGCTGACGCCGATCTGGGTGCAGCTAGGTCACGTGCTGAAGGAGCAGGGCGATTTCAGCGGCGCCGAGGCCGCTTACCGGCGGGCATTGCTGCTCGACGCGTCCATCGCCGACACGCACCTGCAACTCGGCCATCTGTTGAAACTGCAGGGTCGCCGCTCGCAGGCGGCGCGAGCCTATGCCGCGGCCGTTCGCCTCGATCCCGCGCTGCAGCCGGCGCAGGAATCGCTGCATGCGGTGCTCGGCTATTCGCCGGGCGACATCGAGCGCTTTCTCGCCGCCACCGAGCCGGCACAGGACCAGCCGAACGGCGGCGGCAAAACCGCGGGCGGCCTGTTCCCCGGCGAATCGCAGGCGATTGCCGTCGCCGATCCGGCGGCCGACCCGCAGCGCTTCGGACCGTTCTTCACGGCGGCGCTGAGCTGCGTCGCGACCCGGTACACGGTGATCTGGCTGTCGGTGATCGACTGGAACTACCGCATACAACGGCCGCAACATCTGGCGAGCGAATTGGCGGCCGGCGGGTCGCGCATCTTCTACATCTCGCTGACCTTCGATGACGAGGACGATGCCGGCGCGTTTCGCATTGTCGGCTCGCCGCGTCCCGGGGTTTTTGAGGTGCGGCTGCGCGTTCGCAGCGGCCCCGGCTCAAACATCTACGCCGGCCTCAGCCTGCCGGTCGTCGATGATCTGCGGTGCGCGCTCGACGAGCTGATCGCCGCGTTGTCGGTTCGGCGCCCGGTCGTCGTCGTCGATCATCCGTCATGGCATCCGGTGGCCTTCGCCGTCCCCGGCGCCACCGTCGTCTATGATTGCCTCGACCTCGCCACCGGCTTTGCCAATGCGGCAAGCTCGTTGGGAAACGCCGAGCAGATGCTGATCGCAGGCGCCGATGTCATCGCGGCCGCCTCGGCACCGCTCGCCGAGCATATCGCCGCGCTGCGCGGCAGCGTCGTCATCCGCAACGCCGCCGACGTCGATCTGTTCGCCGGCGGCCGGCGCGGTAGCGAGGCCGACGGACGGCCGGTCATCGGATATTTCGGAGCGATCGCCGAATGGTTCGACATCGGCTGGATCGAGCAATGCGCCGCGGCCCGTCCGGAGTGGGAGTTCCGCCTGATCGGCCGCGTCGACGGCTGCGATGTCGGCGGCGCCGAAGCGCTGTCTAATGTGCGCTTTTTCGGCGAGCGGCCGTACGACGAACTGCCGGCGCAACTTGCCGAGTTCGACGTGGCGATCATTCCGTTCAAAATGACGGACCTGATCCGCTGCACCAACCCGGTTAAGCTTTACGAGTACATGGCGGCCGGCACGCCGGTGGTCTCCGCGCCGCTGCCCGAGGTCGTCGAAGCGACCGAGCTTGCGTATATCGCAGAAGATGCCGGCGCCTTCGAACGGTGCATCGCACAGGCGTTGGCGGAGGATTGCCCCGAACTGAGGCAGCGCCGCCAGGCTTGGGCGCGGCAGCACACCTGGGGCGCGCGCGCCGGCCTGCTGGCCGCGGCGGTCGAAGCCAGCCTGCCGCCGGTTTCGGTCATCGTGCTGACGCACAACGGTTGGCAATTGACGGAGCGCTGCCTGCGCTCGGTTCGCCTGCTGAGCGACTACCCGGCACTCGAGATCCTTGTCGTCGATAACGCATCGACCGACGCGACGCGGCAGAAGCTGAGCGAAATTGCCGAGCAGGATCGGCGGATCAAGCTGATCTTCAACGACAGCAACCTCGGATTTGCCGCCGGCAACAACGTCGGGCTGAAGGCGGCAACCGGCAAATATGCGATCCTGCTGAACAACGATACTGTCGTCACGCGCGGCTGGGTGCGCGATCTGATACGGCCGATGCAGATCGATCAGCGCATCGGCCTGGTCGGCCCGTTGACGAGCCGGATCGGCAACGAACAGCGCGTCGCGATTTCATACGATGATTTGGGGGAGATGGCGTCGGCGGCACGACAACTGGTGCGCCGGCGGCTGCGGCAAACGTTCGAGGTCCGCGTTCTCGCATTCTTCTGTGTCGCGCTGCGGCGCGCGGTGATCGACGAACTTGGATTGCTCGACGAGGTCTATGGCCTCGGGTTTTTCGAGGATGACGATTATTGCATGCGCGCGGCCCGCGCCGGCTGGAAGATGGTCGTGGCCGACGATGTGTTCGTGCATCATCACCACTCGGCCTCGTTCGAGGCGCTGGGCGCCGCCGCGCACGACCTGATGACGCGCAACCGGCAGATCTTCGAGAGCCGCTGGGGTCCCTGGCAGCCACACCGGTACCGGGATCGACCGGGCTTCGGCGAAGCGCGGCCGGCAGCCCCGGCCTGATCGCGCCTGTTACAGACGCGCGGTGATGAAGCCGCCGCCGGCGGTATAGGCGTGGTTCCACTCCGCCGCGACCGGGACCGACAGCGCAACCCCCTGTGCGACGCCTTGCGCCGGCGCGCCGGGCGCCAGGCGGCGCCAGCAGACATCGGACCCGGCCGGGGTCGGAATGATCCAGGTGCCGTTGCGCGGCAATTTGAAATCCTCCGGCACGATGCCCGGATGCGCGGCGCAATCCGGATAGGGCGTAACAATCGCCTGCAGATCGGCCAACGGGAACGTGAAATTGCTCAGCGTCAGGCGGCCGGGACGGGCCGGCGCAGCAAACAGCGAAAATGTTTGAAACGGCCATGCGGTGGATGCCGCCGGGGGCGGGGGTGGCGGCGGGGGTGGCGGCGGCGCAGGGACGGCGGCAACCGGCGGCGCGGGGACGGTCGCAACCGGCGGCGGTTTCGGCGCGCCCTGGGTGGCAGCCATCGCCGCCAGGGTCTGTCGCGCCCAAGGGCAATAAGCCCCCTGCTGCTGCGGCGCGACACAGGCTGCGGTGCAGAGCAGTACCGCGGAGGCGAAAATTATGCGCACGTGATCCCCCTTTTTCTCGCCAACAACGCGAGCGCCCGACCGTTTCATTCGCCGCCGAGAAAATCTTTCGTCCATTGCGCGTATTGAGCGCCCCGCGTTACCCGTCGCATCAAATCGGGCGATGCGACGCCGGTTAGATCGGCTGGTTTTACCCCGTCGCGCAGCGCCTTCAGCGTGGTATAGACGGCTTGCACGGCGGCGCTGAACGGCGCGTGCGTCTGCAGCGCGACGCGCACCCGATGCGCCGCCAGCCAGTCGCGGTCGCCGAGCGGTCCGCCGCCGGCGCCGCCGGTGATGATCGGGATGCGGATCGCCGCGGACACCGCCTCGATCGCCTCGGCCGTCACGCCGCCGGCGAGAAACATCGCATCGACGCCGGCTGCCTCATAGGCGCGGGCGCGCTTCATCGCCTCGTCGATGCCGGCAATCGCCAGTGCGCTGGTGCGGCCGGCGATGACGAGGCGCTTGTCCTGGCGCGCCGACAGCGCCGCCTTCATCTTGCCGACGCCTTCCTCGACGGCGCTCAGCGTCGGCTTGTCGGACCGGCCGTAGGGCCGCGGCAGCACGGTGTCCTCGATCGACATCGCGCAGATGCCGGCGCTCTCCAATTCCTCGACCGTGCGGCGCACGTTGAGCGCGTTGCCGTAGCCGTGATCGGCATCGACCAGCAGCGCAAGATTGCCGGCGCGGCAGATGCGATAGGCTTGGCCCGCGAATTCCGACAGGGTCAAGACGACGAGATCGGGGGCGCCGAGCACCGCCATCGAGCCGACCGAACCCGAAAACATGCCGATCTCGAAGCCGAGATCCTCGGCGATGCGGGCCGAGATCGCGTCATAGACGGAGGCGGGATGGACGCAGCGACTGCCCGCCAGGATCGCGCGAAACCGCTCGCGCCGCTCGCCCCAGTCCATCCGCGCCTCCTTGGGTTCGCCCTCGTCACGCGGAGCTTAGCATGTCCGGGGCGATTGTCACCGCGGCCGGGTCGCCGGGCGCGTGCGCGGCGGGCTTGACCGCGGCGCCCATGGCGCCATGCTGCATCGCCCCCACGGAATCGGCGCAAGGCGGAATGTTGCGATGACCCAAACCACCGCCAATCCCTACGACGCCAGCCTCGACAAGAACGCAGCCAATTTCGTGCCGCTGTCGCCGTTGGGATTTCTCGGCCGCACCGCGGCGGTCTATCCCGAGCGCACCGCGGTGATTCACGGCGACCGCCGGTATACCTGGCGCGAGGTGCAGCAGCGCTGCCGCCGCCTCGCCTCGGCGCTGGCGCAGCACGGCATCGGCCGCGGCGATACGGTCGCGGTCATGGCGCCGAACGTGCCGGAAGCGTTCGAGGCGCATTTCGGCGTGCCGCTGACCGGCGCCGTCCTCAACATGCTGAACATCCGCCTCGACGCCGAGACGATCGCCTTCATCCTGAAGCACGGCGGCGCCAAGGCGCTGTTGACTGACACCGAATTCGCGCCGGTCATCGGCCGCGCGTTAGAGCAGCTCGACGAGAAGCCGTTCGTCATCGACATCTGCGACCCGCAGGGGCCGGGCGGCGAACGGCTCGGCGATGTCGATTACGAATCGTTCATCGCCGCGGGCGACCCGGCCTTTGCGGCGGCGGCGCCCGCCGACGAGTGGGACGCCATCGCGCTCAACTACACCTCGGGCACGACGGGCAACCCGAAGGGCGTCGTCTACTCGCATCGCGGCGTCTATCTCGAAGTCTTCGGCAATATCCTGGCGTGGAACCTGAAGCAGCACCCGGTCTATCTGTGGACGCTGCCGATGTTCCACTGCAACGGCTGGTGCTTTCCGTGGACGATCACGGCCCTGGCCGGCACGCATGTCTGTCTGCGCCGGGTCGAGGCGGCAGCGATTTACGATGCGATCGAGCGGTACGGCGTGACGCATCTGTGCGGCGCGCCGGTTGTCGTCAACATGCTGCTGCACGCGCGGAACGAACGCCTGTCGCGCCCGGTGGCGCTGATGACGGCCGGCTCGGCGCCGCCCGCGGCGGTCATCGGCGGCGCCGAGGCGCTGGGCTTCGACATCACGCATGTCTACGGGTTGACCGAGGTCTACGGCCCGTCGACCGTCTGCGCCTGGCACGACGAATGGGACACGCTCGCGGCGGCCGAGCGGGCGCGGCTGAAGGCGCGGCAGGGCGTCGCCTATCCGGTGCTCGAGGCGCAGATGGTCGCCGACCCCGAGACCCTGCGGCCGGTGCCGCAGGACGGACAGACGATGGGCGAAGTCCTCATGCGCGGCAACATCGTCATGAAGGGCTACCTGAAAAACCCGAAGGCGACCGCGGAAGCCTTTGCCGGCGGCTGGTTCCACACCGGCGACCTCGCGGTCGCGCACCCCGACGGCTATATCGAAGTGAAGGACCGCTCGAAAGACATCATCATCTCCGGCGGCGAGAACATCTCGACAATCGAGGTCGAGGATGTGCTCTACCGCCATCCCGCCGTGCTCGAAGCCGCCGTCGTCGCCCGCCCCGACGCGACCTGGGGCGAGACGCCGTGCGCGTTCGTGACACTGAAGGACGGCGCCGAGGCCGACGCGGCGGCGATCATCGCGTTCTGCCGGGAGCGTCTGGCGCGTTTCAAGGCGCCGCGCCACGTGATCTTCGGCCCGCTGCCGAAAACCTCGACCGGAAAAATCCAGAAATTCGTACTGCGCGAGCGGGCGAAGGAGGGGGGCTGAGCGGCACTCACTTGCCGGTGAAGCGGGGCGAGCGTTTTTCGAGAAAGGCGCGGGCGCCTTCGCGGTAGTCTTCGCTATCGAGCGCGTCGCGGATCAGCGCGTCGATGTCGGCGCGGCGGCGTTCGACCTCGCCTGCCGCCAGCGCCTCCAAAATCGTCTTGGTGCCGGCCAACGCCAATGGGGCGTTGCGCATCATCGCGGCGGCGAATTCGAGCGCTGCTGCGACCGCGCCCTCTTTCGCGACGACATCGGCGAACCCCATCTGGCGCGCCGCGACGATATCGAACAGGTCGCTGCTGTAGAGAATGCGCTTGGCGTTGGCGAGACCGACGACCCGATACAGAAAGCCGCATTCGGCAGCGGTGTAGATCGTGCCGAGCCGTGTCGCCGGAATGCCGAAGCGGGCGGCGCGGTGCATGACGCGAAAATCGCAGCACAGCGCGATCGCACAGCCGCCACCGACGCAGGATCCTTCGATCGCCGCGATCGTCGGCTGCGGCGCGGCGCGGATCGCGTCATAGCAGGCGGCGACGTCGCGCTCATACGCCGCACCGGTCTCGCTGTCCGCGCGCAATTCGGCAAATTCGCTGATGTCAGCACCAGCGCAGAAATGGCCGCCGGCGCCGGTCAGCAGGATAAGGCGCACCTCGCGGCGCTCGGCGAGGCCGCGGAACGCGGCAGCGAGGTCGCGCCAGGCCGCGAGGTTCAGCGCGTTGCGGCGCCGCGGGCGGTCGATCGTGACGAGCGCGACCCCCCGCTCCGGCCGGCTCAGCGCAATGTCGGCCATCGGCGCTCAGCGCGCGCCGGCCGCAAGCCGGCGCAGAACGCCGCTGCGCTGCTGCGCCGCGTGCATCAGGAAGCCGCCATCCTGGCCGGCGAGCACAAAGCGGCAGCCCATGCCGACATAACGGGCCAACAATTCGTCGGTATAAACACCGCCGACGCCGGCGTATTTGCCGTGCTTCGTGCAGGCAGCGACGACCGTGCCGTAAGCGTCGACGACGCGCGGATCGGCGAAATCGCCGGGGATGCCCATCTCGGCGCACAGATCGTTCGTGCCGATCAGCAACACATCGATCCCCGGCACGGCAGCGATTGCATCGGCATTCCTGATCGCGGTCGGTGTCTCCAGCATGACGACGGTCAGGTTGGCGGCGTTCAGCGCCGCGACCTGCTCGCCGGTCGAGGCGCTGCGCAACCCGTAATGCGGCCCGACGCCGCCCAGGGAGCGGTGTCCAACGGGCGGGTATTTCAGCCGATCGACGACTTCGGTTGCCTCCTCGGCGGTGTCGACATGCGGCATGACGATGCCGAGCGTGCCGTTGTCGAGCGCCCGCGTCGCGATCGCGTACTCGCCGTTCGGCACGCGGGCGATCGGCGCGATGCCGGCGTCGAGCGCCGCGGTCGCGATCTGCGCGCACGCTTCCAGCGGCATGACGCCGTGCTCCATGTCGAGAAACAGCCAATCATAGCCGGCGACCGCCATCGCCTTCGCAATCTCGACGCTGCGGACGAGGCGGATGCCGATGCCCAATGCCAATTCCCCGGCTTCGAGCTTGTCGCGGGCGGTGTTGCGGATCGTGGCCGGCATCGACGGTCTCCTGAAGCGTCCTGAGGATCGTTCCATTGTCGCCCTCGCGCCGGCCGGGGTCCAGGGCCGGCGCCGCGAAGGTCGCGCTGGATCCGTGCGTCCTGGCAATGAGGAGTTTGGCTGACAGGTTGCGTTCAGGCCGTCGCGGCGCCGTCCACCGGGAGGGCGGCGCCGGAGACGAACGAGGCTTCGTCCGACAGCAAAAACAGCGCGGCATTGGCGATTTCCTCGGGCCGACCGGTGCGGCGCATCGGGATCTGCTGGCTGCGGCGCACGATCAGCGCCTCCTTGTCCGCCTCGCCCGGCCGCTGCTGCTGGTCGGGGCGCGCGACGAAGACGCGCAACATCGGCGTGTCGATCGGGCCCGGGCAGACCGCGTTGACCCGGATGCCGTCGGGGGCAAGGCGTTTGGCGAGCGCCCGCACAAAGCCGACAACGCCGAACTTGGCCATCGAGTAGACCGGGCTGAATTGCGAACCGACGAGGCCCGAGGTCGAAGCGGTGAAAAGCAGCGCGCCGCCGCCGCGCGCCCGCAATTCCGGGATCGCCGCTTCGGTCGTCACCAGCACGGTGCAGATTGAGGTCGAGCGCCAATTCGAACTCGGCCATCTCGATGCCCTCGATCGCGGCGGGGCCGGGGTGGCCGACATGGTTCCATGCGAAATCGAGGCCGCCGAACGCAGCCGCGGTGCGTTTGACGATATCGCGGGCGAACTGGTCCTGCCGCAGATCGCCGACCAGCGCCAGCGCCCGGCCGCCCGCCGCCGCGATCTCCCGCACGACCGCCGCGACGCCGCCTTCGTCGATGTCGGCGACGCCGACCGCGGCGCCCTCTCTCGCGAAGCGCAGCGCACCGGCCCGCCCCATGCCGGACGCCGCCGCG
Organism: Allostellaceae bacterium; assembly: GCA_035504075.1. GTDB lineage: Bacteria > Pseudomonadota > Alphaproteobacteria > ATCC43930 > CGMCC-115725 > DATARH01. Next base: position 1,666 of record DATJSO010000157.1, on the reverse strand, counting down.
GTGACGATGCCGATCTTTCCCTGCAACCGCATTTGATCCTCCGAGGTCGGGCAAAGCCAGGGAAGCGGCCGGGGTCAGCCGGCGCGCCTGTGGATGAACGCCTTCATGCGCTCGATCGCCGGCCGCGCATAGGGGGCGGTCGGCTTGCCGGTCATGAAGCCGTGCCCCTGGCCGGGATAGAGCTGCAATTCGATCTCGCCGCCCGCCTTTTTCCAGCCCGCGGCGAGGCGGTGCATCGTCGCCACCGGGACCCATTCGTCGGCGTCGCCGCCGAATACCAGCGCCGGCGGCAGGAAGGCTTTCTCGCCGCGATCGAGGATTGCCGGCGGGCTGCCCTCGCTCATCGCCGCCTCGCTGCCCCAGAACGCGTCGTGATGTTCGACCAGCGCGGCGTTGCCGGCCTTCTTTGCGAGGTGGTAGCGCAACAGCGGGTCGAGCACGCCCCAGCCGGCAATGACGAACGCAGCCCGCGCATCCAACCCGGGTGCCTCGGGCAGCGGCAAGGCGGCGTAGCGCGGATCGTCCGGCCGCATCGCCGCCAGCAACGCCTGGTGGCCACCGCTCGACGTGCCGAACAGACCGACCCTGTCGGGCCGGCTGCCATAGGTGCGAGCGCGCGCCTTCAGCCAGCGGATCGCGAGATTGACGTCTGCCAACGAAGCCGGGTAGGACGCCTCGGGCGGCATGCGGAAATCGATCGAGGCGACGAGCACACCGCTCTCGGCCAAGGCCCGCGCGATGAAATCGTTGTCGATGCGGTCCTTGCCGACCCAGGCGCCGCCATGCACCTGCACGACGGCCGGGAACGGCCCGACGCCGGCCGGCCGGTAGAGCCGCGCGAGCAATGCGCGACCGGCCTGACGCTGATATTCCACGTCCTCGATGCGGATCTCGGCGCGCGCGTCGGCGTCAATCGTTGTCGTCGTCATTGCGTCCTCCAGCGAGCGATCCGGCACTCTAGCAACAGCGCGGCGCGGCGTCTGCGGCGGTCGCCCGGCACGCGCAGCACATTGAATAGGCAGGCGCTTAACCACTACTCTTTGTGCGGCACAGTCTGCGGCATAGTGTGCGGCACAGTCTGAAGGATGCGCGCGTTGAGGACACAGCCGTTGCGTCGGGCGCCCGGCCCGCGCGAGGCGAGCGGGAGCGCCGCGGCGGAAGGATCGTTCGCCCGCTCGGCGCTGCGCCTTGTCGCACTGTTCGAGGCGCTCGCCAAATCGGCCGAGGGGCTGAGCCTCGCCGAATTGAGCGGGCGGCTCGCGGCGCCGAAAAGCAGCCTGCTCGGCATCCTGCGCTCGATGGTAGCGGCCGGATACATGGAGCACGGCCACGGCCTTTACCGCCTCGGGCCGAAATCCTTCCGGCTGGCGGCCGACATCCTGGCCGGGCGCCGCTTTCCGGCGCTGCTGCGGCCGATCCTGCAGGACCTTGCGGCGACAAGCGGCGAGACGGTGTTTCTCGTGCTGCTCGACCGGGCGGCGCAGCGAATGACCTACGCCGACATCATCGACAGCCCTAACCCGGTGCGCTACACGGTGCCGACCGGCACGACGCGCCCGCTCTACGTCTCGGCCGGCGGCCAGATGCTGTTGGCATACCAGGACGCGGCCTGGATCGACGCCTATATCCGCGCGACCCGGCTCGACGCGCTGACGCGGCGTACGAT
>DATJSO010000156.1:0-30366 GCA_035504075.1 Allostellaceae bacterium | reverse complement strand
GTAGCGCCGCCGGTCCACGCCCGGCGGCGCTTCCGCTTTTGCGCGGTCCGGCTCGGGCGGTCCGCCTACGCTGATTTGTGCTCCTGCAGCCGGGGCATCAACTCGACGAAATTGCAGGGCCGGAAGCGGTTATCGAGCTGGTGGACAAGGATGTCTTCCCAGGCATCGCGGCAGGCGCCGGGCGAGCCGGGCAGCGCGAACAGGTAGGTGCCGCCGGCAACCCCCGCCGTGGCCCGGCTCTGGATCGTCGACGTGCCGATCTTGGCATAGCTGAGCCAGCGGAACAGTTCGCCGAACCCGGCGATCTCCTTTTCATAGACGCTGCCGAAGGCTTCCGGCGTCACATCGCGGCCGGTTACGCCGGTGCCCCCCGTCGCGATCACGACATCGATTTGCGGATCCTCGATCCATCTGCGCAACTGTCCGGCGATGGCGGCGAAATCGTCGCGCACGATCGTGCGCGCTGCGACCCGGTGCCCGGCCGCCGCAGCCAGCTCTGCAAGCGTGTTGCCGGAGCGGTCGTCGGCCGCGGTGCGGGTGTCCGACACCGTTAGCAGCGCGATATTAACCGGCAGGAATGGACGCGTTTCATCGATACGGCCTGGCATCGCTCGGCTCCTTCGTGCTTGCGGAAAGATGGTCGGCGCAAAGGGCCGCCGCAACGATATCCCTTGTTTCCGGCGACGCCAGTCCTGTGGCGGCAAAGCCACATAGCGTCGGACGGGCTACATAACATCATTGAATTTACGATCATTTCGGTGCTCCCCCTATATCGTGTCTGTTTGGACACAGCTCTCTGGCAAAATCGATATCAGCATTGGCGGCGGCGGTCGATCGAGGCGCCGACTGCCCCTTCACAAGCTCATCACCATCGATCAGATCTAAATCTATAGAACCTAAATTCAATCCGACCTTCGACAGCGCGACATCGCTCATAATTTCGATATGAGCGCCGGTACGCGTACGGGCGGATGCCCGATCCCGACGCTGTCATCGTGGCGACGCCCAGATTGTTCGCACAATATGCTTAGTTCTATTCTCCCTAGAAACTAGATCGATAACCGGGTCGAATTTAAAGCCGGCCGATGGATAGCCTCCGCGCGACAGTTGTGTGATCTGGGCCGGAAGTTTCAACTACTGAGTTATCGGGGGACGAGACGATGACCCGCATTCGAAGGATCGGCGCATTCGCGGCGATCGGCGCGCTGGCCGCGGCGGCCGCGTTGACGACTGGCGCGGGGGCCGCTGGCGCCCAGCAGTTGTCGGCCACGCCTGCCGCGACAGGGAGCGCGACGACCACTCAGGACGAACTGACGCAGTTGCGCGCCAATCAGCAGTTGCTGGAGCAGCGGCTCGACCAGCTCGAACAGATCGCCCAGGTCGGCCCGGCGCACCCGCAACTGCCGCCCGGTACGGCCTCGCTCGCCGGCAGCTTTCCGCGGTCGTTCCTGATCCCCGGCACCGACACCTCGATCCTGATCGGCGGCCAGGTCACCTTTGATGCCGGCTACTGGATCTCGGGCGGCGTCAGCAACAACGACAACGGCGTCGTGCCGTCGATCAACGGCATACCGCTGCTGGCCTCAATGACCCTGTCGAGCGGACCGGGAGCGAGCGCCGCCGCCAGGAACCGCGACGACAACGTGCTGCTGGCGAGCCCCTACGCCTCGCGCCTGCATTTTGAAACGCGCACGCCGACCGCGTTCGGCGAGGCCGACACCGTCATCGAGTTCGACTTCCTCGGCTGCGCGGCCTCCGCTCATTCCAACTGTTCGAACAACCTCGGGACGACCAATTCGATCATCCCGCGCCTGCGCCTCGCCTACGCGACGCTCGGCCCGTTCATGGCCGGCCAGAACTGGGCGGTCGGGTTCGACCTGGCGGCCGCGCCGGAAACCTTCGACACCGGCGGCTTCCCCGGCGGTTGGGGTCCGGCCCGCGTGCCCGAAGTCACGTACACGATGCAGCTGCCGACGATGGTCGGTCCGGCCACCCTGGAGGTCGGCCTGGTCGCGCCGGAGAGCACGGCGGTGGGCCCGTTCGGCAGCAACACGCTGGCGAGCGACACGGCTTCGACCGCTCTGGGCGCGACTGCCAACCTCGGGCTGAACGGGGCGACAACGGAGATATCGCTCGACCCGCTGCACACGACGTGGCCGGATGCGGCCGCCGCGCTGACATTCCAGCAGCCATGGGGCCATTTGCAATTCAAGACCGTCGTCTCCGACCAGATCCTCGATGACGGCATGGGCCTCGACCAACAGTTCATCGGCTACGGCGGCGGCATCAGCGGCAACGTGCAGCCGCACTGGCTGGGTTGGGAGAAGGACAATTTCGGCTTCAACACGCTGATCGGCAACGGTCTCGGCCGCTGGGCGCAAGGCGGCGGCGGCGGCAACTTCTTCCCGTCGCTGGCTACCAACTATGGCGCGACGCCGGGCCTGCTGGGCATCTCGGTCGGCAATCCCTGCGGTTACGGGAATGTGGGCCAGCTAAAGGGCTGTTCCGCGTCCAACGTGCTGGCGACGACGATCCCCGAGTGGGGCGCCGAGGTCAACTACCAGCACTGGTGGACGCCGACGCTGCGCTCGACCGTTGATGGCGGCATTCTTTATCAGGATGTTCCGACCACCCTCGTCGGCACCGCGGCGGATGGCGGCCCGACCGGCCTCAACAAGACGCTCGTGCTGTCGCACGTCAACCTGATCTGGAGCCCGGTGCCGTTTGTCAACACCGGCTTTGAATTCCTCTACGGCCATCGCCAGACGGTACAGAACGGCACAGGCAACGAGTACATGGTCGACTACGACTTCACGATGAAGTTTTGAACGAAGTCGAAAGAGCGGCTAATGCCCGGCACGTCGCAGTGCCGGGCATTCCGTCAAGAAGATGCCAGGAGCCGGTCAATGATCGAACTGATCGAAGGATTGCCGGATAACGTTATCGGCATCGTCGCCAAGGGCCGCATCACGAAGAGCGACTGCGCCGACGTGCTGTTGCCGGCGATCGACCGGGCGCTTGAGTGGCACCACAAACTGCGCCTTTTTTACGAGATCCGGTCACGCTACCCGGGCGCCGGTTGGGAAGACATCGCATTGGGGATCGACCATGACGGACCGCTGTGGGAGCGGGTTGCGATCATCACCGATGTTGCGCTGGTGCGGCACGCGCTGCAGGCCGTACGGATGTTGATCCCGAGCGACATGCGGGTGTTTACGGCGACGCAGATCCCGGAAGGCCTGGCCTGGATCAGCGAGGCGGGGCGCACGCCGCGGACGGCGGCCCCTCACACGCAGGGTTTGCGGGCAACCGGCGGGCGGCAATTCCACCCGCCGGCGCAATACCTGCACCAAGCCGTGTGAGCGGATCGAGCAATCACCTTACGCCTAAAAAAGCGCTGATCTGATTGTCGAGCCCGGCGTCGCGCCGGGTTCGGCGTCTTATGGCCGGCCGCAAATGGCAAGGGGCCCTCCCCCCTTGCGTTCGATCCGTTTGCCGCGTGCAGGACAGGGCTAGTGCTGGCCCGGCGGCGCGGTCATCGGCGCCGGCTGCCCCATCGGCGGCTGACCTTGCGGCGGCATCGCGCCGGCGCTGCCGCCGCCTTGGATGCGCGCCAATTCCTCGCGGTTCAGCTGCTCGGTCATGTCGTTGCCAGCGCTCGTCTTCATCATACGACGACCGCGCATTGCCGGGTGCCGCATCGCCATGTGCCGCATCGACCGGGCATGGTGCATTTGATGGGCCATCGCTCGATGCGCGGTCGCGGCGGGCATTCTCGGCGTCGGAACGCCGGGGGTGGCGGGGGCCTGGGCCCAAACCGGCGCGGCAATTGCCAGCGCCGCGGCGATCATCGCGCCGTTCAAGAGATATTTCATGCCTCTATCCTCTGTGGCAGTTCAGGTTGAGAATGGGTTGGAAGGCTCATACCCACCCGCGCCTTGCGCAGATCCCCGGCCATGAACGGCCCGGCCGATTACCGCGTTCCGGACAACCCGCGGCCGACATCGCCGGATGCAACCGCGGCGGAAGCGCGATAGTATGACCGACAGCGGCGGCGTTCAAGGGCTTGGGGCCGATTCGATGCGATCGAGGCACCTTGCCCGCAACGCTCTGCCTACGATCTTCGCGGGCATCGTCGGTGTGTTTTCGGTCGCCCTGCTCGCTGCCGCCAGCGGATCGGTGCCGGCAGGGGGCGTCGCGCGGGGTACGCTGACGATCGGCATCACGCAGTTTCCGGCGACGCTCAACCCCGATATCGATGCAATGGCGGCAAAGAGCTACGTGCTCGGCATGGCGGCGCGGCCATTTACCGTCTACGATGCGGGATGGCGTCTCGTCTGCCTGTTGTGCCGGCGGCTGCCGTCGATGGCAAACGGGCTGGCGGTGCCGGTCGCGGTGAAAAACGGCAAAAAGGGCGTCGCTCTGACCTACACGATCCGCCCGGACGCGAAATGGGGCGACGGCGTGCCAGTAACAACCGACGACGTGATGTTCACTTACGATGTCGGCCGCAATCCGCAGAGCGCCGTGACCGGCGCCGAATTCTATCGCCGCGTCACGCGCATCGACGTGAAGGACAAGCATACATTCACGCTGCACGACGACAAGCTGACCTTCGACTACGCTGCGATCGACGATTTCGTGCCGCTGCCGGCGCATATCGAACGCGCGGCCTTTGCCGACCCGGCGCAGTATCGGATCAGGAGCCGCTACAACACCGACTCGACCGATCCCGGCCTGTACGATGGTCCCTATCGCATCAGCGAAGTGGCGACCGGTTCCTACATCGTACTGACGCCGAATCCGTATTGGTCCGGCCCGGCGCCGCATTTCCGTCGCATCACAGTACGCGCGATAGAGAACACGGCCGCTCTTGAGGCCAACCTGCTGTCCGGGTCGATCGACATGGTGGCGGGCGAACTCGGACCGCCGCTCGACGAGGCGCTTGCCTTCGAGGCGGCGCATGGCGACCAATTCCGTTTCGTCTACAAACCGGGCCTTATCTTCGAGCATGTCGATCTGAACCTGGCCCGGCCGGCGCTTGCCGATCGCCGCGTCCGCCAGGCGCTGCTCTACGGCGTCGACCGCGAAGCGATCAGCAAGTCGTTGTTCGCCGGCCGCCAGCCGGTCGCCGACAGTTTCGTCAGCCCGCTCGACGCCGGCTATGCCGGCGACATTCCGCATTATCGCTACGACCCGGCAAAAGCCGCTCAGCTCCTCGACGCCGCCGGCTGGCACACCGCCGGCGGCGGCCTCCGGCGCGACGCCGCGGGCCGGGTGCTGTCGCTCGAACTGAAGACGACGGCCGGCGACCGCACCCGCGAACTGGTCGAACAGGTATTGCAGAGCCAGTGGCGGCAGATCGGTGTCGATGTGCGCATCAAAAACGAGCCGGCGCGAGTGCTGTTCGGCGAAAGTTTGCCGCACCGCAATTTCGACATGGCGATGTACGCGTGGATCAGCGCGCCGGAAAATGTGCCGCGCTCGATCTTCGATTCGCAGGAAGTTCCGGACGCCGCAAACGGCTATTCCGGGCAAAACGACACCGGCTTCAGAAATGCGACGATGGACCGGTTGATCGACGCCACCGAAACCGAACTTGATCCCGTGAAGCGAAAAGGTTTATGGGCACAGATGCAGCGCCTCTACGCGACCGAATTGCCTTCGCTGCCGCTTTATTTCCGCTCGAACGTATTCATCCTGCCGAAATGGCTGAAGGGCGTCGCGCCAACCGGCAACCAATACCCGACGACTCTGTGGATCACCGATTGGACCGCGCAATAATGCCCTGATGATCCGGTTTGTCGCGATCCGGCTGGTCGAGATTGCTGTCGTCCTGGCGCTGCTGTCGTTTGCGATCTACGTGCTGATCGGGCTGATGCCGGGCGATCCGATCGACCTGATGCGCAATGCCGACCCGCACATGACCGCGGCCGATGTCGCGCATCTCAAAGCGGTATACGGCCTCGACCGGCCGCTCGTCGCCCGTTACCTCGCATGGATTACCGGCGCGCTCGCCGGCAATCTCGGCTATTCGCGCCTCTTTGCCGAGCCGGTGTGGACGGTGCTCCTGCCGCGGCTCGGCAATTCGCTCGTGCTGATGGGATCGAGCTTCATCCTCGCCCTGCTGCTTGGCTTGGTGCTCGGCACGCTGGCGGCGCGGCGCCCCCATTCGCGGCTCGACGCGGCGATCAACCTGGTGTGCTTTGCCGGCGTATCGGTGCCGACCTTTTGGCTCGCGCTGGTCTTGATCCTGGTTTTCGCCGCCGACCTCGGCTGGCTGCCGGCGAGCGGCGCGGCGACGGCCGGGGTGGCCGAAATCGGCGACCGGCTGCGTCATCTCGTGCTGCCGGTTGCGACGCTGACCCTGGCGAGCGTCGGCGGCTACACCCGTTACGTGCGCGCCGCGATGCGCGAGGCGCTGGCCGAGGATCACATCCGCACAGCGCGCGCGAAAGGCGCCGGCCCGGCGCGGGTCATCGTTCATCACGCGCTGCGCAGCGCGATGGTGCCCGTGACGACGATCCTTGCGTTGTCGTTCGGCAGCCTTGTGTCGGGCGCGCTCGTGACCGAGACGATGTTTGCCTATCCCGGCATGGGCAAGCTGATTTTCGATGCGGTGATGGGCAATGACTATAACCTGGCGCTTGCCGGCCTGTTGCTGGCGGCGGTCGTGACGATGCTGGCCAACCTTGCCGCCGATCTCGCCTATGGCTGGCTCGATCCGCGGGTCACCTATCGATGAGGTTGCCCGCGCCGCTCCTGCTGCTTGCCGCGCTTGCGCTGGCCTGCATCGTCGGCCCGTGGGTCGGGGCCGCGCTGGGTAGTGATGGCGCGACGGTCGATCTGCTGCATCGCCTCGCCGGCCCGTCGGCGGTGCATCCGCTCGGCACCGACGAACTCGGCCGCGACGAACTGCTGCGCCTCCTCGGCGCCGGCCGCGTGTCGCTCGCCATCGGCGTTGCGGCGGCGCTGACCGCAGCGGCGCTCGGCACGACGGTCGGGCTTGCCGCCGGCTATCTCGGCGGCTGGACCGACCGCCTGTCGATGCGGCTGACCGATGCGGTCATCGCCCTGCCGCTGTTGCCGCTCTTGATCGTGCTGGCGGCGCTCGACCTGCGGAAACTCGGGGTGCCGCAGTGGCTGGCGCGCTCCGACGACATCAGCTTCCTGCGCATCGTGCTGCTGGCCGTGCTGGTCAGCTGGACAACGCCGGCGCGGCTCGTGCGCGGCGCGGCGCTGGCGGCCCGCAACCGCGATTTCGTGCGGGCGGCGCGGAGCCTCGGCGCGCGCGTGCCGCACATTTTGCGGGTGCACATTCTGCCGAATGCCCTGGCGCCGCTGACCGTCGCGACGGCGCTGTCGGTCGGTGACGTGATCCTGCTGGAATCGGTGCTGAGCTTTCTCGGTCTCGGCATCCAGCCGCCGCTCGCCAGTTGGGGGACGATGCTGACCAACGCGCAGGATCTGATCGAGACGGCGCCGCGATTGGCGCTCTATCCCGGTCTGATGATTTTTCTGACCGTCATCGCCTGCAACCTCCTGGGCGACACATTACAGCACCGCCTTGACCGCGCCGCAGCGTCGCGATCGGCGTCGCGCGGGCGGGCCGCAAAACGACTCAGCGCAGCACGCTGACATCGTCGGGATCGACGAGGTCGGGGACGGTCCAGCCGTCGAGGTCGTATTCGGCCATGCATTTGTCGGCGAACGCCTTCCATTCGGCCGCCTGGCCGGACGCGTTGGCGCCGAGGATCGCGAAGCGGCGGATCTCCTCGTGGCTGCCGGAATAATTGACCTCGTAGAGTTCGTGCCGGGCGCCGAATTCGCTGCCGAAGGCATCCCACAGCAGCTTCATCAGTTTGACCCGTTCGACGGCGCCGACGCCGCCCGAGCCGCGCACGTAAAGGTCGAGGTATTTGCGGATCTCGGGGTTTTTGAAGTCGCGGGCGTGCGAATTGAGGTAGATGAGGCTGCTGGCGACGGTCTTCTCGATCTGGTGCTTGATCTGCACGTAGGCGTCCGGCGCCAGCACATGATAGGCGGCGCCGGCGTTGTGGTTGGGCAGCACAAAGCCGCCGGCCCACGGATCGGGGTTGCGCGCCATCGCGTCGGTCAGCGCCCACATGCAGTGCCGCCACGTGATGACCTCGCCGATATTGGCTTCGACGCCGCGGAACCCGGCGGTGCCGGCGGTCTCGGTCGCCTTGATCATCAGCCCGGCGATGAAATCGAGCTTGACCGCCAGCCGGGTGCAGCCGTGCAGCTGAAAGCGCGGCACAAAGCCGCTGCGCGGAAAGAACGTGTTGGCCTTTTCGATGTCGCCGCAGACGAGGACATCCTCCCACGGCACGAACACGTCATCCATGATGAAGATCGCGTCGTTCTCGTCGAGGCGGCTCGACAGCGGATAATCGAAGGGGCTGCCGAGCACGGCGGCGCGCTGTTCGTTGGAGACGCGGCAGATGAACTTGACGCCCCTGGCGCTGGTCGGGACGAGAAAGACAAGCGCGAATTTCGGGTCCTGCACGTTTAAGAGGCCGGCATGCGCGACAAACGTGAAATGGGTCAGCGCCGAGCCGGTGGCGACGACCTTGGCGCCGGTCACGTAAATCCCGGCATCGGTCTCGCGCGTCGCATGCGCATAGATGTCGGTCGGGCCGCCCGGCGCGCCCGGCGCCATGTGGCGATCGACCGGCGGGTTGATGATCGCGTGGTTGACATACGGCACCCGCTCCTGGCTAAAGCGATACCAGCGGCGCGCGTTCTCCTGGTAGGGCTCGTAAAAATCGGCATTGCCGCCGAGCGTCGCGAGAAACGCCGCCTTGTAATCGGGCGAGCGGCCGAGCCAGCCATAGGTAAGCCGTGCCCAGGCGGCGATCGCGTCGCGCCCGGCGACCAGCTCCTCGGCCGAGCGCGGCGCCCGAAAATAGCGGTGGGTGAAGCCGCCCCATTCGGTCGGGCAGGTGAGCACGCCGTTCTTTTCTCGGTCGTCTTCATGCAACGCGTCGTAGAGGCGGGCGATCATCCGCGCGGTATTGCGGAAGGCCGGATGTGCGGCGATGTTTTTGACGCGCTCGCCGTAGATCCAGACTTCGCGCCCATCATCGAGGCTGTCGAGAAATTCCTTGCCCGTATAGGGCCGCCGCGCAACCGCGGCCGTTTCCGAAGGCGTCATCGGCCAACCTCCCCTTCGTTCCGCTGCGGCTTATAGCCTGTTCCCGGGCCGATTCTAATACGCGCACCGCGGCGGCCACCATGCGGACGCCGGCCGGTGTCCGTGACGCCTGTGCAAGAATGCGCGGGAGGCCCGGCCGTCGCCGCAACGACGGCTCAGATGTGCGAATGATCGTGCGCGGCGCCGGCGTAAGCGCCGATTTCCGGGTCAAACGGCGCCTCGCGCCACGCGACCCTGCCGCCCAGCCCTTCGACCATCGCGGCGATGACATGATCGGCGCGCAGCCTGAGCAGACCGGCGGCGATCTGCAATGGCAGATGGCGGTTGCCGATATGCCATGCGATGCGCAGCAGGTCGTCGGGTCCATCGGCAGCGACTTCGATGACCGGTTCGGGAGCGGCACGCACACGGATGTAACTGCCGTTGTCGAATTCCAACCCGTCGCCGTCGGTCAGGTGGTGAGCGCGTGCCAGATCGAGCAGGAAGGGCGCCCCCGAATCTGCGACCAGCCGAATGCGCCGGCGGTGGCGATCGAGAAACGGCAGGCTGACGGTATCGACCGCCGCCTCATCCGGCCAAAGCCCGCGTTTGTGCGCCGCTATTGCCCGCTGCATCCGTTTGCACCTGTGAGAGCGAGGCGATCAGCGAACAAAACCGGCCGGCATGCGACTCCTGGCCTCGCAGTCTCGCCGTCGCGTTGTGAATTCATTCTCGCCTCCCAGGTGGGGCGCGCTGCCGCGGCACGCAATCCTCTCGCCCCCGGAGCGGCCTTTGCGGTAAGCATCGTGGGCGGTGCGGCGAGAGGAAAGCGATGGCGGAACTCATCATAACGACGGCAGTCGGCACCGGCGAGAAGGGTTTTGCCGGCGACGGCGGGCCGGCGGCGCAAGCGATGCTCAACGGTCCGTTCGATCTCGCCTTCGACCCGGCGGGCAATCTCTATTTCGCCGACACCTTCAACCATCGCATCCGCCGCGTCGATTCGCGCAGCGGGATCATCACGACGATCGCCGGCAACGGTGACGCCGGCTATAGCGGCGACGGCGGCCCGGCGCTCGAAGCGGCGTTGAACGAGCCTTACGGCGTCGTCGTCGATCGCGCCGGCAACGTCTATACGGCCGACCGCAAAAATGCCTGCGTCCGCCGCATCGACGCCGCCTCGCGGAGCATCGCGACGTTTGCTGGCACCGGCACGCCCGGCTATTCCGGCGACGGCGGTCCGGCGGCTCGCGCCGCTCTAACCGAGCCGAATGGTCTCGCCTTCGATGCCGACGAGCGCCGCCTTTTTATAGCGGATGTCGCCGATCATCGCGTACGCCTCGTCGGGATGGCGAGCGGCGTCATCACGACGCTGGCCGGCACCGGCCTAGCCGAGCACAGCGGCGACGGCGGTGCGGCGCGCGCCGCCGGCGTCTTCGGCGCCCGCGCCGTCAAGGTCGCGCGCGACGGCACGGTCTATATCCTGGAGCGCCAGGGCAGCAGCCTCCGCCGCGTCGATCCGGTCAACGGCGTCATCACGACGATCGCCGGCACCGGCGCGCGCGGCTATAGCGGCGACGGCGGCACGGCGCTGCAAGCGGTGTTCGACGCGCCGAAGGAAATGGCGCTCGACCGCGACGGCAGCATTGTCATCGTCGATACCGAGAACCATGCGATCCGCCGCATCGACCGCGCGTCCGGCGTCGTCACGACGATCGTCGGCGGCCGCCAGGGCGGCGAGGGCGATAGCGGCCCGGCGAGCGCCGCGGGCCTCGACCGGCCGCACGGCGCCGTCGTCGGGCCGGACGGCGCAATCTGGATCGGCGACACCAACAATCACCGCATCCGCAAGGTGGCGCGCGGCGGGTGAGGCGGAACATGCGCCGGGGCGGCTGCAAGTTTGGCCTCATTGGGGTGGCTGCGGTACTCGCGTCGGCCGCATCGAGGGCCGTCTTTGCCGGGCCGGCTGCGACGGTCACGACGGCGGGAAGCGGCGAGCTGACAATCTGCCGCGACTGGCTGGTCTACGATACGTGCGACACCTATCACCACGTCGCGCTGCCGAAGCGGGTCGCGGTCGGCGACCATATCAAGCTGGTCTTCGGCCGGAGCGACAAGGAATACGACTTTTATGTCACCGGCATCGACCGCCGCGGACATCGATGCGCGATCATGAGCCCGCACACAGGCGCCAATGACAGCGGCGAAAAGATCATTGTCGAGCAATGCGCCGCAGCTGCGACGCCCGCCGCCGCGCGTTAGCGAGCAGCCGCTGCAGAGAGGCGCCGGGCCGGTCAGTTGCTGCCGAGGAAGCGGCGCAGTTCGGCGACGAGGTCTTTCGGGTTGTCGCCCTGCACGGTATGGCCGGCGTTCGGCACCTTGACCCAGCGCGCGTCGGGCAGCCGCGCGACCAGGCGCTCGGCGTCCTCGTCGTGAAACACGTCGCTCTCGCCGCCGCGTACGACGAGCGTCGGGCACTGGATGCGGGTGAGGCCGTCGGCGAGCCGCGCGCGGTCCTCGCGATGCGAATTCTGGCCCATCGATTTGAAGCGCCGGGTGTCGTATTTCCACCGCCAGGTGCCGTCAGCTTGTTGTCTAAGGTTATGCATCAGGCTGCGGCGCAAAATGTTGGGGTCGCGGCGCGGGTTGAACTTGAGCGCCTTCTCGATGATTGCCTCGACCGTTACGGTTTCCTGCACCTCGTTGACGAAGTCGCGGATGCGCGAAGAGCCGGGCCGCCGCATCTCCGGGCCGGCGTCGATGATGACGAGATGCGACAGCCGCTCCGGATGGGCGATCGCAAAGGCGAGCGCGTTGATCGCACCCAACGACATGCCGACCAGGATGAACTTGTCGAGGCCGAGCCGATCGACAAATCCCGTGGTGTCTTCGAGCTGCGCACCGATCGAATAGTCTTCGTCGTGCGCCCAGTCGCTGTCGCCGTGGCCGCGCTGGTCGAGCGCCAAGCAGTGGTAGTCGTCGCGCAATGCGAGGCACACGAGGTCCCAGGTGTGGGCGGTGAGTGCGCCGCCGTGCAGAAACAGGATCGGCGGCCTGCCCTCGGTGCCCCAATCGAGATAGTGCAGCCGCATGCGACCGACCTGCACCTGATGGCTTGCCGGCAGCACGAGCTTGTTGTCGGGAAAGCTGAACCCGGCGCGCACCGCGGTCGTGGCAAGATGCTCGCGATATTCCTCGGCGGTGAGACTCATGGCGCGAACGGGCCTCCTCGATCGATTTCGGCACCAGCCTTTAGCATGAAAAGGACAGCCATGCTGCACTGGCGAACACGCTTCCGCCATGCGAGGGGCGAATGCTTGCACCGGCCGCCGCCTGCGCTACTGTCGCATCACCGGGCGCCGAGGGAACAGCGGAGCGTATTCCGCCCGGTGCGACTGAAACGATCTGGCGGAATGCGCAGCGCTTTTCCGCCCTGCTGGAGTACGGAGGAGCGCGATGAGCGGCACCGAATTGCGGCACGGGATTTTTCTGCCGCCGTTTCACCCGAACGAAGAAAACCCGACGCAGTGCCTGGAGCGCGATCTCGATCTGATCGCGCATCTGGACAAGCTCGGTTTTGACGAGGCGTGGGTCGGCGAGCACCATTCGGCCGGCTACGAGATCATCTCCAGCCCGGAAATTTTCATCGCCTTTGCCGCCGAGCGCACCCGGCACATCCGGCTCGGCACCGGCGTCATTTCGCTGCCCTATCACCACCCGATGATGGTCGCCGACCGCATCGTGCAGCTCGACCACATGACGCGCGGCCGCGTCATGTTCGGCGCCGGGCCGGGGCTCCTCGCCTCGGACGCGATCATGATGGGCATCGATCCCTTGACCCAGCGCGACCGCATGGCCGAGGCACTGGACGCGATCCTGCGGCTGTTCCACGGCGAGGTGATTACCGAGCAGACCGACTGGTACACGATGGAGGGCTGCCGGCTGCACCTCCTGCCCTACACGAAGCCCCATCCCGAGGTCGCCGTGGTCAGCGCCGTGACGCCGTCGGGCGGCAGGCTCGCCGGCAAATACGGTCTCAGCATGATCTGCGTCGCCGCCACCAACCCGTTCGGCTACGACGCGCTCGCCTCCAACTGGCGGATCGCGTGCGATGTCGCCGCCGGGCAGGGCCGCACGATGGACCCCAATCGCCTCAGGCTTGTCGGCCCGATGCACCTCGCCGAAACACGGCAGAAGGCGTTCGAGAACGCGCGGTTCGGCTTCGAGCGCTATCTCGGCTATCTCAACAACAACCAGCCGCGCTTTATCGTGCCCAAGGGCGAAGATCCGCTCGAATGGTTTGTCGAGAACAGATACGGCGTGTGCGGCACGCCGGACGACGCGATCGCACTTATCGAACGGCTGCAGGAAAAGCAGGGCGAGTTCGGCTGCTTTTTGCAGCAGGCGCACAACTGGGCCGATTGGGAAGCAACCAAGCGTTCCTACGAGCTTTACGCGCGCTACGTGATGCCGCATTTCAGCCGCGCCAACCGGCCGCGCGCCGCCTCCTTCCAGTGGTGCGGCGACAACCGCGCCGAGTTCAGCGCCAAGCGCAATGCGGCCGCGAAGGCGATGTTCGACAAGCACGAAGCCGAGCAGCGCGCCCATGACGCCGGCGCCGCCGGCAGTGGCCGCCCGGCCACGGGCCGCGAAGCGTGGTGAGGCAGTTCGGGAGCCTTTGATGAGCACGTTGGCTCGCCCGCTGCGCCGGCATGCGGATCTGCAACGGATGTTCCATCCGCAAAGCATCGCGGTGATCGGCGCCTCGACCCGACCGGGCGCGTTCGGCGCGGCGGTGTTGCGCAACCTCGGCAAGTTCGACGGCCGGGTTTATCCGGTCAACGCGCGGTACGACCAGGTCGGCGATCGCAAATGTTATCCGAGCATCGCCGCGCTGCCGGAAAAGGTCGATTGCGCGCTGATTGCGACGGCACGCGAGACGGTCGAGCCGATCGTCACGGAATGCGTCGCCGGCGGCGTCGGCGGCGCGATCCTTTTCGCCTCCGGCTACGCCGAGACCGGCCGGCCCGAGCGCATCGCCGAGCAGGAGCGGCTCGCGAGGATCGCGCAGGATGCCGGCATGCCGCTTGTCGGCCCCAACACGGTCGGCATGATCAACGCGCTCAGCGGTGCGGCGATCACGTTCATGGACATCACGCCGGTGCCGCCGCCGGGCGATACGCCGGCAATCGGCCTCGTCAGCCAGTCGGGTGCGCTCGGCATGGCATTGGCGCAGGCGGTGACGCGCGGCGTCCGGTTCAGCCACGTGCTGACCTCGGGCAATTCCTGCGATATCGACATGGCCGATTGCATCGCCTATCTCGTCGACGATCCCGCCTGCGCCGTCATCGCCTGTGTCTTTGAAGGGATGGCCGACCCGCGCCGCCTGCTCGTAGCCGCCGAACTGGCGGGGCAGGCCGATAAGCCACTTGTCGTCTACAAGATGGCGACCGGCGAGGAAGGCGCGGCGGCGGCGATCTCGCATACCGGGTCGCTCGCCGGGTCCTACGCGACCTACCGCGCCGCGTTTCGCCGCGCCGGCGTCGTCTTGGTTGAGGATTACGAGTCGCTGATCCCGACAGCATCGTTCTTTGCCAAGGCGCCGCGCCGGCCGACCGCGCCCGGCGCCGGCATCGTCGTCGCTTCGGGCGGCGCCGCGATCATGGCGGCCGATCGCGCCGACCAGTACGGCGTGCCGCTGCCGCAGCCGAATCCGCAAATGCGCGCTGTTCTGGAAGCGCGCATCCCGGAATTCGGCGCCGCGCGCAACCCGTGCGATGTGACGGCGCAGGTCATCAACGACCCGGAGTCGCTCGTCGCATGCGTCACCGCCTTTCTCGCGGCGCCGGAATACGGCTGGCTGGCTATGCCGGCGGTTTATTCCTCGGAGGCCGGTACCCGCTTCATCCCGCTCTACGACCAACTCGCCGGCCGCCACGGCAAATTGATCTGCAGCGCCTGGCAAAGCGAGTGGCGTGACGGTCCCGGCGCGCGCGAGCGCGAGGAAGCGCGCAATATCGCGCTCTTCCCGTCGATGGCGGCCTGCTTTGCGGCAATCGCCGCGGCCAACTGGCTGGCGGCCAGGCGCGTGGCGGCGGCGGAGACCGCTGCGCCGCGTTTTGCGCCAGCCGCCGCCAAGGACACGGCGGCGCGGCTGATCACGAACGCGGCGAGCACGGCGTTGAGCGAGCGCGAGGCCAAGGCGGCGCTGGCGCCCTACGGCGTTCCGTGCGTCGCCGAACGCCTCGCGCGATGCCGCGATGCGGCGATCGCGGCGGCCGAGGCGCTCGGCTATCCGGTCGTGCTGAAGGCCGAGTCGCCTGATCTGCCGCACAAGAGCGAGGCCGGCGTCATCCGCCTCAATTTGCGCGATGCCGCCGCCGTCGGCACCGCCTACGACGCGATCCTAGCGCGCATCGCCGAGCATGTGCCGAAGCCGCGGCTTGACGGCGTGCTCGTGCAGAAAATGGTGTCGGCGGGGATCGAGATCGTCGTCGGCGGGCGGGTCGATCCGCAATTTGGTCCGCTCGTCGTCGTCGGGCTGGGCGGCGTACTCGTCGAAGTGTTGAACGATACGGCGCTGGCGCCGGCGCCGGTCGGCCCGCGCGAAGCCGAGGCGCTGCTGCGCGAGTTGCGCGGCTTCCGCCTGCTCCGGGGCTTTCGCGGATTGCCGGCGGTCGATCTGGCGGCGCTGTGCGACGTGATCTGCCGCGCGTCCGAATTCATCGCCGACCAGCAGGACCGCATCGCCGAACTCGACATCAACCCGCTGATCTGCGCCGGCAGCGACATCACCGCCGTCGATGCGCTGATCGTCCGCCCCCAGGCTTGAACGAGCGAACGGGCCTGGCTCACAATGGCGACATGAGCAAAGAGAGCGACATCGAGGCGCTGGGGCGGCTGATCGGCGCGGCGAGCCGCGCCGTCGTCTTTACCGGCGCCGGCATCAGCACCGAATCCGGCATCCCCGATTTCCGCAGCCCCGGCGGCGTCTGGACACAGATGGCGCCCATTTATTTCGACGATTTCCTCAATTCCGAAGCGGCGCGCATCGAGACCTGGCGGCGCCGCTTTGCGATGCAGGAGCAGTTCGGCCAGGCCGAGCCCAATCGCGGCCATCGCGCCGTCGAGGCGCTCGTGCGGCGCGGCAAGGTCAGCGCCGTGATCACCCAGAATATCGACGGGCTGCACCAGGCGTCCGGCGTCCCGCCCGAGAAAATCATCGAATTGCACGGCAATACGACCTACGCCCATTGCCTCGATTGCGGCACGCGCCACGAACTGGCCGAGATCCGCGCAGAGTTCGCGCGCGAGCCGCAGAAGGCGCCGCGTTGCGGGCGCTGCAAGGGCTTTGTCAAGACCGCGACGGTGTCGTTCGGCCAGGCGATGCCGCGCGAAGCGATGCGCCGCGCCGAAGAGGAGACGCTCGCCGCCGATCTCTTCCTTGTGCTTGGCTCGTCGCTCGTCGTCTATCCTGCCGCCGGCTTTCCGGAATTGGCGCGCCGCAACGGCGCGGCGCTGGCGATCGTCAACCGGGAGCCGACCGGGCTCGACCCAATCGCCGACCTCGTCGTCCATGACAGCATCGGCGATGTGCTCGGCGCCGCCGTCGGCGTCAACTGACCCGCACACGCCGGAAAGTGCGGCGTGATTAATTCTTAATGAACCTTCCTGCGATGATGTAGGCCGTGCTTCGGCCGGCAGCCCCGCTCGGCCGCGGGATGCGACGATGGCCCAGACACCCCCGCAATTCGCGCTCGAAACGCGCGGCCTTGCCAAGACATTCGACCGGCCGGCGGTGAACGGATTGGATCTGCGCGTGCGGGTCGGCGAATTCTACGTCCTGCTGGGTCCGAACGGCGCCGGCAAGACGACGACGCTGCGGATGATAACCGGCCTGTTGAAGCCGGATCGTGGGTCCGTCGCGGTGTTCGGCATCGATGCGCTGAGCGACGCGGTTGCCGCCAAACGGCTGATGGCTTGGCTGTCCGACGAGCCGATGATCTATGACCGGCTGACGCCGCTCGAATACCTCCAGTTCGTCGCCGGCCTGTGGGGCGTCGGGCGCGCCGCCGCTGCGGCGCGGGCGCAGCGGCTGCTCGCCGTCCTCGGGTTGGCGGCACAGGCGGGCGAGCGCTGTGAGGCGTTGTCGAAGGGGATGCGCCAGAAAGTGGCGTTGGCGGGCGCGCTGATTCACGAGCCGCGCCTTATCATCCTTGATGAGCCGTTCACCGGCCTCGACGCCGCCTCGGCGCGGCTCGCCAAGGCGATGCTGCGCGAGCGCGTCGGCGCCGGCTGCACGGTCGTCATGACGACGCACATTCTCGAAGTCGCCGAGCGCATGGCCGATCGCGTCGGCGTCATGACGGTCGGCAGGCTGGTTGCAGAGGGCACGCTTGACGAACTGCGGCGGCAAGCCGGGGCCGGCGTTGCGACCCTCGAGGATACTTTTCTTGCTTTGGTCGAAGACGGCGGTGACCGCGGCTCGGTCGCGGCATGATGCAACCCGGAATTCTCTGGTTCGCCCGACACGAGATGCGCCTTGCGTGGCGCGATTGGCTGTGGTTGTTATCCGGCGGGCACAGCCGCCACTGGGGCATCGGCGCTGCCGCCCTGGGCGTCGTCGTGCTGCTGATGCACGGGCTGGCGTATGCGAGCCTGCCGCACTCCGTCGATTGGGCGGCGCCCCCCGACAGGCACACGCTCGTTGTCATCGGCGGCACGCTGCTCCTATACGGCTCGCTGATGCTGTCGCAGGCGCTGGAAAGCGTGACGCGGGCGTTCTATGCGCGCGGCGACCTCGATCTCCTCCTGTCCTCGCCGGCGCGGTCGAGCCGCCTGTTTGCCGTGCGTCTCGGCGCGATGGCCGCATCGGTCATGGGGATGTCGCTGGTGCTGGCAGCGCCGGCGATCGACGTGCTGGCCTGGCTCGGCGGCGCGCGCTGGCTCGCCGCATACGGCGTCATGGCGGCGCTGGCGATTGCCGCCGTCGCGATTGCCGCCGTCGCGACGATGCTGTTGTTTGCCGCAATCGGACCGCAACGGACGCGCCTTGCGGCGCAGGTCATCGCCGCAATCGTCGGCGCAAGCTTTGTTATCTGCGTGCAGTTTCTCGCGATCCTGTCGGTCGGCACGATGTCGCGCATCG
The DNA here is from genome assembly GCA_035504075.1 of Allostellaceae bacterium. Taxonomy (GTDB): domain Bacteria; phylum Pseudomonadota; class Alphaproteobacteria; order ATCC43930; family CGMCC-115725; genus DATARH01. The sequence continues at coordinate 12,061 of DATJSO010000156.1, read as the reverse complement.
ACTTTCTGCGGTCGCCGGCGGCGCTCGATCATGCGCCGGCGACGGCCAGCGCGTTGTGGCTGCCGGCCCTCGCCGCGACCGGGAACTGGCGTGACTTGCTGGTCGTAGCGGTCGCGGCGGCGGTGCTGCTAGCCGCGGCAATCCGCGTGTGCGCGCCGCGTTTCGCCGAGCTCGCTCTCGCGGCGGCCGGCGCAAGTTCTGCCCGACCGGCGCGGCGGTCGGCCGCCGCGGGATGCCTCCGTTCGGGCTTTCGCGCGGCATCGCCGGCGCAGGCGCTGCGCCGCAAGGAATGGGTGCTGCTGCTGCGCGACCCGTGGCTCATCTCGCAGAGCCTGATGCAGCTTTTGTATCTTATGCCGCCGTTTTTCATGCTGTGGCAGAGCTTTTACGGCGACCGGCACGGCGCCCGGCTGCTCGTGCCGGTGCTGATCATGGCGGCCGGACAATTGGCCGGCGGCCTCACCTGGGTCGCCGTTTCCGGCGAGGACGCGCCGGAGTTGATCGGTTCGGCGCCGATCTCGACGGCGCGCGTCTGGCGCGCCAAGGCCGAGGCTGTCGCCGGGGCAATGGGGCTGATTTTCCTGCCGGCCGTCATCGCGCTGGCGCTCGTCGAACCGAATCTCGGCGTGGTCGCGTTTTGCGGCATCGCGACGGCGGCGGCGTCGGCCAGCCTGATCCAGTTCTGGTTCCGCGCCCAGGTCAAGCGCAGCCTGTTCCGCCGGCGCCACGTTTCCTCGCGCATCGCGACGTTTGCTGAAGCCTTTTCGTCGATCACCTGGTCCGGCGCCGGCGCGGCGGCGCTGGTCAGCCCATGGCTGGCGCTGCTGCCGGGCGGCGTTGCGCTCGCCGTCCTGGCCGGCGCTTGGTCGATCAGCCCCCGCCGCACTTGAATGCCGTCGGCCATGCCGACGCCGTGCGGCTGAATATCCTGATTTTCAACTGGCTGGGGGACTAGGATTCGAACCTAGACTGGCGGAGTCAGAGTCCGCTGTCCTACCGTTAGACGATCCCCCACCGGGTCTCGGCGGGCGCCGCGTTGCACCGCAGAACGCGCCGGCGGGGCGGGCGGCGGCAGCGGCAGCACTACCACACTCGGCCGGGATTGGGTAGCCCGCCGGTACGCCCGATCGTGCGCGTCAGCCGGCGGCCTGCTAATCGGCGTTGCTGCGGCGCGCCTCTTCATCGGTATCGCGGTAGATTTGCAGGCGTGTGACCCGCAGACCGGGGACGCCGTAGCGCTCGATCGCGCGCTGCCAGGCGAGAAATTCCTCGAGGGACAAGTTGTACCGGCGGCACGCCTCCTGCAAGCTGATCAGGCCGCTGCGCACCGCCTGCACGACGACAGCCTTGCGCCGTACGACCCATCGCTTGGTGTCGGGCGACGGCAGTTCGCCGAAAGGATCGGTGGACGCGTCGCCATTGTCAAAGGGATCGGTCGATGTCATTGGCGCCATGATTGTCAAGTTGTCCTCAGCGCGGTAAATTAGCCGTCACTGTTTAAAAAGAACTGAAACGTGTTGAGGCGATCACTGCCGTTTCTCAACTAAATGCGGATTAAATGCTTAGCAATAATTTCGATAATTTTATACGCCTCTTTTCGGGATTGCACGGCCGGCATGCTGCTGCGATCCGCCATTGCCATTCGACCGCTGCGGCTCCCCGGCCGGGCCGGTCGGCGGACGGTTTCCCCCCAGCCCGTCCGAGGGCGTCGGGGGGTTTTGCAAAACTGCTGCAAAATCAAAGAGCTGGAATGCGCGTCTGACGGTTGAAATGGGACGAAGCGATTCATATACTCCGCGCCCGTCGCAAAACCGGGTTGGGGAGAGTGATGCGCCCGATCTTGCCGCCCGATTACCGTCCTTCCGACGCCGAAGAATTCATGAACCCGCTGCAGGTCGAGTATTTCCGGCAAAAGCTGCTGCGCTGGCGCGCCGAACTCCTTGCCGATTCCACCGGTACCTTACGCCACCTGAAGGAAGAAAGCCTGCTGAAGCCCGATTTGACCGACCGCGCGTCACTGGAGACCGAGCGGGCAATCGAACTGCGGACGCGCGATCGCGAACGCAAGCTGATTTCGAAGATCGATGCGGCGCTCGCGCGCATTGATCTCGGCACCTACGGCTACTGCGAAGAAACCGATCAGCCGATCGGGGTGCGCCGCCTCGAAGCGCGGCCGATCGCTACACTGTCGATCGAAGCGCAGGAGCGGCACGAGCGAATGGAGCGCACCTACCGCGACGAATAGCGGTCCGCGGGCGCTGCCGCCTGATCCGTTGCTGTCTTAAGCGATCGTTTACGCCGCCGGCGCATGGTATTATTTGGCGCAGCGCAACGAGGCCGGGCAGCATAAGGATGGTCGCCGACACGGAGGGGGTCCGGCGCTGGGGCAACTGGGCCGCCTACCGGCAGCAGCCGGGTTGGGTCGGCGTATTGGCCAACGGCGTGCTAATTCTGGCAGCGGGCGGGCTCGGCGCGGCGTTGCTTTACCTTGCGAAGGTCATCTCAGCCGCCAACGTCGCTGAAGCCGCCGTCGTGATCGTCGCGTTCGCCGCGCTGTTCGGCGCGGCGGCGGCGGCGATGCGCCGTATGCACGAGGCGCTTGCCGGCCGCGTCGACATCCTGAGCCAAGCGCTCGACGCCTCGCCCGACCCGCAGCTGATCCTCGCGCCCGACGGCCGCATCGCCTACGCCAATACCGCCTTCCACGATCTCCTGCCGCAGGCCGGGGAACCGGCGCTGGCGCGCCTGTCGGCAGCGCTTGCCGATCCCGAATCGATGGCCGATTTCGAGCGGCTGAAGGCTCGCGCCGATGACAGCGCTCGCGCCATCGCCGCGCTGCCGTTGCGCGATTCGCGCGGCGGCAAGGCCGGTTGGTTCAACATCGCGGTCAATCCGATCGCCGGCCGTCCCGGATACAGCTTTTGGGACATCCAGGACATCACTGCGCGCCATGAAATGGAGGCGGTGATCCGCGACGAGCGCAACAAGCTCGTCGAGTTTCTCGACGACGCGCCGATCGGCTTCTACTCGGTCGACGCTGCCGGCCGTTTCGTGTTTGTCAACCGCACGCTGGCGACTTGGCTCGGTGCGACGCCGGCCGAAATCGTCGGCAGCGACGCGCGATTGCATGATTTCCTGGCGGTGCCGCCGGCTGCCGCCATCGCGGCGAGCGATCCGTTCGGCAGCGACGGTGACGGCAGCCAGCGCGGCGAAGTCGCGCTGAAGGCGCGCGACGGGCATATCGTGCACGCCTGGATCGGCCAGAGCACGGTCGGCGAGGGCGACGAATTGCGCACGCGCTCGGTCGTTCGCGACCTGACGCCGGAACGCGAGTGGGAGGCGGCGCTGCGCTTGTCGCGTGAGCGCTTCCAGCGGTTTTTCGCCAACGCTCCGGTCGGCATCGCGTTGCTCGACCGCTTTGGCCGCCTGGAAGAGGCAAACCGCGCGCTCGGCGAATTGTTCGGTGTCGCGCAGCAGGATCTGATCGGCGAACCATTGATCGGCTTTGTCGCCGAGGAGGATCGTCGCAACATCGCCGTGCGCCTCGCCGCGGCCGCCGATGGCGGGGCTCATGCGGGGCCGGTCGAGGTGCGCCTCAAAGGCCCCCGTGACCGCAGTTGCGTCACCTTTCTGTCGCGCATCGACGGCAATGAGATGGGCGGCGACGGCGGCCTGATGCTGCATTTCATCGATGTCACCGAACAGAAGAACCTGGAGGTGCAGTTCGCGCAATCGCAGAAGATGCAGGCTGTCGGGCAACTGGCCGGCGGCGTCGCGCACGATTTCAACAATCTGCTGACTGCGATGATCGGCTTCTGCGACCTCTTGCTGATGCGCTTCCGGCCGGGCGATCCGTCCTTTGCCGACATCATGCAGATCAAGCAGAACGCCAACCGCGCCGCCAATCTGGTGCGACAGCTGTTGGCCTTCTCGCGGCAGCAGACATTGCAGCCGCGCGTCATCGACATCACCGACGTGCTCGTCGAACTGTCGCACCTGCTGCGTCGCCTGATCGGCGAGAATATCGAGCTGCAGGTCATCCACGGCCGCGATTTGGGCGTCGTCAAAGTCGATCAGGGGCAGCTCGAACAGGTCATCATCAATCTTGCCGTCAACGCGCGCGATGCAATGGACGGCGGCGGGACGCTGACGATCCGCACCGCCAATGCCGCTCAGGCGCACGCCGTGCGGCGCGGCCATGAGGTCATGCCGGCCGGCAGCTACGTGCTGATCGAGGTTTCGGATACCGGGATCGGAATCTCGAAGGAGAATCTGGGGCGCATCTTCGAGCCGTTCTTTTCGACGAAGGAGGTCGGCTCCGGCACCGGGCTCGGCTTGTCGACCGTGTACGGCATCGTCAGGCAGACGGGCGGCTTCATTTTTGTCGACAGCACGCCCAAGCGCGGCGCCGTGTTCCAGATCTACCTGCCGCGTCATCAATCGGGCGAAACCGCGCTCGCCGGCGCCCGCGCCGAACTGCCCGATCCCGGCGAGGCGGCAGAGCCGCCGGCCGCGCGCGACCTGACCGGCGCCGGCACGATACTGCTCGTCGAGGACGAAGACCCGGTGCGCATTTTCGGCGCGCGCGCGCTGCGCAACAAGGGCTACAAAGTACTGGAGGCGACGAGCGGCGAAGGCGCGCTCGAAATGATCGCCGACGGCGCCGAGAACATCGACCTGTTGATCACCGATGTCGTGATGCCGCGCATGGACGGCCCGGCCCTGATCAAAAAAGTGCGCGAGACCCATCCCGATCTCAAGGTCATCTTTATCTCCGGCTACACGGAAGACAATTTCCGCCAGCGGCTCGACAGCGACAGCGAGATCCACTTCTTGCCGAAGCCGTTCAGCCTGAAACAGCTCGCCGGCAAGGTGAAGGAAGTCATCAACGGCGAGAGCGCCTGAGGCAGCCAGCGCGGCCTTACCCGGCTCCGAGTTTGTCGCGCAGGGTGCGGGCATCGAACGGTGCGCGCACTTTCGCGTCATTGTCGAAATAGACGTAGACATCGCGCGGCCGGCGTTCCGGGCGGATGGCGCCGTCGATCAGTTGCGCGTCGGCGGGCTCGCCGCCGCGGTGCCAGGCACGAATCCGCGCCGCGCAACGGTCGAGCGCGGCATCGTCATAGCCGCTCGCATACAGTTCCTGCGAACCGTGCAGCCGCATGTACACAAAATCGGCGGTCACGTCCTCCGCATAGGGCCAATCGACCGCGTCGGCAAAGACCAAGGCGATGCCGCGACGGCGGAGCAACGCGACAAAGGCGGGATCGAGAAAGCTGCGGTGGCGGATCTCGACCGCGTGGCGCAATTTGCCGACCCGCCCCTCTGTCGCAGCGCGGCCGGCGAGGCGGTGATCATGACGCCGGGCGAGTGCGGCGGCCGCCTCGCCGTCCTGTGGCAACAGCGCAAAGAATGCGTCGAGTTTTTCGGCATTAAAATGGAACCGCGGCGAGAACTGCCAGAGGATCGGCCCCAGTTTGTCGCCGAGCAGCAACACCCCCTGCGCAAAGAAATTGGCGAGCGGCGCCTCAATATCGCGCAGCTGTTTCATATGGGTGATGAAGCGGCTGCCCTTGACCGCGAAGACAAAGCCGGCCGGCGTCTCGGCATGCCACTGCGCAAAAGAGCGGGGTCGTTGCAGTGAATAATGCGTGCCGTTGATCTCGATCGTGTCGAAACAGCGGGCGGCATAGGACAACTCGTCGCGCTGACGCAGCCTCGGCGGATAAAATCTGCCGCGCCAGCCGGCATAGCGCCATCCCGAAACGCCGATCCGCACCTGTCCGAGCCGGGTCGGCGGTTGGCTCGCACCGGCCTCGCCGATCATGGTAGAATCCCGCGATGTTGACTATCTCGGGCCTATGTTATCGCGTCGGCGGACGGCACGGCCGCGCGTTGTTTGACGAGGCCAACGCGCAGATCCCGGCGGGCGCCAAGACGGGCCTCGTCGGCCGCAACGGCGCCGGCAAATCGACCCTCCTCGACCTGATCCGCGGCCGTTTCCTGCCGGACCGCGGCGATATTGTCGTGCCGCGCGGCTGGCGGATCGGCTTTCTCGCGCAGGAGGCGCCGAGCGGGGCGGCCAACCCGCTTGATACCGTCCTCGCCGCCGACCGTGAGCGCAGCCGGCTCTTGGCCGAGCAGGAGACGGGGCCGGCACCGCTGCGCCTCGCCGAGATCGCGACGCGGCTCGACGAGATCGACGCCCGCAGCGCGCCGGCGCGGGCGGCGCGCATCCTCGCCGGGCTCGGCGTCAACGCGGCGATGCAGGCGGAACCGCTCGACGCGCTGTCGGGCGGCTGGCGCATGCGCGTCGCGCTCGCCGCGGTGCTGTTTGCCGAACCCGACCTGCTGCTGCTCGACGAGCCGACCAACCATCTCGACCTCGAGGCGGCGCTGTGGCTCGAGCGCTACCTGCGCCGCTACCGCTATGGTTTTCTGCTGGTCAGCCACGATCGCCAGCTGCTCAACGCTGCGACGACAGCGACACTGCATCTCGAGAGCGGCAAGCTGACGCTTTACTCCGGCGGTTTCGACCAGTTCCTGCGGACCCGCCGCGAGGCGCAGGCGCGCCAAGCCGCCACGGCGCAGCGACAACAGCAGGAACGCGAGCGTTTGCAGCGTTTCATCGACCGCTTCCGCTACAAGGCGTCGAAGGCCCGCCAGGCCCAAAGCCGCATCAAGGCACTGGCGCGTCTCGAACCCGTCGCGCTGGTCAGCGGCGAGCCGCCGGTGCGGCTGCAGCTGCCGCAGCCGCCGGAGCTCGGCCCGCCGCTGCTCGCGCTGGAGCAGGTCAGCGCCGGTTATGTGCCGGGTCTGCCGGTACTCTCGCGACTCAATCTGCGGCTCGACCCCGACGACCGCATTGCGCTCCTGGGCGCCAACGGCAACGGCAAAACGACGTTCGCCCGCCTGCTCGCCGGCCGCCTCTCGCCTTCTTCGGGCCGCATCGCGCGATCACAAAAGCTGACCTGCGGCTTCTTCGCGCAGCACCAGATCGAGGAGATGCGCCCGGCGGAGTCGCCATTCGAGCATCTCGCGGCGCTGCTGCCGGAGGCGCCGGCCGAGGCGCTGCGCGCCCGGCTCGGCGCGTTCGGCTTTGGCCAGGACAAGGCGTTCGTGCCGATCGGCGATCTGTCGGGCGGCGAGCGGGCGCGGCTCAACTTGGCGCTGGTCACGCATGATGCGCCATCCCTGTTGATCCTCGACGAGCCGACCAACCATCTGGACATGGAGACGCGCGAGGCGCTGGTCGAGGCGCTCGGCGACTATCGCGGCGCGGTCGTACTGGTGACGCACGATTGGCACCTCGTCGAACTCGTCGCCGAGCGGCTGTGGCTGGTCGAAGGCGGCACGGTGCGTCCGTTTGACGGCGATCTCGACGCCTATCGCCGCCATCTTGTCGACCGCGATGCGCCGGTCGAGCGACAGCGCGCGGGAAGCAGCGTCGATCCGCGGCGCACCGAGCGCCGCGTCGCGGCCGAGCGCCGAGCGGCGACGGAACCGCTGCGGCGGAAGGCGCAGCAGGCGGAGACGACGATGGCGCGGCTCGCCGCCGAGCGCGCGGCGCTCGACCGCCAGCTCGGGACGCCGGGGGCATTCGGCGGCAACGGCGCAGCGTTGGGCGAGGCGCTGAAGCGGCGCGCCGAATTGTTGCGCCGGATCGCCGCGGCGGAAGCGGATTGGGTTGCCGCCGAGAGCGAACTCGAACGCCTGGCATGCGCCAAGACAGCCGCGGCCGACGAGATTCGCTCGTGACTTGTGCAATTTCTGCGCCGCCCATTGCGCGGCCAATGGCCGCATCGGCGTAATTGCGGCGCCGTTTGACAGCGACCTCACCCGCAGTTTATCCAATATTAATGCGGCAATCGCATGCTGAAGCCCGCACGAGACGCCGCTCCGCCGCGTTTGTCGCCACCTGAAATAGGCCACGCCCATGGCTGAGACACCTGCGATCAGCGACCGCAATCTGGAGGCCTCGACCAACATTTCGCTGAAGCGCGAGCCGGCGTGCTTTGCCTTCCTGTCGGCCCGTTCGGTGGCGCCGCCGATGCCGATCGATTCGATCAACCTCGATCTCGCTTCGGCCGATTATTTCCGTGGGCGCGCCTCGCTGTGGACAACGCTGGAGATGCGCTCGTCGGTTAGCAACGATCGGCCGACCGCGATTCTCGGCTTTGACGAGACGTTTCTGCGGCCATTTGCGCGGGCGCTTGTCGAAGCGGCGACAACGCGCGCGGCCTATCGCATGACAATCCTCGGGGAAGGCCGCGACAGCGACCGCTGCCGCGTCGTCGAATACGTAACGGGGCCTGGCAAGCCGCTGAAGGAACTGGTGCTGCAACCGTTCGACAACGTCGTGCTGGTGACTGCGACGACGCCGAAGGACGGCGACGAGACGCTGTTTCAGTTGCCGCGCACTGACAGCTTTCTGCGCGCTTTCGCCAAGATGTCCTACACGGCCGATCAGGCGCTGCACGAGCTGTTGGATGAAATGCAGCGCCTGGCGCGCGAACACAACCGGCCCGTCGCCGCGCCGGAATAACCGGTGGCGGCGGGGCTGCCGCTCCACGCCGCGCGCTTCCGACCAAATCGGCTTTATTCATTGCCAATGACGGCGCCGGCCGCTCCAATGGCGGCAACGGCCGAGCCGCGCTCGGCAGGCGCCGTTGCGGCGCGGCGGCTAGGTGAAAGCAGGGCTGACATGAAACAGGACAACCGGCCGCGCCAGTACCGCCAGGACACGCTGCTGACTCATGTCGGGCGCCACCCCGAGGCCAATCATGGCGCCGTCAACCCGCCCGTCTACCATGCCTCGACGATCCTTTCGCAGGACATGGCGGAGTGGGAACGAAAGCGCGCCGGGCCGCCGTTCACCGGCGTGCGCTACGGGCTGCACGGCACGCCCGGCACGTTCGCGCTGGAGGAGCTGCTGGCGAAAATCGAGGGCGGCTACCGTGCGATGCTGATGTCTTCCGGCCTCGCGGCCGTGACGGCGCCGCTGCAGGCATTGCTCGGTGCCGGCGACCACTGCCTGATGGTCGATTCGTGCTACGGCCCGGCGCGCAATTTCTGCGACGGCATCCTGAAACGCTGCGGCATCGAGACGACCTATTACGATCCGCTGGTCGGCGAAGGCATCGCCCGGCTGATCCGCCCCAATACGAAGGTCGTCTATTGCGAGTCGCCGGGCTCGCTGACCTTCGAGGTGCAGGACATCCCGGCAATCGCTGCCGCCGCCCACCAACGCGGCGCCAAGGTGTTGATGGACAATACCTGGGGCACGCCTTACCTGTTCCGCTCTTTCGAGCACGGCGTCGACGTGTCGATCCATGCCGCGACCAAATATATCGGCGGCCATTCCGACATCTTGCTCGGCGCCGTGATCACGACCGAGGAATGCTTTCTGCCGGTGCGCACGGCGATGGCGCAGATCGGCCACAGCGCGGGACCGGACGATGTGTTTTTCGCGTTGCGCGGCATGCGGACGCTGTCGGTGCGCCTGGAACGCCATCAGAAGAACGCGCTCGAAGTCGCGCACTGGCTGCAGACCCGGCCGGAGGTCTCGCGCGTGCTTTACCCGGCCTTGCCGGAGGATCCCGGGCACGCGATCTGGCAACGCGATTTTCTCGGCGCCTGCGGCCTCTTCGGCGTCGTCCTGCGGCCGGCGCCAAAGGAGGCGGTCCACGCCTTTATCGACGCGCTCGACCTGTTCGGCATCGGCGCCAGCTGGGGCGGCTTCGAGAGCCTCATTCAACCCGCCAATCCCGAGCGCGGCCGCACGGCGACGACATGGCGGGCCGAGGGGCCGCTGGTGCGCCTGCATATCGGCCTCGAAGACCCGCAGGATTTGATCGCCGACCTCGCGCAAGGCCTCGATAAATTGCGCAAGGCGGCCGTCTGATCCTGTTCTTTGCGGGTCCCCGCGCCTACATCTGTCGCATGGACCGCGATCAGATCATCGGTTTGTTGCGCGCGCATGAGGGCGACTTGCGAGAGCGCGGCGTGCGGCGTGCGGCCTTGTTCGGCTCGGTTGCCCGCGCCAGCGCGAGTCCGACCAGCGATATCGACATTCTGGTGGAGTTGGACCCCGAGGCGCCGATCGATTTGTATGCCTACGCCAGATTGAAGACCTACATTTCAGGATTGTTCAATGGTCCGGTCGATGTCATCGACCGCGACGCGCTGAAGCCTTATTTGCGTCGAACCGCACTCACGGACGCGATTTATGCGTTCTGACGATCCGCGCGGCCCGCTGCTCGATATTCTCGAAAATATCGGTCTGGCCCAGCAATTCGTCGCAACATTTAATTATGACGCGTTTTATAATGACAGGCGCACGGTTTACGCCGTCATCCGCTGCCTTGAAGTTGTCTCTGAGGCATCGCGGCGGTTGCCCGAAGCGCTGAAGCAACGCCGTCGGGAGATCCCATGGCGCGACATCGCCGCCGCCGGCAATATTTATCGCCATCAATACGAGGGCGTTCTCGAACGCCGCATCTGGCGAACCGTCCAGGATCATTTGCCGCCGTTGCTGCGGGCCGTTGAAGACGAGCTCTCTCGGCTGCCCGATTTGTAGGATCGAGCGCTCGGCAGAGCTGCGCTATGCGCGCACCCCTGTTCCCATTCACCGGCCGTCTCGGCACAATGGATAAGAGAGAGCCTGCCCCGCCAGGAGGATTTGGCGATGGATGCGGATGACGCGCGCGGCGAGCAATTGACCGAGACCTACCTTGAGCGCGCGCGCGAGCTCGTGCCGATGCTGGCGGGCGCGAGCGATGCGATCGAAGCCGGGCGCGAGGTGACGCCGCAGATCGTCGCGGCGCTGATCGAGCGCGGCATCTTCCGCATGCTGCTGCCGCGCTCATTGGGCGGCGCCGAACTTGATCCACTGACTTATACAGAAATCCTCTACACGCTGGCGCAGGGCGACGGCAGCACGGCGTGGTGCCTCGGGCAGAATTCCGGCTGTTCGATGATCGCCGTCTACCTGCCGGCCGAAACTGCGCAGGAAGTCTTCGGTGGGCCGCGTGGCATCCTGGCGTGGGGGCCGGATCTGCCGAATGCCGGCCGCGCCGTCGCCGTCGATGGCGGCTACCGCGTCACCGGCAGATGGGGCTTTGCGACCGGCGGCCGCCACGCCAGTTGGCTCGGCTGCCACGTACCGGTGTTCGAGCCGGGCGGCGCGCCGCGGATGCTGCCAAATGGCCGCCAGCAGGTGCGCACGATGGTGTTCCGCAAATCGGAAGCGCGCATCATCGACAATTGGCATGTGCTGGGGCTGCGCGGCACCGGCAGCGACAGCTACGCGCTCGACGACCATTTCGTGCCGCAGCCGTATAGCGCCGGCCGCGACAACGCCGCCGAACTGCGCGAGACGGGGCCGCTCTATCAATTCACCAGCGGCATGATCTACGCGATGAGCTTTGCGCATGTTTCGATGGGCATCGCCAAAGGCGCATTCGACGCCTTTATCGAGATCGCCCGCGACAAGGTACCGCGCGGCTCGAAATACACGCTGCGCGACAACAACGTGATCCAATTGCAGGTCGGGCAGTGCGAGGCGCGGCTCAAATCGGCGCGCGCCTATCTGCGCGGCGTCATCGCCGAGATGTGGGATGAGGCGCGCACAGGCGGCGCGATCTCGGCGGCGCATCACCCGCAGCTTCGCCTTGCTTCGACATGGGCGATCCATCAGTCGCGCGATATCGTCGCGACGGTCTACCACGCCGCCGGCGCCTCGGCGATTTTCGAGAGCAACCCGCTGGAGCGGCGCATGCGCGACATCCATGCCGGGACGCAGCAGGGCCAGGGCCGCCCGGTGCATTTCGAGACCGTCGGGCAGACGCTGTTGGGCTTGCCGCCGCAAGGCCGCATGTTCCGCTAGCGGCGCGAAGGCTCGTCAACTCTAACCGGGCATTAACTCTCGCTGCCGAAGATCTGTGCCGTACGACGCGGTGGCACTCGGGGCGGCGATGAGCGTGACGTTGCGGCATCCTCAGACTGGCGAGATTAAAATCGTGCCCGAGGGGTGGTGCTGGAGTTGTTTCTTCGGCAGCGG
>DATJSO010000155.1:0-5442 GCA_035504075.1 Allostellaceae bacterium | reverse complement strand
CTGATCGCCTCGCCGCTATCCACCGCCGCGACCGCGCGCACGAGCCGCACCCGGCCGCTCTCGCGATCGACCGCGACCTCGACCGCCAGCGCGAGATATGCCGCGAGATTTTTGTAGCGGGCGAATGCGAGGCCGCGGCCGTGACCCTCCCGACGAAAAAACCCTTCCCAGCCGAACCGCGCCACCGCCGTGTTGATGACCTCCTGGGCGCGCGGGTCGGCGAGATGGGCGAGGCGGAAATCGATCGGACCGGCGCCGGCCGCCGCGGCCAATTCGTCGACAAAGCTTTCGATCGCAAAGATGTTCATGTAGGCGCCGAGGGCGCGCAATGCCGAAACGCGCAGCGGCATTGCCGGCAGGAAGTCGTACATGACGCGCAGCTGCGGGATCGTGTAGAGCGGCATGGCATTACGGTCGCCGCCGCCTTCCGGCAGCGGAAGCGGCTGCGGCGCGGGCTGCGCGATCGGCGATGCGCGGCGCCAGGCGGCGGCGAGGTTGCCGGCGCCGTGTGGGCCGCCGTTGGGCCGCGTCGCGTGCGTCGAACTGCGCACCGTGTAGTCCCAGGCGACGATGTGCTGCATCTGATCGACCGCGCCGCGCACCTGCACGAGCATCGCCGAGCCGTACGGCTCCCACGTGTGCTCCTGTTCGCGCGTCCACTGCACCCGCACCGGCCGTCCCGGCAATGCCAGCGCCAGCAGCGCGGCATCGGCGGCTGCATCGTCGGCGCCGTTGTGGCCGTAGCAGCCCGACCCTTCGACATGGATGCAGCGCAGCCGCGCGGCCGGCAAGCCGGTCAGCTGCGCCAGCGCCCCGCGCAGCGGATAGACGCCCTGGCTGTGCGTCCACACGGTCAGCGCGCCGCCGCCGTCCTTCCCGACCTCATACAGTCCGACGGCGCAGGACGGGCCGATCGCGCCGTGCATCTGATAGGCGCGGCGATAACTCGCGGCAATCGTCTTGGCGCCGGACGGCATGCCGGCGGGGTCGGCATGTACCGGCACGATTTCGGCCGGCAGCGCGGCCAGCGTCTGGAACAGGCCGGCGGGATCGGGCAGGCGCGGCTGCTCGTCCCATTGCGCGGCGGCAGCGAGCGCCGCCATCGCGCCGATCGCCTGCGGCTCGCTCTCGGCGATGACCGCGAGATAGCTGCCGTCATGCACGATCTTCAGCACGCCTGCCAGGCGCGCCGCCGCCGCGGTATCGACCGATTTCAGCGTGGCATCGTAAGACGGCGGCATGACGACCCGGCCATGCACCATGTTCGGCAGCCGCAGGTCCTGCACGAAGGCCGCGCCGCCGACGATTTTGGCCGGCAGATCGAGGCGCGGCAGGTTTTTGCCGATCAGCCGGCGCTTGGCGGACGCAATCAGCTCGGATTGCGGCGCCGCCCGCACATGCAGCAGCGCATCGCCGACCAGTTCGCCGTAGCCGAGGCGGCGGCCGTCATCGGCGATGACCGCGCCGTCTTTTGCGGCGAGGCGGGCGGGCGGCACCTGCAGCAGCGTCGCGGCCCTGCCGATCAGCAGCGCACGCGCCTGCGCCGCGGCATTCATGATCGCGGTGCCGCTGTCCTGCATCGAATGGCTGCCGGCGGTGTAGCCTTCGTTCGGGGTCAGCGCCGTATCGGCCGTGACGAGGCGGATCATGCCCGGCGCGACGACCAGTTCCTCGGCCGCCAACTGGACGAGGGCGGTCTTCAATCCCTGGCCCAATTCGGCCTTGCCGGTGAAGACGGTGATGTCGCCGCCGCCGCCGACCCGGATCCAGGAATCGAGCATCGGATATTTGGCAAGATCGCCCGGCAATCCGGGCCGTCCCGCCGCCGCCGCAGCGGCGTTTTGTGCCGCGACTGGCCGGCCGAGCGAAAAGCTGACGACAAGGGCACCGCCGCCAGCGAGCAGGGAGCGCCGCGACAGGCGCGCGGCATTCACCGGCTCGCCTCCTCGTTCGGGCCGGGATGCGCCTTCGCCCAGGCCTCGGCCAGCCGGCGGATCGCCCGGATGATGCGCAAATGAGTGCCGCAACGGCACAAATTCGGCTCCATCCAGGCGCGGATTTCAGCCTCGCTCGGCGCCGGGTTGCGGTCGAGCAGCGCCTGCGCCCGCATGATCATGCCGGCGGTGCAATAGCCGCATTGCGCCGCCTGCTCGGCGAGGAAGGCCGCCTGAAGCGGGCCCGGCTTGCCGCCGCCGGCGAGACCCTCGACCGTCACGATGTCGCGGCCGCTCGCGGCGACCACCGGCAACAGGCAGGAGAAGACCGGCTCGCCGTCGGCGATGACCGTGCAGGCGCCGCACTGTCCGAGGCCGCAGCCGAACTTGGCGCCGTTGAGGCCGAGCGCGTCGCGCAGGACGTAAAGCAGCGGCGTTGCCGGATCGATGTCGAGCCGGTGCGGCTTGCCGTTGACACGCAGCGTGATCATCGCTGCCGCCCACGCAGCCCGCGCACCCTGCCGGCGAGGCCGGGCCAGGCCGGGCCGGCGGCGTAGCGGCCGCGCATATAGGTGAGCAATGCCGCCATCTGAGCGTCGCTGAAGCTGCCGGCAAAGCCCGGCATATACGGTCCGGCCTGGTTGTCCGGCTGGCGGATGCCGTCAAGCACGATCAGGATCGCATCGCGCGCGTCGGCTTCATTGACCGCGGTGCTGTCCGCCAGACCGATGCCGTGCGGCGGCAGCATCGCCTCGCGGCCGCTGTGGCAGCCGGCGCAGGCGCCGGCAAACAGCACGGCGCCGAGGTCGTTGCTCGCAACCGGCGTTGGCGACGCCGCCGCGGAGGCCTGTCGGATTGCGGCCGAGTGCGGTTCTTGGGCGGCGATGTAGGCTGCGATCGCGCGGACATCGTTCGGATCGGCGGCGGCGAGGCCAGCAACGACCGGCTGCATCGGGCCGGCCGCCGCGCCATGCGTCTTGTCCCAGCCGCGCCGCAGATAATCGAACAGCTGCGCCGCGTTCCACCGCACCGGCGCCGGGGCGGCGGTATCGAGCGCCGGCGCCGTCCAGCCCTCGGCCTCGCCGCCGGCGAATTTCCGGCGGTCTTCCTCGGCACCGAAGAGGTTGCGCGGAGTATGGCAGTCGCCGCAATGGCCGAGGCCCTCGACAAGATAGGCGCCGCGGTTCCACTCGGCGCCGTGCCGGGGGTCGGCGCGGAACGGCGCCGGGCGGAAAAACAACAGGTTCCAGAAGGTCATCAGCCAGCGCTGATCGAGCGGAAACGGCAGTTCATTCGGCAATTGCGTCGTCTCGACCGGGCGGCGCGTCATCAAAAACGCGTAGAGCGCCCGCAGATCCGCATCGCTCAGCGCGGCGAAATGCGGGTAGGGGAAAGCCGGAAAAAGCCGCCGACCGGTGCGCGTGACGCCGACGCGCATCGCGCGCCGGAACGCCGCCTCCGACCAGCGGCCGATGCCGCTGCCCGGCGCCGGCGTGATGTTGCTGCTGTACACGACGCCGAACGGGGTTGGGATCGGCCGGTTGCCGGCGTAGTCGGCGCCGCCCGCGGCAGTATGGCAGACGTGGCAATCGCCGATCGCGGCAAGGCCGGCGCCCTCGGCGATCAGCTTTTCGCCGAATGTGGCGCGCTGGGGCGGCGTTTCGGTCTTGTCGATCAGCGGATATTGCGCGGCGCTGCCGTAGCCGGCCGCCGCCAGCACCGGCAGCAGCACGACCGCCGCGATGATCCACCCGACCCGCATCTCGGTGCCTTTAGCATGGCGCACCGCCGATGCCATCAACCTCTTGCCGGAGCGCCTGCGGCAAAACCGCAGCGCGCCGCGCCGCCGCCCGGTCAGCCGTAGGCGAAGGCCGGGTCGTCGAGGTCGATCGCCGGGAACTCGTCCTTTTCGGTCCAGTAATCCTGGCTGTGCTGCCACTCCGGTTTGTCGCCGCGTCGCGGCAGCAGGTGCATGTCCCGCATGATGTAACCGGGATTGAAGTTTTCCGGGTCGATCCACGGCAGCAGAGGCATATCGCGGTCTTCCGGCCGCAGCGTCACGGCCACCGTGCGGGCGCCGATCTGCTTCATGTGGTTCAACAGCCGGCAGACGAAATCGGCGACGAGATCGGCGCGCAACGTCCACGACGCGCGGAAATAGCCGAACACCCAGGCCATGTTCGGGATGCCGGTAAACATCATGCCGCGATAGGTGACGGTGTCGGAAAAGACGAGCTTTTTGCCGTCGACGACAAAATCGATGTCGCCGAGCACGCTGAGATGAAAACCGGTGGCGGTAACGATGATGTCGGCCGCCAGTGTCTCGCCCGATTTCAGCTGGATGCCGGCTTCGGTGAATGTCTCGATCTCGTCGGTGACGACCGAGGCCTTGCCGTCGCGGACCGCCTGCAACAGATCGGCGTCGGGGATGAACGCGATGCGCTGCCGCCACGGGCGGTAGCGCGGCGTGAAATGCGTCGCGATGTCGTAATCGTCGCCGAGCACGGCGCGTACGCCGTTCAGCAGTTCTTCCTTCACCCGTTCCGGTGCAACAAACGAGGCGCGCGTAAACTTCGCCTGTTCGTGCAGGATCTTGCGGCGCACGATCTCGTGGATCCAGGTTTCGTCGATGCCGAGTTCGCGCAATTCGTCGGCGATTGGGATCGCGTTGCGCCCGGTGCGGAAATAGGTCGGCGAACGCTGCAGCATCGTCACATGCGCGCAATCCTCGGCAATCGCCGGGATCAGCGTCGCCGCCGTCGCGCCCGACCCGATGACGACAACGCGCTTGCCGGCGTAATCGAGGTCCGCAGGCCATTGCTGCGGATGCACGATGCGGCCGCGAAACCGCTCCATGCCCTGCCATTGCGGCGTGTAACCCTCGGAATGGCGGTAATAACCCTGGCACATCCATACGAAATTTGCGGTAAGCCGGACCGTCTCGCCGGTATCGCCGCGGATTGCCTCAACCGTCCATGAACCGTCGCGGCTCGACCACACCGCCCGCGAGATCGTGTGGCCGTAGCGGATGTGGCGGGCGAGATCGTTCTCGGCGATGACCTCGCCCATGTATTTGCGGATTTCCGCCGCTGTGGCGATCGGTGCGCCGGTCCACGGCTTGAAGCGGTAGCCGAACGTATAGAGGTCGCTGTCGGAGCGGATGCCCGGGTAGCGGTGCGTCCACCACGTGCCGCCAAATGTTTCCTGCGCCTCAAGCACGACAAAGCTCGTACCGGGGCATTGCTGTGTCAGGTGGTAAGCGCCGCCGATCCCGGAAATCCCGGCGCCGACGATCAGCACATCAAAATGCTCGGCATCTGGCGGCGCGCCGATGGCCGCATCGTTGAAGGAGCGCGGGGCTATGTCGTTCATGCGTCCAGCCTCCGATCAGGGCAGGCAATTTAACGCAACCCGCCTTGTGTTGCGCCGCACAAACGTGCATGCCTGTGATCTCAATTTACAATCTTGTCAGCATACCGTCAAGCGGCGGCGTTGTCACACGGCGCGC
>DATJSO010000154.1:0-2138 GCA_035504075.1 Allostellaceae bacterium | reverse complement strand
GAAATTGTAGCCGTTCCACGGCATGAACGCGCACAGCACGTTGCGCCCCAAGGCCAGTTCGCCCTGCTCGGTCGACGGGCCGTCGGCGAGGATGTCGCCGGCTTGCACAAAATCGCCGACCGTCACCAGCGGCCGCTGGTTGATGCACGTATTCTGGTTGGAGCGCTGGAATTTCAAGAGGTTGTAGATATCGACGCCGGACGCCGCGGCCGAGGTTTCCTGCGTCGCGCGCACGACGATGCGGGTCGCGTCGACCTGATCGACGATCCCGGCGCGCCGCGCGATGATCGTGACGCCCGAATCGCGCGCTACGGTCTCTTCCATGCCTGTGCCGACGAGCGGCGCCTCGGCGCGGATCAGCGGCACCGCCTGGCGCTGCATGTTGGAGCCCATCAGCGCGCGGTTGGCGTCGTCATTTTCGAGGAACGGGATCAGCGCCGCGGCGACCGAGACGAGCTGCTTCGGCGAGACGTCGATCAGATCGACGTCTTCGGGCCGGCACATGATGAAGTCGCCGTTTTTGCGGCAGCTGGTCAGATCGTCGGTCAGCCGGCCGGCAGCATCGACCGGCACGTTCGACTGCGCGATCGCGTACTTGCCCTCGTCCATCGCCGACAGATAGACGACCTCGTCGGTGACGCGGCCGTCGGCGACCTTGCGATACGGGCTTTCGATAAAGCCGTACTGGTTGACCCGCGCATAGGTCGCGAGCGAGTTGATGAGGCCGATATTGGGGCCTTCCGGCGTCTCGATCGGGCAGATGCGGCCGTAATGCGTCGGGTGCACGTCGCGCACCTCGAAGCCGGCGCGCTCGCGCGTCAGGCCGCCGGGCCCCAGCGCCGACAGCCGCCGCTTGTGGGTGATCTCGGACAAGGGGTTGGTCTGGTCCATGAACTGCGAGAGTTGCGAGGAGCCAAAGAACTCGCGCACCGCCGCCGCCGCCGGCTTCGCATTGATCAGGTCGTGCGGCATCACGGTGTCGATCTCGACCGAGCTCATGCGCTCGCGGATTGCCCGCTCCATGCGCAACAGGCCGACGCGGTACTGGTTTTCCATCAGTTCGCCGACCGAGCGCACGCGGCGGTTGCCGAGATGGTCGATGTCGTCGATGTCGCCGCGCCCGTCCTTCAGATCGACCAGCACGTTGAGGATCGCCAGGATGTCTTCCTTGCGCAGCACGCGGACGCTGTCGTCGGTCGCCAGAACGAGCCGCGAGTTCATCTTGACGCGGCCGACCGCCGACAAATCGTAGCGCTCGGAATCGAAGAACAGGCCGTTGAACAAGGCCTCCGCGGTCTCCAGCGTCGGCGGCTCGCCCGGCCGCATGACGCGGTAGATGTCAATCAGCGCATCCTCGCGCGTCGCGTTTTTGTCGATCGCCAGCGTGTTGCGGACATAGGGGCCCTTGCTGTCGCCGCCGCGGCTGACGAGATCGATGTCGAGCACCGGCAATTCGGTGGCGCCGGCGCCTTCGAGCTGGTCGAGCGCCGCCTCGGTGATCTCGTCGCCGGCCTCGAAATAGACTTCGCCGGTCTCCTCGTTGATCATGTCCTGTGCGAAAAAGCGGCCGACCAGCTCCTCGTGCGGCGCCAGCACGTGCTGCAGCCCCGCGTCCCGCAGGCGTCGCGCGAGGCGCGGCGTCATGCGCTCGCCGGCCGGCAGCGCGACCTCGCCGGTGTCGGCATCGATGAGGTCGGCGATCGTCTTGCCGCGGAACTGCTCGGGATCGAACGGCGTCATCCAGCCGTTGGTGCCGCGCTGATAGACGACGGCGCTGTAGAACGCACCGAGGATCTCCTCCTTCGACATGCCGATCGCGTCGCCCGGCGGCAGATTGCGGCCCTCGGCCTTGGCCTGCATGCGCTTCGCGTCGGTCGCCCGATCGTCCAACGCCATCAGGAGCGTCGTCACCGGCAATTTGCGGCGCCGATCGATGCGGACATAGACGTGGTCCTTCGCATCGAACTCGAAATCGAGCCAGGAACCGCGATAGGGAATGACGCGCGCCGCGAACAGGTATTTCCCCGAGGAATGCGTCTTGCCCTTGTCGTGGTCGAAGAACACGCCGGGGCTGCGGTGCATCTGCGAGACGATGACCCGCTCGGTGCCGTTGATGATGAACGTGCCGTTGTGCGTCA
>DATJSO010000153.1:0-18407 GCA_035504075.1 Allostellaceae bacterium | reverse complement strand
GGGTCCGCCCAGGTGTCGCCGTGGTTCCAAAAATCCAGCAGCGCGTCCCGGTTGAGCGCGACCCATTGAATGACCTGCGGCGACATCTGTCGCAAAACCCGCGCCGGCAGGCTGTTGGCGACAACCCGCGGCGGATCGGCGATAAGCACTGAAAAGCTTGGCTGCGAACGGCCCGGCTGCACAAAGTATTTGACCCGCGGGCCGTGGCCCCCCATCACGGTCGAGATAAAAATCGTCCCCGCGACGCCGGTCTGCGCCGTCGTCAGGTTCGCCATGTCGATCACATCATCGACCGCCAACTCATCGGCGAGCGGCACATCCGGCGGCAGCTGGGTGATTCCCGTCGTTTGCATGGCCTATTATCAAATGCCTTTTCTGCAATCCCGCAGAGGGAGGGGTGAACCTGCGGAGTCTCATCCAGTACTAGCCACGGCTCCAACTAAAGATCCCGGGGATAATCCTCCGATGAGAGCTCCCCTCGCTTCCGGCGCTCGCGACGCCTCACCTCTTCTCTAACACCGTCGTCGAGCACGTGCAGCAGCGAAACTGCGCCACCTAGGTTCCCCACGATATCGAACCGCGTCTCTGAATCGGCGCATGCAACGGCAACTGCGTTCAGGACGGTACCGATCGCGGCGAGTGCCTCCCGGACTTGAAGTCGACTTGCGGATGCGAGCGGGCTAGCACGTTCGTCGAGCGCTAAGTCGAGGTCCGTATGGGCGATGTGTCGATTCCGCCAATCACGACAAAACCCAGTCTTCTGTTTGCTATGTCTACAAGCTCCTGCAAGGCTGCGGCTGCAACGGGATCGCGCATCAGGTGCGGTAAATTACAAAGCGTGAGATTCCGCTTCGTCCCTGACGATTTTGACGGGTCCGTCAATCGGGCAACCCGCTCGGGCTTCGTCCCAAATAGCTCGACGAATTCGCTGAACTTCAAATAGAGCCAAGCCGTCGCCTGCCAGAGCGCGTGGAATTGCATTCCGAGCGGTTCCCCCATCGTCTCGACGTAATCTGCCTTTGCCTCTTCGGGTGACCGATTCATCGAAGGTTCGTCCCAACGGAAGCGTCAAAACACCATTGACAGCGAGCACACGGGCGTCACCCGCGCTCCCGCCGGTTGAGGAAGGCGAGGCGCTCGAACAGGTGCACGTCCTGCTCGTTCTTCAGGAGCGCGCCGTGCAGTGGCGGGATCAGCTTTTTCGGGTCGCGGGTGCGCAGCACTTCAGGCGGGATGTCTTCGACCAGCAGCAGTTTGAGCCAATCGAGCAGTTCGGAAGTCGAGGGTTTTTTCTTCAGGCCCGGCACGTCGCGCACATCGAAGAAGATCGTCAGCGCCTCGTGCACGAGTTCGGGTTTCAGCCCGGGGAAATGCACGTCGATGATGCGCTGCATCGTCTCTCGGTCCGGGAAACGGATATAATGGAAAAAGCAGCGGCGCAGGAACGCGTCGGGCAGCTCCTTTTCGTTGTTCGAGGTGATCATGACAATCGGGCGTTGCCGGGCCGCGATCGTCTTGCGCAGTTCGTAAACGTAAAACTCCATGCGGTCGAGTTCCAAGAGGAGATCGTTGGGGAACTCGATATCGGCCTTGTCGATCTCGTCGATCAGCAATACTGGCCGCGCTTCGGCCTCGAACGCTTCCCACAATTTGCCGGGCTTGATGTAATTGGCGATATCGTGCACTCGCTCGTCGCCGAGCTGCCCGTCGCGCAGCCGCGATACCGCGTCATATTCGTAGAGGCCCTGGATCGCCTTGCTGGTCGATTTTATATGCCAGGTGATCAAGTCGAGGCCTAGGGCGCCAGCGACCTCGTGGGCCAGGATCGTCTTGCCGGTGCCCGGCTCGCCCTTGATCAGCAGCGGCCGCTCCAAGGCGATCGCGGCATTGACCGCGACTTGCAGATCCTGTGTTGCGACATAGGTTTCGGTACCCTCGAAGCGTTGCATGCTGCCGGTGCTTTCCGTTGCCGTTATGCGAGCCATCAAATAGCGGTGCAGGGCGAATAGACGAAGCGCAATCCGCCAACCCGAGCCGGCGGCCAACCGCGGCATGCGATCCTATTCGCGCGGCGCGAACCACAGCGGGCAATTGTAGTCGATCGTGATCTCGTCGCCCGCCGCGATCGAGGTCAGCGCGATGAGATCCAGCGTCCCGCGTCCGTAATTCGGGCGCACCCGGGCACGCGGCCGGCGCGCATGGTTGCACAGCGAAACGAGGCCGAGCGCGACCGCGCCTCTGCCCGCAGCGCCGGGATCGTCGTCCCAGCGGAAGTAATAATCATGCAGGATTGTCCGATCGAGCAGCGCACATTCGGCTGCCGGCACGATGACGACCGGCGCCGCCTCGATCAACATGCGCGCAGCGATCGGCACCCGCGCAAAAACGCCGCGGCCCTTTAGCGCATCGTTGCGGATTTCGAGCCGATCATTCGCGACCGGCCGCAGACCGGCGCGGGCGCCGCACGCTGCGGCTGTCCCGGTCGGCTCTGGGATTCGGTTCAGGCGCGCTCGCGCGGCCGTTCGCCGACGGCATGCACCGTCGCCGTTGCCGTCGGCGCCGCCGCGGGCTGCGGCGGGGCCACCTGCGTGACCGGTGCCGGGGTCTCCTCCTCGTCCTTCATGCCGGATTTGAAGGCTTTGATGCCCTTGGCGAAATCGCCCATGACGCCGGACAATTTGCCGCGTCCGCCGAACAGCAGCACGGCGATGCCGATCACCAAAAGCCAGTGTATTGGACTCATCGAACCCATCGGACGACCCCGAAGACTGAATGCGCCCGTACCTTAGCAAATTCCGCCGCGCGTCGCTCGCCGAATCGACCGCACCGCGCCGGCCGCAGCTCAGGCGCGTTCGCGCGGCCGCTCATCGACGGCAAGCACCGCCGCCGTCGGCGCGGCCGCGGGCTGCGGCGGGGCCACCTGAGCGACCGGCGCCGGGGTCTCTTCGTCGTCCTTCATACCCGATTTGAAGGCTTTGATGCCCTTGGCGAAATCGCCCATGATCCCGGACAGTTTGCCGCGCCCGCCAAACAGCAGCACGGCGATGCCGATCACCAGGAGCCAGTGTATTGGGCTCATGAAATCCATCTTGAACAACCCCACAAACTGTACGCACCGCGAGCGCAGCGATTTTGCAGTACGGCATGACTGCCTTGCCGACCGCTTCTCATGACCGGCCCGCGGCGGCAGGTTACGAAGTCGTAGCCCTGCCGGCAAAGTCAACCCTGCCTGCGAGGTCCAACGATGCCCTATTTCCCGCCCCGCCATCCCGAATGGGACCGCGGCCGGCCCGAGGCCGGTCTCATCGACGAGGCCAAGATCACCGCGGCGGCGCGGTTTGCCGCGGCGCATGAGACGCCGTGGCGGCGCGATCTCGCCTATATGGTTGCGCACGATTTCGGCGAGGAGCCGCCGTGGAACGAGGCCTTGGGGCCGGTGCGGCCGCGCGGCGGGCCGAACGGCCTCGTCGTACGCCGCGGGCGCATCGTCGCCGAGTGGGGCGATACGACGCAGATCGACCAGACCTTCAGCGTCGCCAAGAGCTATCTGTCGATCATCGCCGGCCTGGCGTGGGACCGCGGGATCATGCGGGACCTCGACGAACCGGTGCGCCGCACCATCGATGACGGCGGCTTCGACCCGCCGCACAACGACCAGATCACCTGGCGCCACCTGTTGCAGCAAACCTCGGAATGGCAGGGCGAATTGTGGGGCAAGCCCGACCTGATCGATCGCCATCGCAGTGTCGCCGGCCGGCCGGCGAGCGGCAAAAAGGGCACGCACCGCGACTTGCAGCGACCCGGCTCGTTCTGGGAATACAATGACGTGCGGGTCAACCGGCTGGCGCTGGCGCTGCTGCGCCTGTGGCGGCGGCCGCTGCCCGAGGTGTTCCGCGAATTCGTCATGGACCCGATCGGCGCTTCGCCGAACTGGAAGTGGCACGGCTATCGCAACTCCTACGTCGAGATCGACGGTGCGCGCGTGCAATCGGTGTCGGGCGGCTCGCATTGGGGCGGCGGCGTCTTCATCCACGCCCGGGACCAGGCGCGCATCGGCCTTTTGATGCTGCACGGCGGCGCGTGGGCCGGGCGGCGCATCCTGTCTGCGGCGTGGATCGCGACGATGCGCGAGCCGTGCTCGCTGTATCCGCAATACGGGCTTTTATGGTGGCTCAACACCGGCCGCCGGCTCTACCCCAGCGCGCCGGAAAGCAGCTATTGCGCCAGCGGCGCCGGCGGCAATTTGACGTGGGTTGACCCCGACAACGACCTCGTCGCGGTCCTGCGCTGGAGCGACCCCGCCGCCCGCGACGGCTTCATGCGCCAAGTCGTCGACGCGATGCGGTAAGCCAAGCGGCCGCAAACCGCCGGCCGCCGCAATCGTCAGCTGTTCCGCAGCAGCCCAGCGAGGCTCATGAACTTGGCCGGATCCTGCGGTTCGCCGTTGACATCGATCTCGTAGATGACGTGCGGCCCGGTGCTACGCCCCGTCGAACCCTCGTAGCCGATCTGGGCGCCCTTTGCGACATGCTCGCCAACCAGCACGGTATAGCGCGCCAGATGGCCATAGCGGGTGACGATGCCGTCGCCGTGGTTGATCTCGACGATCTTGCCGTAGCCGCCGGACCAGCCGGCAAACGTCACGACGCCGGCGGCCGTCGCATAGATCGGCGTGCCGTACGGCGCCGCCAGATCGATGCCCGGATGGAACGCGAGCCGGCCGTTGAACGGATCGCTGCGCTCGCCGAACGGGCTTGTCTCGCGATAATTGTACATCGGCGCGCCGGTCGGCAGCGACTTCAACAGGCCCGGCAGCGCCGCAAGCTTGACAAGGCTGACGCGGTTCGCCATTGCGCCGCCCGAAACCGGCACAAACGGACCGCCGAGGCCCGATTTGTTGCCGAAGTCGGCGAACAGGCGTTTGACATCGACACCGGCGGAGGCCAGCACACGCTCGACTTCCGCCAACCTTCCGGCGGCGACCGGTCCGGCCGCGTCCGACGACGGACGCGCCGCTTCAGCCCGCTCGCCTTCCGCGGCCGGCCGCTCGGCGGCGATGATGGGAGCCCGGCCCGGTACGATGACCGCGACCTGCCGCTGCGCGGTTTCAGGCGCCGTCGCCGCAAGCCGACCGGCCTGTCCCGATCGCAACGACAGTTTCTGCTGGAGCTGCTTCATGCGGGCGCGCAGTTCGTCGCGTTCCCGCGCCGCGCGGTCGCGATCGGTCGTCAGTTCCCCGACCTTCTGCTGCCATTGTTCGGACGCCGCCTGCTGCCGCGTCCGCTTCGTCTGCGCCATACTGAGGCGCGCCAGCAGGGTGGCGCGCTGCGCTTCGGTCAGCCGCAATTCATGCTGCGCCTGGTCGAGCGCCTGCGCCAGTTGCGCGATCCGGTCGGTTTTCGAATCTGCCGCCTGCGCCGAGGCTGTCGCCTGCTGCCTGACCTGCCGGCTCAACGCCGCGATCTGTCCTTCCGCCAGCCGCAGCGTCTGGTTCGTCGCGCCGACTTCGTCGCGCAATTGCGCCAGCGAATCCTGCAAGTCGGCATTGGCGCGCTCTTCGCGCGCCACCGCTGCTGCCTGTGCCGCGGCGACCCGCTCGTGGTCGATGTAGACAATGCCGAGCCCGAACGAGACGGCGAGGCCGATGGCGGCCGCCGTGCCGAGCAGCACGCTGCGCCGATCGGCCAACATGCCCGCAAACAGCCCGAGACGGTCAAACCGGGTCGATTCAGGAAAAAGCGAGGTTCCCCAGCGCAACAGATCGGTCAATCCACAACCCCCCGCGCACGCGCCGCGCCGTAGTTGCCGAACCCGAGGCCCGGCCAGGCTGCGACCTAGATCCCGCGGTGATGTCGTCGCCAACTGCTTCAGAAACGGGCGGTCTCGAATGAGCCACCGCTTCTCCGCCCCGCATCGACGGCGCGCGGCATCCCCCAATGCCCTTAAGCCTAGTCGGTTAATGCAGGTCGCGCAACAGCAAATCTCGCCTGCGGTGAATTTCCGAGCTGTATATCCGGAAGCGCCCCATCCCGCCGCGGCAAGACCTCAATTCAACGCCAATGATAAAACAAGCATAAAAATGAAGTCCTGACGCGGTGATTGCTGGGATCAGCCGCCGTCAGTCCATATATTGCAGATGTATTGACGGCGCCGCCACGCCTGCACCGGGCGGACTGGCGAATTCAGGGTGTGCGGAGGCAACGCCGGCGACATTTAGGCAACACGACGTTGCCCATCGGCAACGCTCCTCAGGCCGGTACCGGCAGTCCGCGGCCCGCCTCGCTGCCGGCGAACTGGGTACGGTAGAACTCGGCGAACAGGCCGCCGCGATGCAGCAGATCGGCGAAAGTGCCCTGTTCGGCGACCGCCCCGTCGCTCAGCACGACGATCCGGTCGCAATTGCGCACCGTTGACAGCCGATGCGCAATAATCAGCGTCGTGCGGCCGCGCATCAGCGTTTCGATCGCCTGCATGACGAGCGCCTCGGTATGGACGTCAAGCGCCGAGGTCGGCTCGTCGAGAATCAGGATCGGCGCGTCGCGCAGCACGGCGCGGGCGATCGTAATGCGCTGTTTCTCCCCCTCCGAGAGCGCCGCCCCTGCCTCGCCGAGCAGCGTGCCGTAGCCCTGCGGCAGCGCGGCGATGACACCATCGATGCGCGCGAGCCGCGCCGCCTGTTCAATTGCGGCATAATCGGCGCCCGGCCGGCCATAGGCAATGTTGTCGCTGACCGACAACGGGAAGATCAGCGGCGGCTGCAACACCATCGCAATCTGCCGGCGCAGCGCCGGCAGCGCGTACTCGCGCAGATCGATGCCGTCGAGCGTAACGCTGCCCTGCGCGGGGTCGAAAAAGCGCGGCACAAGGCCGAGCAATGTCGACTTGCCGGCGCCGGTCGGCCCGACGATCGCAATCTTCTCTCCCGCCGCGACCGCAAGATCGATATGGCGCAGCACGGGCGAAGCCGGGCGATAGCGGAAGCCGACGCCGCGCCAGGCGATATCGCCGCGCGCGCCGCGCGGCGGAAACTGGCGCCCGCCGCTTTTCAGGTCGGCTTCGGTATCAAGCACCTCGAAGACGCGGGTTGCGCCGACCCGCGCGCCGGCGATGAGGCTCCAGCTCTGCGTGATCTGGTTGATCGGCGCATAGAGTTGCGCGAGATAGGCGACGAAGACGAGCAGTTCGCCGAGCGTCAACCGGCCCGACAGCACCGCCCGCGCGCCGGCATAAACGACGATCGCCGTCCCCGCCGCGACGATGACATTGACGAGGCCGGAATAGAGCGTCTGCCAGTTATAAAGACGCAGCGTCGCGCGCAGGCTGTCGCGGCTGGCGCCCATGAAGCGGCGGTGCTCCTCCTCTTCCTTCGTGAAGGCCTGCACGATCTTGATCGCCGCCATGCCCCACTGCACGAGCGAATAGACCCGGCTGTCGAGGTCGCGCACCTCGGTCGCGACCGCGACGATCTTGCGGTTGAAGCGCGCGATCAGCACGAACAGCGCCGGCACGATCGACAATGCCAGCGCCGTCAGCAGCGGATCCATCGGCAACAGCACGAAAACCATGCCGAACAGCAGGATCGTCGCCGACAGGATCGGCAGCGCCCCGTTCATGACCATCGTCTGGACGGCAAAGCTGTCGGCGGTGATGCGGTACATCAGGTCGCCGACCCGTTGGCGGCCGTGATAGGCAAGCGAGAGCCGCTGCAGGTGCGCGTAGAGATCGCCGCGCAATGCATTGACCATGCTCTGGCCGACGCGAATTGTCGTGTAGTTGTGCCAAAACGTCATCGTGCCGGCCGCCAGATTGACGGCGACGATGCCGGCGCAGGCGGCGAGCAGCAGCCAAGGCTTCGGCATCGACAAGAATGCGGCGAGCACGCCCGGCGGCGGCCGCCTGCCGCCCAGCACGTAGTCGATGACGATCTGCAGCGGCCACGGTTTCAACAACTCAAAGCCGGCAGCGAGAAATACCTGCGCCAGCGCCCACAGCACCGGCCCCCGATGCGCCTGCAGGTATGGCCAGAACTTGCGGATCATCAAACGGTCCGGCCGCGGCCCATCGACAATGCCGGCGCCGCGATCGGCTCGGCCGGCAGCAGGCCGACCTGGCGCGCGACGGTTTCGATGATGCGGTGCATGAGCCGGCCGAACATCGCGACGCGGGCGCCGATCAGCGCCAAGTGGGCGCCCCCGACCGCCAGAATGGCCAGCGCCGCGACCGGCGAACCGCAGATCAGGCCGGCGGCCAGCACCACCGCATAACCCCGCACCAGCATGCGCGCGAGGCTTGAGGTGCGCATCGCGCAGCGCACCCGTATCAGGCGCTTGTCGCCGCCGTGGTTTTCGGCAACGACGGTAACGAGGGCGCGGCTCCAAAGACCACGGGAGATCTTCAGGTCCCACTTGCTCCAACCGGTGTCGGCGACGACGAAATATTTGAGCGGCAGGAGAAAATCCATCAGTCCGCCGAGCAATGCTTCTTTCTCGGCGGCGCCCTCGTTCCAATAGGACAGCGTGAAGGTCCGCGCGGCCCAGGCGATGTGCGCGCGCTGTTCGATCGACGCGAGGCGGACGTGATCGTGCGTCTGTATCGTTCGAAAGCGCCACTTGAGACGCTCCCAGCCGCGCACCAGCGGCCCGAGATAGATCAGCAGCGCAACCAGCGCGCGTGCCTTGATCCCGGAGAAGCGCTTGTCGATCGGCGCTTTCAAGGCGCCGTTGACGCACATCGCCCAGGTTGCCAGTTGCGGCACCGCGAGAAGCCACCACCAGCCACCGGCGAGGATGCCGGCAACGGCCAGCACGAGCGCGGCGACGCTCCATTCGAAGGTCAGCGGCAGAACCGAGGTCAACGACGAGGGCGGCTCGTACATCGTCTGGAACAGGCCACGGCCGAACGTCCCCGAATAGATGACCGGCTTGCGCGACAACAAGAGAGCCGCCGACAGATCGCCGTAGATGCGTCCCAGCCATTTCGCCTGGCCGAACAGGTTGAAGCGGAACGGATGTTTGGCATAGACGAGGGCTTCGGCCTTGCCGTAGCCGCGCTGCTGGTTGAGGTAGGCCTTCACCGTGTTGCGGCGGAAATGCCACACGATCGCCGCCGGGCTGAAGCCGATCGCGTAGCCGGCATCCTGGAAGCGCCAGCAGATGTCGACATCGTCGCCGGCAGCGCGGTAGACCGCGTCGAAGCCGCCCAACGCGAGCAGCGCGTCACGGCGGAAGGCCATGTTGCAGCCGGCGATGTGCTCGGCCACCTCGTCGCTGATCAGCACATGCGTCGGGCCGCCCGGCGACACCGCAACCGCGGACGGCACGAGCGAATCCTCGGGCGGCGGAAAGTTCGGACCGCCGCAGGCGGCCAGCCCGCCATCTTCCATGCGCGAAACGAGATAGCTCAGCCAGTCCGGGTCGGCGACGCAATCGCTGTCGGTATATGCGACGATCTCGCCGGTCGCGGCGGCGGCGCCGACGTTGCGCGCCACGCTGAGGCCCTTGTTCTCCTGGCTGATGATCCGGCAATACGGAAACCGCTCGGCGATCGCCAGCGTGCGATCCGTCGAGCCGTCATTGACGACGATGACCTCGTAATCCGGGTAATGCAGGGCCTGGAGCGAGGCGAGGCACGCTTCCATCGTACGCTCGGCGTTGTAGGCGCACACAACGACCGAGACCCGCGGCGAGCACGGCAACGGCGGCGGCAGGGCGGCGCCATAGCGGCCCGCGACGGCGGCAAGCGCCGGTTTTGCCCGCCGCTCGCGATCGACCAGCCCGAATGCCCAATCCTCGATCTGGTGCCCGCCGGTAAACCATTCGTCGGTCCAGGCAAACACGAAGGTGCCGGCGACCCCGGCAGCAAACGCGGTCCGCACCTGCCAATCGAGCGTCGCGGCCTGGATGTCGTCGCCGTGGCGCAGCGAATCGATGCCGAACTCGGTCAGCACAAGCGGCTTATCGACCGCCAGGTTGTGCAGCCGCGCGATATATCGGCGGAACGCGTCCGCGTCGTGCAGGTAGACGTTGAAGCACAGGAAATCGACGAAATCGACCGAGAGATATTCGGTCGATGGAAAGTTGGCGTAGCTGACGAGCGCGCCCGGATGCTCGCGCCGCACCAGCCCGACCAGCTCCTGCAAAAAGGCCCGCACAGAATCGGCGCCGTGCCAGCGGATCATGTCCGGCGGGATCTCGTTGCCGACGAGGTAGGCGAAGACCGCCGGATGGCGGCCGCATGCCTGCACGCCGGCCGTCACCATGGCGCGGATCTCGCGCTTGATGACGGCGCTGTCGAGAAACGCCACGTGCTGCGTCCACGGCAACCCGACCAGCACTTTGAGGCCGGCCGCCTGTGCGAGATCGAGCAGCCATGCCGGCGGCACCGTGAAGGTGCGCAGGGTGTTGATTGCGGCACCGCGCATCAGCGCCAGATCGCGCTCGACGACGGCGCGCTCGGGGAATTGCGCGCCGTGGCTGCCGACGGCGAACGGGCCATAGGTGACGCCGCGGACAAAATGCTTCGCCTCGCCGGCAAAGAAGAACTTGCCGTGTACCCGAACGGGGCCGGTCGGCGGCGCCTCGACGAGCGCGTCCGGTGGCAGCTCTGCTATCGCCTCAACCGGGCCGAGCGGGCGCGGCTCGTCCGGCGTCCGCAGGGCGGCGGTGCGATGCGCGGCAAGCGAAACGACGGTCATTGCGGCTTCCGTTGCGTCAGATTTCGGTGGGATCGCTTCATTCTCGCGGATCAAGCCGGGGGATCCCCGCAATGACCTGTTGCGATTGGGTTCCTGCGGGCGGTGCGCGGCATTGCCGTCGTCAAGGCCCGACGCCGCGCCCGGTTTCCCAGGCGAGCGCAGTGCGGACGATCGTCTCGATGTCGGAGTGCCGCGGCCGCCAGCCGAGGCGGACGCGCGCCAATGCCGGATCGGCGACCAGCTCCGGCGGGTCGCCAGCCCGCCGCGCCGCCGCGCTGAACGGCACCGGCCGGCCGCTCACCCGCTCGACCGCGGCGATGACCTCGCGCACCGAGGCGCCCGTTCCGGTGCCGAGGTTGAGCGCGGTGCTGCCGCCGCCGGCCGCCAGGTCGGCGAGGGCGCGGACGTGCGCGTCGGCGAGGTCGCTGACATGAATGTAGTCGCGGATCGCGGTGCCGTCCGGCGTCGGATAATCGGTGCCGTAGACCTCGACCGGTGTGCCGGTGCCGAGCGCGGCGCGCAGCACGCGCGGGATCAGGTGGGTTTCGGGCTCGTGGTCCTCGCCGATCTCGCCGTCGGGGTCGCAGCCGGCGGCGTTGAAATAGCGCAGCGCCGCATAGCGCAGCCCATAGGCGCCGGCGTACCAATGCAGCGCGCGTTCGACCGCCAGCTTGGTGTCGCCATAGGGATTGAGCGGCGCCTTCGGGCAGTCCTCGCGGATCGGTACGCGCTCCGGCACACCGTATATTGCGCAGGTCGAGGAGAACACGATCGCCGCGACGCCAACCTCGCGCATCGCCGACAGCAGGTTCAGCGTGCCGCCGACATTGTTGCGGTAGTAAAGCTCGGGATCGCCGACCGACTCGCCGACATAGGCGAATGCCGCGAAATGCATGACCGCGGCAATCCGGTGCGTGCGCAGCGCCGCCGCGATCGCCGCCCGATCGGCCAGGTCGCCCTCGACGAGCGGCCCCCAACGCACCGCCGCGCGATGGCCGCGCGACAGGTTGTCAAAGGTGACGGGCATATAGTCGGCACTGGCAAGCGCCTTGCAGGCGTGGCTGCCGACATAGCCGGCGCCACCCGTCACGAGGATCGATGTGGACATCGCGCGGTTAACCATTAGGTTACGCTGGTTGTGCGACAACGAAACATCGCCGCCTTCTCTTCCGGCGGCATCTCTCGCAGCCGCCGTGCTGCGTCAGCGGGCCGCGGCGAGGCGGCGTGGAATAAGCCGCAGAATCGTCCGTTTTCGGCAACATCGTTGGTCGATTGAAAGGAGAGCGCGCCGATGCGCATTGCGATGATCGGAGCAGGCTATGTCGGCCTGGTCTCGGGCGCCTGCTTTTCCGAATTCGGCGTATCGGTAACTTGCGTCGACAGCGATGCCGACAAAATCGAGCGCTTGAAGCGCGGCGAAATGCCGATCTACGAGCCGGGCCTCGATCAGCTCGTCACCAGCAATGCGGCGGCCGGACGGCTGGCGTTTACGACCGAGCTGAAATCGGCGGTGAACGGGGCGGACGCCGTGTTCATCGCCGTCGGCACGCCGTCGCGGCGCGGCGACGGGCACGCCGATCTGAGCTATGTCTTCGCGGCCGCCACCGAGATCGGCGAGGCGCTGGCGCAAGCGGATAACGAGCGCACGGTCGTCGTCACGAAATCGACCGTGCCGGTCGGCACGGGGCGTCGCGTCGCGCGCATCCTCGGCAGCGCGCTGCCGCCGGCCCGCTTCGATGTCGCCTCGAACCCGGAATTTCTGCGCGAGGGCTCGGCGATCGAGGATTTCATGCGGCCCGATCGTGTCGTCATCGGCACCGACAGCGAGCATGCGCGCGGCGTATTGCGGGCGCTCTACCGGCCGCTCTATCTGCTCGAAACGCCGGTCGTATTTACGGCATTGGAGACTGCCGAACTGATCAAATACGCCGCCAACGCCTTTCTTGCGACGAAGATCACGTTCATCAACGAGGTGGCCGATCTATGCGAGGCGGTCGGCGCCGACGTGCAAGACGTGGCGCGCGGCATCGGCCTCGACGGCCGCATCGGGCGCAAGTTCCTGCATGCCGGGCCGGGCTTCGGCGGTTCGTGCTTTCCGAAGGATTGCCAGGCGCTGGTGCGCACGGCCGAGATCGCCAAGACGCCGCTGCAGATCGTCGATACCGTCTTGCGCACGAACGACGCCCGCAAGCGCCGCATGGCCGATCGCATTGCTGCGGCGCTCGGCGGCGACGTCGAAGGCAAGACGCTGGCGGTGCTGGGCCTCACGTTCAAGCCCAATACCGACGACATGCGCGACAGCCCGGCGCTGGCGATCCTGCCGGCGCTCTACGAGGCCGGGGCAAAAATCCGCGCCTTCGATCCCGAAGGCATGGCGGAAGCGAAAAAGCTGCTGCCCGAACTCGATTACTGCGCCGACGCCTACGCCACGATGCAGGATGCCGACGCGCTCGTGCTGATCACCGAATGGAACGAGTTCCGCGCGCTCGATCTGGCGCGCGTGAAGAGCCTGCTGCGGCGGCCGCTCGTTATCGATCTGCGCAACATCTACCCGCCCGACGAGATGACCGCGGCCGGGCTCGCCTATCACAGCATCGGTCGCCCGCTCAGCGAGCCGGTGCCGGAACCCCTGGCCGACCAGCCGGCCGGCCTGCGGGTCATTGCCTAGCCGGCGAGGGTCGATCCAACTCGGGGACTGCCGCATGCGCACCGTCATGAAACGGGTATTGGTTACCGGCGGTGCCGGGTTTCTCGGCTCGCATCTCTGCGAGCGCCTGCGCGCAGCCGGCGACGACGTGTTGTGCGTCGACAACTATTTCACCGGCCGCAAGGACAATATCGCGCGACTGCTCGACGACCCGCATTTCGAGGCGATGCGCCACGACGTGACGCATCCGCTGTTTGTCGAGGTCGATGAGATCTACAATCTCGCCTGCCCCGCATCGCCGATCCACTACCAGTTCGATCCGGTGCAGACGACAAAGACGAGTGTCATCGGCGCGATCAATATGCTGGGACTGGCCAAGCGGCTGAAGGCCAAGATCCTGCAGGCCTCAACCTCCGAGGTCTACGGCGACCCGGTGCTGCACCCGCAGCCGGAATCCTACCGCGGCAACGTCAACCCGATCGGTCCACGGGCCTGTTACGACGAGGGCAAACGCTGCGCCGAAACACTGTTTTTTGATTACCACCGGCAGCACCAGGTGCAGATCCGCGTCGTGCGCATCTTCAATACGTACGGGCCGCGCATGCACCCGAACGACGGCCGGGTCGTCTCCAATTTCATCGTGCAGGCACTGCGGAACGAGCCGATCACGCTGTACGGCGACGGCACGCAGACGCGCGCCTTCTGTTACGTCGATGACATGATCGAAGGCTTCCTGCGGATGATGGCGGCGCCCGACGGCATCACCGGGCCGATGAACCTCGGCAATCCGGTCGAAACCTCGGTCGCCGAGCTGGCGCAGCTGGTCATTGAATTGACCGGATCACGGTCGCAGCTCGTGCATCGGCCGCTGCCGATCGACGACCCTGTACAGCGCTGCCCCGACATCACCCAGGCGAAGGCGATCCTCGATTGGCAGCCGCAGACGCCGCTGCGCGTCGGGCTCGAACGCACGATCGCCTACTTCGACGAACTGCTCGGCGGCCGCGCCGCACCGCGCCCGAAAGCGGCGGCGGCTTAGCCGCGGCGGGCCGCGGCCCCGCAATTCGGCTTGTTTCAGGGGCCGATCAGCGGGATGTGCTCGGCGCAGCGGCCGCGCGCCTCGATGATCTCGCCAGTTGACGCACCGACGCTGCGCGCCTGCAACTCCTCGTAGGGCGTCGCGCAGATCTGGTTCGCGACGAGGGCGTTGATCGCCGGATCGTAGTTGTTGAATTCGGCGAATTCCGGCGGCACGTCGCGTTTCGCGGTCAGGGCGCTGTTGCCGAAATCATCCTTGATCGGGATGTACGGCGTGCATCCCGGCAACAGCGCCGACAGCAACATGACAGCGAGAAATGCGCGCATAACGGCCCGCGGCTCGAGATCAAGACGTTAGCTCGCCGCCGAGTGTGCCCGCCGCGCGGCGGCGGCGCAAGGGCGGCGGCAACCAGCCCGTCGCCAGGCGATGCTAGCCGCGCCCCCGATGCGCCCCGCCGCCGCGTAGCCCACCGCCGCGGAACGCCGCGCCGTGCCAGCCGCCGCGGAACGCCGCGCCGTGCCAGCCGCCGCGGAACGCCGCGCCGCGCCAGCCGCCGCGGAACGCCGCGCCGTGCCAGCCGCCGCGGAATTCCGCACGGTGCCAGGCGCGATGCGGGTCGCCGCGCAATACGGCGACATGCCGTACTGCCGCATTGGCAGCGATGGCGCCGACCGCCCCGCCGACGATCGCGGCTCTCGCGAATCGGGCCGATCCGCCGGCCATCGGATCGGCGCGCAGATCGCCCCGATATGTCGCGTCATGGACCCACACCGCACCACGAAAGGCGGCATGGCCGAACGCCAGCACCCGGTAGATCGCTGCATCGACGAGTACGTCGCGGTGCCGCCAATCGAACCCGGCCCAGCCCCACAGCGGGCCATACCATGCGACGCTGACGACCGGCGAAAACCAGACGAACGGAACCGGCGCCCAGACAAAGCCGACCGGCACCGGAAAAACGACCGGCGGATAGGCCGGATACGGCCACGGCCCGTACGCGACGACCGGGTTGCACGTCGGGACATAGACCGCTGCCGGATTGGCCGGCTCGATGACGATGGCGGCCGCCGCATGCACCACGCGGCAACGGCATCTCGCCGGATCGAGGCTGCCCGCCGCCAGCGCCTCGCGGCGCAACTGCTGTACGGCGGCGAGCACATCGGCCTGCTGGGCGAGAAACGCATTTCCCAGCTGCTCGGTCCATTGCAGCCGCTCGCTCATGATGTCGAGCAGGCGAGGAAACGGCACCAGAGCCATGACGCTCGGATCCCAGTGCCGCTCTTTCAGCGCCGCGAGCAGCGCCTCGCCGCGCAGGCGGCGATGCGCCGGGAGCTTGACCCAACGCGCCGCCTCGACGACCTCGACCGGATAGGTCGCAGCCATCAGCACCTGGTCGAGCAGTTGGTCCGGATAGAGCGCAATCGGCGCCAGCACCTGCTCGAGCTGCGCCGACGACGCTCGCACTGCCGGCGGCGGCACGGTCGGCCGGACGGCTTTTGTCCCGGTCGCCGGTGACGTTGCCGCGGCCGGCGTCACGACCGCCGCCGGCGGCAGCACGGCAGTCGCCGCCAGTTCGTTCGATTGTGCAGCGGGCGTCGCGGCCGCCGGCTCATCATGCGCGACGGCAAAGCCCACGCCGGCGCCGACCACCCCGAAGCCGACGATTGCAAAGACAATCCCGCGGAGATTCATGCCGCCCTCCCCTGAGCGATGGCAGAGCATAAAACAGCGATCATGCTCTACCAAACCGTGACGCGAGGTCTTTCAAATTCTCGTGATCGCCGAAGGAACTTTTGTTACGCATTGCATTGCCGGCCGAGGCATCCCAGCGCCGGCAATAACTCGGTCATGCCGGAGATGGCCAACGCCGCTCCGCCCGCCCGCAGCCGCGCCGCGTGACCGGGCAGGCAATGCCCGCCGCCGGCAAAGCCGATCGCGGTCATGCCGGCCGCCTGCGCGGCTGCAATACCCGCAAGGCTGTCCTCGACGACGACGCAGCGCGCCGGCGCGGCGCCCATCCGCCCGGCCGCGTGCAGGAACAGGTCGGGCGCGGGCTTGCCGCGGGCGACCATCGACGCGCTGAATACGTTCGGATGGAAGCGGTCGTAGAGGCCGACGAGCGACAGGGCATGCCGCAACCGCTCGGGCGAACTGCTCGATGCGACGCAACTCGGGCAGGCGAGCGAGCCGAGCACGGCCGGCACCCCCGGGATCGCTCGCAGACCCGCCTCGAACAGCGGCCGCAGGAGCTGCCTGTGGCGCTCGGCAAATCCCGCGAGAGTTCTGCCATGGCGCGTTTCGAGGTCGGCAATCATGCCGGCGAGGCTGATGCCGGTATAGCGCTCGAGGATCTCGTCCGCGGGCAGCACGATGCCGAATTCGGCAAGGCACGCGATATCCGCCTCGACCGACAGCATCTCGCTGTCGATTAGCACGCCGTCGCAATCGAAGATGACGAGGTCGAACGGCACCTCTATGCCGGCTCGACGGCGATGACGACGATCGTCAAATTGTCGCTCGCGCCGCGCGCCAGCACCAGATCGCGCAGCCGTTCGGCGGCGTCACGCGGCGAGGCCATGCCCAGTTCGCGGCCGATCTCGCTGTCCGCGACCAGGTTGGTCAGCCCGTCGCTGCACAACAGAAAGCGATCGCCCGCGCGCAGCATGCCGGCGCGGGTGCCGAAGGTGAGCCGGCCGGCGCCGATCGCCTGCGTCACGACATGCGCCTCGGGATGCAGCCCGGCGGCAGTTTCGGTCAGCAGACCGGCATTGACCAGTTCCTGGACGCGGCTGTGATCGCTCGACAGGCGGCTAAGCTCGCCGGCGCGCCATTGGTAGAGCCGGCTGTCGCCGGCCCAGACGCAGGCGAAATCATCGCCGTACGCCAACAACGTCACGACGGTGCTGGCAATCACCGCGCCGGTGCCGAGCGATGCGGCGCGCGCGCGCAACGCCCGGTCGGTCAGCAGCAGCCGCGTCTTGACCTCATCGACAAAATCTTCCAGGTCGGCGGGCGGCGTCAGCGCGGCGAGCGCGGCGACGACGGCGGCGCTCGCCTCGTCGCCCGCCGCATGCCCGCCCATACCGTCGGCGACCGCCCACAAGCCACGCTCCGGCCGGTCGAGAAAGGCGTCTTCGTTGCGCGGCCGCACCAGCCCGACATCGCTCAGCCCGTGCGATCTAAAACGGACGCCGGCCATCGCGCTCCCCGCCCCTCAGCGCGACACGCGCACAAGCTTTTGCAGGCTGCGCACCGAGGGCGGCACCGGCTGGCCCGGATTGGTATAGTTCTGCCACGCCGTCCACGAGACCTCGCCGACATAGACGTCGCCATGGCGATCGACGCACAGGCCGTGCGGCGCCGAAAACTGGCCGGTCGGCAGCCCCGATTTTTCATCCACCCTGCTTATCAGCTTGCCGTCGCGCGACAGGATGCTGATCCGCGGTCCGAGGTTGGGGAACTTCATGTTGACCGGCTGGTGCGGACCCAGTTCCCCGACAAAGCAACAACCGTCCGCGCCGCCTTCCATGTAGAGGCCGCACGGCCGATGCAGATTGTTCCACTGCGTCTCGTACCGGCCGCGGCCGTCGAAAACCTGCACTCGGTGGTTCTCGCGGTCGGCGACGTAGACCCACCCGTCCGGGTCGCTGACGATATTGTGCGGGATGTTGAATTGTCCCGCGTCGCTGCCGCATTCACCCCACGAGAACAGCAGTTTGCCGTCGGGCGCGAATTTGTGGACGCGGGCGTTGGCGTAGCCGTCGGACACGTAGATGTCGAGCTCGGGTGACAGGGCGGTATGGGTGCAGCGGTTGAACGGCTCGCCGCTCATGAACGGCGCCGGCCGGCCGGGGATGCCGATCTCCAGCAGAACTTTGCCGTCCGGCGTGCACTTGCGCACCGTATGGTCGCCGTCGTCGGTGCAGTAAAGCGCCTCGTCGGGGCCGATGGACAGACCATGCGCCCGGTGGAACAGCCCTTCGCCCCAGGAATTGAGCAGGTTGCCGTCGCGGTCGAACACCAGCATC
>DATJSO010000152.1:0-27204 GCA_035504075.1 Allostellaceae bacterium | reverse complement strand
GTTGTCGCTGACCCCGTCGCTCGCGGTGTTCTAC
The DNA here is from genome assembly GCA_035504075.1 of Allostellaceae bacterium. Classification (GTDB taxonomy): domain Bacteria; phylum Pseudomonadota; class Alphaproteobacteria; order ATCC43930; family CGMCC-115725; genus DATARH01. Next base: position 27,170 of record DATJSO010000152.1, on the reverse strand, counting down.
CTGCTGTTCTGCATCGCGCGGATGAACTGGGCGGCGCCGTTCGAACTCGGGCTGTACGCCGCGCTCAACAACTGGTTTGTTCGCCGGCGCACGCGCGCGAGCGGCATTGTGACGCTGGCGCAGCAGGTGGGTCTCGTCGCGATGCCGCTGGTCGCCGAAGTGGCGATCCTCGAGCGCGGCTGGCGCGCCGGCTGGCTTGCCGTCGGCGCCGTGACGCTGCTCGTCGGCTGCGTCCCGAGCTGGCTCCTGCTGGCGCGCCGCCCGGAAGATCTCGGCCTTGTCCCGGACGGCGCCGCCGCGCCGGCCGCCGCTGCGGCGCCGTCTCGCCGCGGCACCGCGCCCGAGCCGCGGTTCTCGCGCCGCCAGGCGCTGGCGACGCCGGCGTTCTGGCTGCTGCTGCTGTTCGCGATGCTGGTTTATCCGGTGCAAGCCGGGGTCAGCCTGCACCAGGCGCCGTTTCTAATCGAACGCGGCATCGCGCCGACGATCGCGGCGACGATCGTCAGCACGTTTTCGGCCGCATCGGCCGCCGCGACGATCGTTTGCGGCCTGCTGCCGCCGCGCGTCCCGATTCGCTGTTGGCTGGCCGCGACCGGCGCGACGTTGGCGGTCGGGGTCGGGCTTATGCTCGGCGTGCATGCCGCGTTGCAAGGCTATGTCGCAGCGGGGACGTTCGGGTTCGGCCTCGGCATGCTGCAGACATTGCTGCCGGTGGCTTGGGCGGATTATTTCGGCCGCGCCCATTACGGCGCGATCCGCAGCGTCGCGTTGCCGGCGCAAGTCGTGGCCCAGGCGGCGGGGCCGCTCGTCTCGGGCATGCTGCGCGACGCGACGGGCAACTATGTCCTGTCGCTGCGCTGCTTCGCCATATTGGCGGCGCTCAGTGTCGTTGCTGCGCTGGCGGCACGCCAGCCGGCGCCGCCGCTCTTCGCCGCCCCGGCGGCGGAACGATGAATTTGCGGTCCCGTTGGAAAGGGAAACCAGCGAGGGCCGCATGCACTGGAAACTGCTCGATTTGGGGCCGCCCGCGACGCATGCCGTCGTGCTGGCGCGGGGCGATGAGGCGGTCGCCGCGCTCGGCCGGTTCGTCGATGAGGAGCGGGTCAACGCCGCCTCCCTGTCGGCGATCGGCGCGTTCGAACGTGCCGTGGTCGGCTATTTCGATTGGCAGCGGAAGCAATATAAGCGCATCCCGGTGAACGAGCAGGTCGAGGTGCTGTCGCTGATCGGCGATGTCGCCGCGGGACCCGACGGCAAACCGGCGTTGCATATCCACGCGGTGCTCGGGCGCGCGGACGGCAGCGTCGTCGGCGGTCACCTGCTCGAAGGTCATGTCCGCCCGACCCTCGAAGTCATTCTCGTCGAGCCGCCGGCGCATCTGCGAAAACGCAAGGATCCGGAAAGCGGTCTCGCCCTGATCGCGCTGGAGGCATCCTCATGAGCGCGGCCGAGACCGTCGTTGTGACGGGCGCCGCCGCCGGCGTCGGCCGCGCGACGGCGCGCGCCTTTGGTCACAGGGGCGCGCGAGTCGGGCTGCTGGCACGCGGCGTCGATGAACTCAACGCCGCCGCCACGGAGATCGACCGGGCCGGCGGCAGGGCACTCGTGCTGCCGACCGACATGGCCGACCCCGATGCAGTCGAAGCCGCCGCTGCCGCGGTCGAACGCCAGTTCGGCCCGATCGACATCTGGGTCAATTGCGCGATGGCGACGATCTTCGGGGCGGTGTGGGACATCGCGCCGGAGGAGTTCCGGCGCGCCACCGAGGTGACCTATCTTGGTTTCGTCTACGGTACGATGGCGGCACTGCGGCGCATGCGGCCGCGCAACCGCGGTACGATCGTGCAGGTCGGCTCGGCGCTCGCCTATCGCGCGATCCCGCTGCAATCGGCATATTGCGGCGGCAAATTTGCGATCCGCGGCTTCACCAACAGCCTGCGCTGCGAATTGCTGCATGAGAAGAGCCGGGTGCACCTGACGATGGTGCAGATGCCGGCGCTCAACACGCCGCAATTCGACTGGGCGCGAAACAAGACGGGGTGGCGGCCGCAGCCGGTGCCGCCGATCTTTCAGCCCGAGGTCGCCGCCAAAGCAATCGTCTATGCAGCGCACGCGCGACGCCGCGAGATCTATGTCGGCTTTCCGACCGTCAAGGCAATCATCGCTAACAAGTTCTGTCCCGGTCTGCTCGATCGCTACCTGGCGCACAGCGGCTATACAGGCCAACTGACGAGCGAGCACGAGCCGTTCCATCGGCCCGACAATCTGTATAACGCGTTGCCTGGCGACCACGGCGCCCACGGCCGCTTCGACGGGCGCGCCCGTGCGACAAGCGGCCAGTTTTGGCTGAGCCGTCGGCGCGGCTGGGCCGCTGCCGGCATCGGGGTAGCGGCCGGTTTTGCCGCCGCGTTCCTGGCCGCCAACCATTCGGCGACGCGGCCGGTCGAGCCGGTTTTGCCGGCGCGATAACCCGTCCGCCGCTGCCTCGCCTCCGGGCACCGACGGTGGTCAGGCATGGCGCACAGCGCGGGCCCGCCTGAGACATCGGCCTGATGGGAGGATTGGATTGCGCCCGACGTTTAGCCAAGGCAGGCATGGCTGGCCGATCCCCGAGAAGCGATCTCCGGACCGGGGCAGGCCGGCAGCCTGGCCGTGCGTTCGTCTGGGGCTGGTTCGGTGCGGACATGACCGACATCAATGCGTTGCGGGTGATGCCGCGGCATTTGACGAACTGGCGCGGTCCGGCGCTGCTGGTCTGCGACCTGCGCGGGCTGATCCGATGCGGAACCGAGGGATTCTATTACCGGCAGACGCGGTTTCTGTCGTGCCTGGAGGTGACGGTTGACGGCAAGCCGCCGCGACCGGTCGCCGCCGATCCGCTGACCCCCGCGACGTCCATTGCCTATTTCATTGCGCCATCGCCCGCCGGTGCGCGGGCCGGCCCGGCGGCAGAACGCGACAGGAACGGCGGCGAAATCGTCCGCAGCGGCATCGAGATGCAACTCGACCGTTCGCTCGGCGGCGGTTGCCGACAGCGGGCATATGTCATCAACCATACGCTGGCCGACGCCGATATCGTGCTGCGCTGGCAATTGGCGGCCGATTTCGCCGATCTCAGCGAGGCCGCCAAAGGCGAGCGTCAGCAGCAGGCGCTTGTTCTTCGATCGTGGAAATCCGATGAGACCGGCAGTGAACTGCGGCTGCAGTACGATCACCCGCAGCTGAACCATGCCTCGATCATCCGGTTTGCGGGGCCAGGGCAACGCGTCGATTGCGGCGATGCGGTCGCCTGGAAGCTGCATCTCAAGCCGCAGCAGCCGGTTACGCTGTTGATCGATATCGCGCCGGTGTTCCTCGGCGAAGAGATCGCGATCGAGACGGAGTTGGATGACGGCGGATCGGGGCCGAGCGATACGCGGCTCTCCGCGGCGAGTCCTTTGGTCCAGGCTGCCTGGGACCGGGCCGTCGGCGATCTCGCCTCGCTCGCGCTGCGCGACGGCGAGGGTGACCAGAAGCGGATGCCCGCCGCCGGAATTCCGCGATACATGGCGATGTTCGGACGCGATGTGCTGGTCGCCGGCTTCCACGCGGGTCTTATCAAGCCGGCGATGCTGCGCGGCTCGCTGGAGCTGGTTGCCCACTGGAATGCCACCGAATACGACGATGCCTACGATGCCGAACCGGGGCGAGTCATCCATCAGCGGCAGCAAAGCCCGCTGTCCCTGCTGAAGAAAAACCCGTTTCTGCACTATTACGGCGACTATACCGCGCCAGCGTGGTTTTTGATCGACTGTGCCTGGTATTACCTGCTCGGGGGCGACCGCGAATTCTACCGCAGGATGCGCGCCAAGATTCTGGCGACGCTCGAGTGGATGGAGCGCGACGCTGATCGGGACCACGACGGATTTTACGAGTATGCGACGCGCGCCGGTGACTGGGGCATCAAAAACCAGGGGTGGAAGGATTCGGAAGAGGCGATCCTTTATCCCGACGGCGAGGTCGTCCCCAATCCGCTCGCGCTGGCCGACGTGCAAGGCGCCTATTATCTCGCCAAGCAGCTAACCGCCGTTGCCTTCGCGGCGCTTGGCGACACCACTACAGCGGGCGACCTGCTGGATCAGGCGGCGGCGCTCAAGCGCCGGTTTAACGCCGCATTCTGGCTGGCGAACGAACGCTATTTCGCGCTGGCGCTCGATCCTGATAAAAATCCGGTCGAGACGATCGCCTGCGATCCCGGGCATTGCCTCGCCTTCGGCATTATCGACGACGACAAGGCGGCGGCCGTCGCCGAGCGTCTGATGAGCCCTGAACTGTTCTCCGGTTGGGGCATCCGTACCCTATCAAATCGGCATCCCGCCTTTAATCCGTTCGCCTATCATCTCGGATCGGTATGGCCCGCGTCTAACGGGACGACCGCCCTCGGCTTTAAGCGCTACGGGTTCGACGCTCACCTGCACCGCCTCGTGCGGGCTCAGCTGGAAGCATGTCAGCTGTTTGAAACCGGCCGCCTGCCGCAGGTTTTCGGTGGGCACCCCCGCGGCGCGCGGCACCCGCATCCCGGTATCTATCCGGAAGCGAATTCGCCGCAAGCCTGGTCGGCGAGCGCCACCGTGCAGTTGGTGCTGGCCATGCTCGGTCTCTTCGCGGCGGCGCCCGACGAGGCGTTGTTCGTCGATCCGGTGCTGCCGCAATGGCTGCCGGAAGTCGTGCTGCATGATCTGCGCATTGGCGACGCACGAGTGACGCTGCGTTTCACGCGCGACGCAAGCGGCCGCACCGAATGCGAGATCGTGGCGCGCCAGGGCAGCCTTGACATTCGCCGCGCCGAATGGGGCGCCGATCGAATCGCCGCGATGGCGCGCGCACTGTACCGGATTTCTTGACGCCGGAGACGCCCGGAGCCGGGGGAGGTGTGCCATCGACCAAAATCTCGATGCCGATCGAATCACTGCGGGATCGCCGCGCCGGGCCGAAGAGATGCCGGCGCGGCGCGTTGCCGAGCAACCGCGGTCGCCGGCTTCGGGTTGGGCCCTCACCGCGATTCTCGCGGTCGTTGCGGTCATTGTCTACATCATCCGCTATTACCTGTTGCCGTTCGTCTTTGCGATCGCCATCGCGTTTATTGTGGAACCGGTTGTTCGGCTGGTGCAGCGGCGCACCGGTTGGCGTCGCTGGATCGTCGCAGCTGTGTTGTCGGCGGCGATCGTCGTGCTGTTGCTCGCCGTCGGTTACTGGATCGGTACGACGGCAATCGGCGACCTGCAGAATTTCGCGAAAACGGCACCCGAAACGCTCACCAAGTTCGTCGGCGCCATCGTCGGCCAGCACATCACGATGTTCGGCCACACCTATACGCCGAAAGAACTGGTCCACACGGCGGGAGCCTGGGTTGCGGCCGCTCTCGGCGGCAAGACGTTCCTGAGCCTGGCGATGTTGGGGTTCGGATCGATCGTCGGCTGCTTTCTGACGCTGGTGCTGATTCCGTACATGATGATCTCCGGACCACGCCTGTCGAACGGTGCGATCTGGTTGATCCCGCCCGAACGTCGCCACTCGGTCACGCAACTCCTGCCGAAGATGCTGCCCGCGTTGCGGCGTTATCTCGCCGGAATCCTCGGCGTCGTCGCCTATACGGCGGTCATTGCGTATATCGGCTTCGGGCTGGTCTTCGGTTTGCCGAATGCCGTGCTGCTGTCGATTACGGTCGGGGTGCTCGAACTGATCCCGGCGGCCGGACCGTTCGCTTCGGGTGTGCTCGTCGCGCTGACGGCGTTTCAGCAGAAATCGATGATGACGATCATCCTGATGGGTGCTTTCGCCATTGCGCTGCGATTATCGATCGACAACCTCATCGCGCCGATCGTGCTCGGAAAAGCCGGCCGCATTCACCCGGTCATCGTGATCTTTTCGTTCATCGCCGGCGCCTCGCTGTTCGGGCTCATCGGCCTCATCCTGGCCGTCCCGGCCGCCGTGTGCCTGAGGCTCATCCTGCAGCATTACTATGCGGAACCGGTCAGGAAGGAAGCCGAGTGACCGCAGGACGCGCCATGTGCGCTCATTTGCGCAGCCGGTCGGCGGCGACAAGGACAGCGCGCGCCAACGCCTCGCGGTCGGCGAGGCTCTGCATCAGCGTCCGGGCCCGCACGACCGGAAGATCGAGGTCGGCGACCGCGGTCGCATCCGCTTCGTCGGCGACGTAGAGATCGAGAAAGTCGCGGTAATGCCGCGCCGGCGTCGCCGCGTCAACGCGGAGGCCGAGTTCCGCCATCATCTTTGCGGTCGGTCCCTTGACCGCCTGACCGCCGACGATCGGCGACACCGCGACGACCGGCGCGCGACAGGCGCGCAACGCCTCGCGCACGCCCGGTACGGCAAGGATCGGGTCGATGCTGATGAACGGGTTTGACGGACAGACGACGACTGCGCGCAACGCCGGATCGGCCAGCGCAGCAAGGAAGTCGGGATGCGGACGCGCCGTCTCGGCGCCGGCGAAGGCCAGTTCCGAGATCGCCGGCTCGCAGCGCAGCCGCACGAAGTAATCCTGGAAATCAAGCCAGCCGCCGGCGGTGGCAAGGCGCGTGCGCACCGGGTCGTCCGACATCGGGAGCAGGCGCGCCGCGATGCCGAGCCGGCGGCGAAAATCATCGACGATCGAGCACAAGCGCTCGCCGCCGTTGAGCCGCCGGGTGCGCTCGACATGCGTTGCCAGGTCGCCGTCGCCGAGACGAAACCATGTCTCGCCGCCGAGCGCCTCCAACGCGGCCATGAACGTCCAGGTCTCGCCGCGGCGGCCCCAGCCGAGTTCCAGGTTGTCGTTGCCGGAGAGCGTGTAAAGGAGCGTGTCCAGATCGGGCGAAATCGCGAAGCCGAGGTGAGCGAAATCGTCGCCGGTGTTGGCGACGACCGTCAATGTGTCGGGCGGCAGGATGCGATAAAGGCCGAGCGCGAGTTTGGCGCCACCGACCCCGCCCGACAATGCCAGCACCGGGCGATCGGCGATTGTCATCGAAACAGATCGTGCTCCGGCGGGCGAACGAGCGCAGCGGCTGGCGCCTCGGGCGCCGACCAGGCGAGACCGCGCACAAGGACGATCGGCGTCGCCTCGTCGGCCTGTCCCTGAACCAGCGACGCGGCGGCGGCGATCTCGTCGGCGAAACCGGTCTCGGTGACTTCGAGCTTGCGGCCGAACAGGTCGGGGTGGCCGCGCCAGTCGATCAGCGCCGGCAACCCCGCCGCACCGAGCGCGATCCCGACCGTGCCGCGACGGAACGGCCGGCCGAAACTGTCGCTGACAATGACGGCAACGTGCTTGCCGGTCGCGGCGGTCAGCCGGTCGCGCAATCCCTCGGCCGACGCGTCGGGATCAAGCGGCAGCAGCAGCACCCGTTCGACGCCGTCATCCGGCCCGACATTCGAATGGTCGATGCCGGCATTGGCCATGACCCAGCCGCGGCGGTGCTCGGCGATGAGAAGGTTCGGCCGGCGCCGCACGATGCGCCGCGATTCGGTCAAAACGACCTCGACAAAGCGCGGGTCTTTCTCGACCTCGGCGGCCAGCGCGACCGCCTCCGGCGACGGCTCGACCGACGGCACCTCCACGATACGCCCCTCGGCCTTCGACACGATCTTCTGCGCAACGACCAGCACGTCGCCGTTCGCGGGCGCGAGGTCCGTATCGCGATAAGCGGCAAGCGCGATCACAGCCAGATCGTCGCCCGGCTGCACGATCGGCACGCCCTTGAGGCCGGTGATCGTCAGGTGGTTTGCCATATCTGCAGCAATGCCGTCCCAACCCCGCCATGCCCGGACTTGATCCGGGCATCCACGTCTTGGGCCGTAGGTGATCTCGTGAATGGCCGGGTCAAGCCCGGCCATGGCGGATTGAGGGAAAATGGAAGGAGCGTCACCCAAAGGCCTTGCGTAGGCGCGGCAGGACCTCGCCGGCGTAGAGCTTCAGAAAGCGCGCCTGATCGGGGCCGGGAGCGTGGAACACGAGATGCCGGAAGCCCAGTTCGACATAAGGGCGGATCTTCTCGACCTGGAAATCCGGGTCGCTTGAGACGATCCAGCGGCTGGCGGCGCGTTCCAGCGGCAGCGCATCGGCCAGCCGCTCCATCTCGACCGGGTCCTCGACACCGACCTTTTCCTCCGGCGACAACGCCAGCGCCGCCCAGTGCCGGGTCAATTCCTTGGCTTCCTGCGCGTCCTTGTCGAACGACACCTTCACTTCGATCATCCGCTCGATATCGGCCGGGTTGCGGCTGGTCCGCGCCGCGCCTTCCTCCACCTTTGTCGTCAGGTCGATGTAGAGCTGCGGGTTCTTGCCGCTCGTGCAGATGAAGCCCTCGGCAATCTGACCCGCCATTTGCGCCGCCAATGGTCCGGACGCGGCGACCCAGATCGGCACCTTTTCTTTCGGGTTCTGCGGCTTGTCGTAAATCGTCGCGCTCTGGGTCTTGTAAAACTGGCCCTCGAAGGTGACGCGGTCCTCGGTCCACAACCTGTTGATCAGGCGGATCGCCTCGCGCAGCCGGTCGCGCCGCTCCTTGGCGCCCGGCCAGGCGATGCCGTGCGATGGCACTTCGTTGAGGCTCTCGCCGGTGCCGACGCCGAGCACGACGCGTCCCGGAAACATCGCGCCCAGCGTGCCGAAGGCCTGCGCGACGACCGACGGGTGATAGCGGAAGGTCGGGGTCAGGACGCTGGTGCCGATGACGGCGCGCCGCGTTCGCGCGCCAAGTGCGCCGAGCCAGGCGAGCGCGTTGGGCGCGTGCCCATCGGTATGCTTCCACGGCTGGAAGTGATCGCTGACGAAGATCGAGTCAAACCCGACCTCTTCGGCCAGGCACGAGAATTCCAACAGCTCGCGCGGGCCGAACTGCTCGGCCGAGGCCTTGTATCCGAGTTTCAGCACCGTCGTCCCTCCAATCAAACCTTCCCGAGTACCTCCTCGCGGAAGCGGCGCATCGCGGCCAATACCGCGTCGGCGGTGTCACCCGCGAAGTTGAAATCGACAGCGATGACGCCGAGTTCGCGCAAGGCTCTGAGATCGCCGGCGACCGCCGCGGCATCGCCGGAGCCGAGCCGGCGGTCGCCGTTGTCGGCGCGCTCGGGCACTGCGGCACCGAATTGAGAGAAGCGATAGGCGAGGCCGACCGCGCTCTCCGGCCGGCCGGCGTCGCGGGTCATTTTGCGCAGCCGCTCGATGCCGCCCTCGAAGCGCTTCAGCGTGTCGAGGCGGTTCGCCGGGTTGGTGCCGATCGGGTACCACGCGTCGCCAAGCTTGGCGGTGCGACGCATCGCCGGGCCGCTCTCGCCGCCGACCCACACCGGGATCCGGCTCTGCACCGGGCGCGGCTCAAAGAAGATGTTGGAGAAGTTTGCATACTTGCCGGTGAAGCCGGGATTGGCGCTGCCCCACAATTCGCGGCAGGCGGCGATCGTCTCGTCGGTAACGGCGCCGCGCTCCGGAAACGGCTCGGTGCCGATCGCCTCGAATTCCTCGCGGCACCAGCCGACGCCGATGCCCCAGGTGAAGCGGCCCTCCGACAGGTTGTCGATCGTCGCGATGATTTTGGCGGTCAACACCGGCGGCCGGTGCGGCACGACCGTGACCGACGTGACGAGGCGCAACTTCTCGGTCTTGGCCGCGACGAAGGCGACGCACGTCAATTGCTCGTGGCGGTCGCCGCCGGCGCGTCCGGGGAACTCGCCGGTGTCGGAATAGGGGTATTTTGCCTCCATGTCGCGCGGGATCGCGATATGGTCGGAGATCGTGCAGTAATCATAACCCATCTGTTCGCCGCCCTGCACGATCCGGGCGAGATCCCGCGGTCGTGACAAGGGGCCGCTGACCGGCGCGCCGAACCCGAACTGCATCGCCGCCTCCATTCGTTAACAATGTCGCAGCTTACGCCGCCTGGGCGACCGGATGGAAGTTGCGCGGCAGGCCGGCCTTGGCGATCGCGCCGTAGAGCGGCGCGCCGGGCAAGGCCGCGTGCAGGATCGCCCGCGGCCGGGCGAGCTTTTCGATGTCGATGCCGCCGGTGTCGCAGCCCATCGCCTCGAACATGAAGACGGTGTCTTCCAAGACGATATTGCCGCTGGCGCCCGGCGCGTAGGGACAGCCGCCGAGACCGCCGAGCGACGCATCGAAGCCGCGGCAGCCGGCTTCGTAGGCGGCCAGCACGTTGGCCAGCCCGAGGCCGCGCGTGTCGTGGAAATGCGCCCATACCGGCAACGGCGCGACAGCGGCGATGACCTTGCGAAAGACGCGGCCGATCGCCGCCGGCTGGCCGTAGCCGACCGTATCGGCGAGCGCGATGCCGTCGGCGCCGGCTTCGGCGACCTCAGCCGCGATGCGGCGCACCCGATCCTCATCGACATCGCCCTCGATCGTGCAGCCGAAGGCAGTCGCGAGGCCGCAATTGATCTTTGGCCTATCGGCGCCGCTGCCCTGCTCGCGGCAGAGCTGCACGACGCGGCGGAAATCGGCGATCGAGTCCTCGGTGCTGCGGCGCACGTTCGATTTGTTGTGGCCTTCGCTGACCGACAACACGAAATTCATCTCGTGCACACCGAGGGCGAGGCCGCGCTCGGCGCCGCGCGAATTGGGGATCAGCGCCGAGACAACGAGGCCCGGCAATGTCAGCGCATGGCGCACGACGGCTTCCGCGTCGGCCAGTTGCGGCAGCAGTTTCGGCGGCACGAACGAGGTGACCTCGATCTCGCGCACGCCGGCGGCGTATTCGGCGTCAAGCCAGGCGAGCTTCACATCGGTCGGCACGATGTCGGGAACGCTCTGCAGCCCGTCGCGCATTCCCACTTCGCGGATCCGCACCTTCTCGCTCATGCCTCGCCTCCGACGTCGACCGGCATAAAGCTAGGCGCCGCGCCGCCCGACGGCAACCGGCTTCGTGCCGGTTCAGGCCGCCAGCAATTCGAGGAAACGGGCGGCGGCGGCGATGTCGGCGGCCACCGCCAGGCGGCGCGCGGCTGCTTCGCCGTCTTCGCCCCAGGCCTCGATCTGAAACGTCTCGTCGAGCTGCGCGGCGGCGAAGGCCTCGTCTGCACTGAGCCGGCCTTCGAGCACCGCCAGCGCGATGACGAGCGAGCCGCAGGCGCCGGTCAACGTGTGCAGCGCGGTGAGGCGAAAATCGTCCTGTGCCGCAACCGCGGCGGCGAACGCTTTCAGCACCGTCGCCGGCTGGCTTGTCGGGATCACCCCGGCGGTAACCCTCAGCGCCGCGTCGTAGCGTGCGGTGGCCCAATCGATCAGCGGCTGCCACACTGTCCGCTGGCGCGCCGCCAGGGCCGGCGGCCGGTCGGCCCGATGGCAGACGAGGTCGGTGGCGGCATAAGCGGCGATTTCGGTCACGACCCGGTCGCGCAGCGTCGCGGTCCGGTCGACCGCAGTCGCCGCGAGGCGGAACAGCGGCATCGACTGCGGCCTGACCTCATCCTTTTGCGCCTCCCATTCGGCGGCGATCGCGGCGGCAAGCGGCGCGCTCGGCACGACGAGCGAGGCTTTGCCGGGCGTGCGCAGCGGCCTGTCGTCAAGCGCAATGCCCCAGCCGCCCGTGACCGGCCCGCTCGTCACCCGCTGATAGCCCCGTTTCATGCGGGCAAGGCCAGTTCGGCAAACGGGTCGTCGTCTCTGCCGGCGGCAAAGCCGAAGAAGCCGCACATCTGGCGCATATGCGTCGGCGGCGGCGCCGCGACGACGAGCCGCCGGCCGGCGGGATGCGGCAGGTCGAGGCTTGCGGCGTGCAGATGCAGGCGATGCGCGGCGGCGCCGCCGGGCAGATGCGCCGCCGCACCGCCGTATTTGCCGTCGCCGAGGATCGGCGTGCCGAGCGCGGCGCAATGCGCGCGCAATTGGTGGGTGCGGCCGGTCAGCGGCAGCAGCGCCACAAAGCTCGCCCGGTTGCCGGCGTGATCGAGCACGCGGTAATAGGTGACCGCGCTCTTGCCCTCTTCCTCGTCTGCATGCACCCGCTCGCGGCCGCGCCCGCCGCTCTTGGCCAGCGCCAGATCGATGCGGCCCTGCGCCGGCTCGGGCAGGCCGGCGACGATCGCCCAGTAGATTTTACGCGCGGTCTTGTCGCGAAAGGCGCGGGCGAAAAACGTCGCCGCAGCCGCGGTGCGCGCGATCAGCAGGAGGCCCGAGGTATCCTTGTCGAGCCGGTGCACGAGGCGCGGCCGTTCGCTGCCGTCGAAGCGCAGCCCGTCGAGCATCGCGTCGATGTGCCGCTCGGTGTTGGTGCCGCCTTGCACGGCCAATCCGGCCGGCTTGTTCAGCACGATCGCGTGCGCGTCGCGGTAGATGACGCAGTCGCGCAACAGCGCCGCATCCTGAAGCCGGACCCGCGGCCCTCGATTGGCGAGCGGCGCATCCGTTGCGCCGGCTTCCTCCGGTACGCTGATCATCATGCCGGGCGAGACGCGTTCGCCGGCCTTGGCGCGTTTGCCGTCGAGCCTGATCCGGCCGCGGCGCAACAACTGTTCCAGCCGGCCATGCGGCAGCGTCGGATAATGCCGGCGAAACCATCGATCGAGCCGGCTCTCGCCGTCTTCCGGCCGCACTGTGATCGTATCGACGCCGCTCATTCGGTGCATTGGCGCGGGAGAAAGCCGTCGTCACCGGGCTTGTCCCGGTGATCCAGGTGGATGGCCGGGTCAAACTCGGCCATGACGTGCGAGAGGGGATTGAGAGATATCAACGAAGTAAGAACCCACGAGGATACCAAACGCCCCGACGATCTGGCGCCTCCATGTTGGGCAGCACATGTCCGGCATCAAGCATCGAGACATCAACGTCGCATGTAACCTCGATAATCTCGGGCAGCGATCGTTCGCGAAACGGCCCCTCCGCCAGAAGGGCGAGGGCATCCTCTCCGGTCCAAGCGGTCACGCCACAACCCAGAATCCAGCCCCGCTCGTTGAACCGAACCCAATAGCGACGAAGCTTTGCGCTCATGCCTCACCGTCATTACCAGATGCGGCGCCGCGCTGGCGCAGTTTGTCCCAATAGTCGAGCCGCTTTTTAATTTCGCGCTCGAAGCCGCGCTCGTCCGGCCGGTAGAATTGCCGGCGCGCGACGCCCTCGGGAAAGTAATTCTGCCCGGAAAAGCCTTCCTCGGTCGCGTGGTCGTAGACGTAGCCCCGACCATAGCCGAGCTGGCGCAAGAGGCGGGTCGGCGCGTTGAGGATGTGCTTCGGCGGCATTAGCGAGCCGGTCTCCCCGGCCATCGCCTGCGCCTCGCCGAGCGCGACATAGGCGGCATTCGATTTCGGCGCGCTAGCCAGATAGATCACCAACTGCGCCACCGCCAATTCGCCTTCCGGTGAGCCGAGCCGGTCGTACGCGTCCCACGCCGCCAAGGCCTGCACCAGCGCCTGCGGATCGGCGAGGCCGATATCCTCCGTCGCGGCGCGCGTCAGCCGGCGCAGGATGTAGATCGGGTCCTCGCCGCCGGCCAGCATGCGCGCCAGCCAATAGAGCGCCGCGTCGGTATCGGAGCCGCGCAGCGATTTGTGCAAGGCGCTGATCAGGTTGTAGTGGCCCTCCTGGCTTTTGTCGTAGAGCGGCGCGCGGCGCTGCACGAGCTCGGCGAGCTGCTGCGGCCCGAGCGGCGGCTCGCGCGGCAGGCGGTCGATCTCCTCGACCAGGTTGAGCAGAAAGCGGCCGTCGCCGTCGGCCATCGCGCGCAGTGCGGCGCGGCCGTCTTCGGTCAAGGGCAAGCTTTGCCCGAGGTGGTGCTCGGCGCGTTCGAGCAGGGCTTCGAGCGCCCGATCGTCGAGCCGCTGCAGCACGAACACCTGAGCGCGCGACAGCAGCGCGCCGATCAGCTCGAAGGACGGATTTTCCGTCGTCGCGCCGACGAGGATCACTGTGCCGTCCTCGACATAGGGCAGGAAGGCGTCCTGCTGGGCCCGGTTGAAGCGGTGGATTTCATCGACGAACAGCAGTGTACCGCGGCCCGCTTCGCGGCGCTTTTTCGCCGCGTCGAATACCCGGCGCAGGTCGGCGACGCCGGAAAACACCGCCGACAGCGGTTCGAAGGCCAGGTCGGTGCCATGCGCCAGGAGGCGGGCGATCGTCGTCTTGCCGCAGCCGGGCGGTCCCCACAGGATCATCGAGGCGAGCTGCCGCCGCGCCACCATGCGGCCGATCGGCCCGTCCGGCCCCAACAGGTGGTCCTGCCCGATTACTTCGGCAAGGCTGTGCGGCCGCAAGCGGTCGGCCAGCGGCCGCGGCGCCTGCGATTCGAACAGCGTGGTCATGCTTGCACAGTTATCGGCGGCGGGTCGCACAGCCGCAAATCGGCGCCGAAAACGCCGTCGAAGGTGGCGCTGAGAGCGATATCGACATCGGCCATCGTCGCCGCGATGCCGCGCGCGGCCAGCGAGGTGACACCGTGCCCGGAGGACTGAGGGTCGATCCCGCACGGCACGATGCCGGCGAAATGCTCGAGGTTTGGCGCGACGTTGAGGGCGACGCCGTGATAGCTGACCCAGCGACGCACGCGCACGCCTACCGCGGCGATCTTGTCTTCGCGCCCGTCCGGCCCGACGATCCACACGCCGACACGGCCGTCGCGCCGTTCGCCGTGCAGGCCCAATGCCGCCAACGTGCGGATCATCCACTCTTCCAGCCGCCACACATGGCAGCGCACGTCGCGGCCGTGCCGGTTCAGATCAAGCAGGACATAGGCAACGCGCTGGCCGGGGCCGTGATAGGTGTATTGGCCGCCGCGGCCGCTCTTGTACACCGGCAGACGGTCAGGATCGATGAGATCGGCGGGCCGGGCGCTGGTGCCGGCAGTGTAGATTGCCGGGTGTTCGAGGAGCCAAACAAACTCCGGCGCGGTGCCGTCACGGATCGCCGCGGCGCGCGCTTCCATCGCCGCGACGGCCGCCTTGTACGGCACCGGCGCATCCGCCGTGCGCCACTCGATACCGACCGCTTGCGTGCCCATCTCTCGATCCATCCGCCTTGATCTTGATATGGTATCGCGTGTTTGCTAAGCACGCGCGCCATTCACGGACGAAGGCGGCGGGCGGTCGTGGCGGAATTGGTAGACGCGCAGCGTTGAGGTCGCTGTGGAGGAAACTCCGTGGAAGTTCGAGTCTTCTCGACCGCACCATAAAGCTTTCGCTAACCCTCTAATTCAACAATATTGATCTGGCGCCGCGGCTCTGGCGGCGCGGGGGGCATGCCGTCGCCGCCGGCGGGTGGCGGTGGACCGTCAGGGCTCGTCCCGGATTGCTGGTGCGCGCTTGGGGGCTGCGATCGTGCGACTTTTACTGCTGGGGCCGCTGCTGGCGGCGTTGTTGCTCGCGGGCTGCAGCGGCGGTGCGCCGCCGCCCATCGTCAGCGCCGCACCGGAACCGCCGCCGCCGCGCGCCGGCGCCGCCTGGGGGATCGATCTTGCCCACAGCACAAGCCCGTTTCTTGACCAGTTGCGGCACGGCCGCATTCAATTTGTCGCGCGCTATTACCGCGCGGCGGATTCGCGTCTGCCGGCGTTGACCGCGGCGGAGGCGCGGCGGCTGTCGGATTTGGGCTTGAAGATCGTTGCGGTCTGGGAGTCGCATTCGGCAAATCCCGTCTATTTTTCTTATGCCCGCGGCTATTGGGACGCGGTAACGGCGGCGCACGAGGCGGCGGCGGTCGGCCAGCCGGCCGGCAGCGCCATTTATTTCGGCGTCGATTTCAACGCGCAGGGCTGGCAGCTTGCCGCCGTCGACCAGTATTTCCGCGGCGTCGACGCCGGGCTGGCGGCGGCCGGCGGCGGCTGGCCGCGCTACGAGGTCGGCGTTTACGGCTCCGGCGCGGTATGCAGCATTGTGAAGGGGTCGGGGCTGGCGCACTACGCCTGGCTGTCGAACTCGACCGCCTGGGCCGGCGTCCGCAGTTATCAAGGCTGGAACATCCGGCAGGGCACGCGGTTTGCGACGCTGTCGTTTGATCACGACGCCGACGAGGCGTGGGGCGATTTCGGCGGCTTCCAGGTTGATGGCAGCCCGGTGCTGGCCAAGCCTGCGGTCGCGGTCGCGGATATTGCCGCGCCGCCGGCCGCCGCGCCGCCGCGGCAACAGGAATGGGTGATTGCGGCCCTCGGCCGCTGGCTGTCGCCCTAAGCACCGCGCGGGCTTCGCGCAGGCGGTCCGGCGCGCCATATTGACGGCATGCAGAACACCCGCCTCGCCGCCCTCGACCACGATCTCGGCCCGGAAGTCGACCTGCTGCGCAGCACGGTGCGTGATTTCGCCGCCGACCGGATTGCGCCGATCGCCGCCAATATCGACCGCGACGACCGCTTCCCGATCGAGCTGTGGCCCGCTATGGGCGCGCTCGGGCTGCACGGCATCACGGTCGAAGAGGAGTACGGCGGCGCCGGCATGGGGTATGTCGCGCATTGCGTCGCGATGGAGGAACTGAGTCGCGCCTCGGCCTCGGTCGGCCTCAGCTACGGCGCCCATTCCAATCTCTGCGTCAACCAGATCCGGCGCAACGGCTCGGAGGCGCAGAAAAAGAAATACCTGCCGAAGCTGATTTCCGGCGAGCACGTCGGCGCCCTGGCGATGTCGGAGCCCGGCGCCGGCTCCGATGTCGTCTCGATGCGCCTGCGCGCCGACCGCAAAGGCGACCGCTACATCCTCAACGGCACGAAATTGTGGATCACGAACGGGCATGTCGCCGATACGCTCGTCGTCTACGCCAAGACCCGGCCCGACGCCGGCCCGCGCGGCATCACCGCGTTCCTGATCGAGAAGGGCATGACGGGGTTTCGGCCGGCGCAGAAGCTCGACAAGCTCGGCATGCGGGGCTCGCCGACCTCGGAACTGGTGTTCGAAGATTGCGTAGTGCCGGCCGAGAGCGTGCTGGGGGAGGTGAACGAGGGCGTGCGGGTGCTGATGAGCGGCCTCGACTTTGAGCGCGCCGTGCTCGCCGCTGGGCCCTTGGGGATCATGCAGGCCTGCCTCGATGTCGTCATCCCCTACATCCACGACCGCCGGCAATTCGGCCAACCGATCGGCGAATTCCAGCTGATCCAGGGGAAAGTCGCGGACATGTATGCCCAGGCGAGCGCCTGCCGCGCCTATGTTTATGCCGTCGCGCGCGCCTGCGATCGCGGCCGCACGACGCGCAAGGACGCTGCCGGCGCGATCCTCTACGCCGCCGAGGCGGCAACGCGGATGGCGTTGGACGCGGTGCAGATATTGGGCGGCAACGGCTACATCAACGATTATCCGACCGGCCGCCTGCTGCGCGACGCCAAGCTCTACGAGATCGGTGCCGGCACCAGCGAAATCCGCCGCATGCTGATCGGCCGCGAAATCTTCGAGGAAACGACGTAACTGTTAAGGGCCTCTTTGACTAGTCGGTCATGACGCGATACTACACATCCAGGTCGCGGGCAAAGCGGGCGTTTTTCTGGATATAGTCGAAGCGCAGCTCGGGACGGCGGCCCATCAGCGTTTCGACAAGCTGCGCGGTGCGGCGGCGGCCTTCCTCGGCGGTTTCGAGCGCAGCCGGATCGGCCGGCTCCGGCAATTTGACGCGCAACAGCGTGCGCTGCGACGGGTCCATCGTCGTCGCCTTGAGATATTTCGCCGGCATCTCGCCCAAACCCTTGAAGCGGCTGATCTCGACCTTGCCGCGCGCGCCGTCAAAGACGGCGGCGAGCAGTTCCTCGCGGTGGGCGTCGTCGCGGGCGTACAGCGTCGTGCCGCCCTGGGTCAGGCGGTAGAGCGGTGGCAGCGCGAGGAACAGGTGGCCGGCATCGACCAGTTGCGGCATCTCGCGGAAGAAGAACGTCATCAGCAGCGAGGCGATGTGGGCGCCGTCGACATCGGCATCGGTCATGATGATCACGCGTTCGTAGCGCAGCCCGTCTTCGCGGTAATGAGCGCCGCTGCCGCAGCCCAAGGCCAGCACGAGGTCGGACAGTTCCTGGTTGGCCCGCATCTTGTCGGAAGATGCGCTGGCCACGTTGAGGATCTTGCCTCGGAGCGGCAGGATCGCCTGGGTTTCGCGGTCGCGCGCCTGTTTCGCCGAGCCGCCGGCGCTGTCGCCTTCGACGAGAAAAATCTCGGTGCCGGCGGCGGTGTCGCGGGCGCAGTCGGCGAGCTTTCCGGGCAGGCGCAATTTGCGCGTCGCCGTTTTGCGCGCCATCTCCTTCTGCTGCCGCCGGCGCGCCCGTTCCTCGGCGCGCTCGGCGATGTGGTCGAGCAGCGTGCGGCTCATCGCCGGATCGGCCGACAGCCAATGGTCGAAATGGTCGCGCACCGCCAGTTCGACGAGCCGGCTCGCCTCGACCGAGGCGAGCCGCTCTTTCGTCTGGCCCTGGAATTGCGGGTTCTTCATGAAGACGGACAGCAATATCGCGGCACCGGACGCAACATCCTCGGCGGTTGCCGGCGCGAGCCGCCGATTGCCGATGAGATCGCCATATGCCTTGACGCCGCGGACGAGCGCGTTGCGCAGCCCCGCCTCGTGCGTGCCGCCCTCCGGCGTCGGGATCGTGTTGCAATAGGAGTGGCAGAACCCGTCATCCTCGTCCACCGGCCACACGATGGCCCATTCGACATTGCCGGCGTCGTCCGGAAAACCGGCCTGGCCGAGAAACGGCTTCGCGGTCAGCAACCCGCGCCCTTCGAGGCTGGCGGACAGGAAATCGCCGAGGCCGCCCGGGAAATGCAGCCGCGCCTCTTCCGGGACGCCCTCGGGACGTGGCACGGCCGGATCGCATTTCCAACGGATCTCGACGCCGCGGAACAGATACGCCTTCGAGCGCGCCATGCGGTAAAGCTGCGCCGGGCGGAATTGCGCGTCGCCGAAAATCTCCGGGTCGGGATGAAAGCACAGCGTCGTGCCGCGCCGGTTGTGCACCGGCCCGGCTTCCTCTACCGGCCCTTCGGGTATGCCGCGGCGGTAGGATTGCCACCACAACCGGCGATCGCGCGCGACTTCGACCTCCAGTTCGTCCGACAAGGCGTTGACAACCGAAATGCCGACGCCGTGCAATCCACCCGAGGTTTTGTAGGCATTGCCGCCGAACTTGCCGCCGGCATGCAGCATCGTCAGGATGATTTCGAGCGCCGATTTACCGGGGAACCGCGGGTGCGGGTCGACCGGGATGCCGCGGCCGTTGTCGCGCACCGTCACCCGCCCGTCGGCGGCGAGCTCCAGTTCGATGCGCGTCGCAAATCCGGCGACGGCCTCGTCCATCGCATTGTCGAGCGCCTCGGCGGCAAGGTGGTGCAACGCCCGCTCGTCGGTGCCGCCGATATACATGCCGGGCCGCCGGCGCACCGGCTCCAGCCCTTCAAGGACCTCGATATCCTTGGCGGAATAACTGTCGCCGCCGGGGTTTGCGGGCGACGCGAAGCCGTCGAACAAGTCTGCCATCGTTCCGATTATAGGAGGGCTTGCATGCGGCGCAAGCAGGATGCAGTATACCGGAAAATCCGGATAACAACATCTGGGAAAGGCAAATCTTCCTCTTGGATCGCAAGGCCGTTTGCCGGGAACCGAATGCGCCTAACCGGGATTTACGACGGTGATGATCACCTCGACGATGACCAACGAGCGCAAGATCTGGGAAGCCGCGCTGCTGCTGGTGCGGCGCCACGGCAGCGATGCCGTCGCGATCGCCGAGCGCGAGGCGGAACGGCTCAAAAGCGGCGACGATGAATTGACCTGCGTCGTCTGGTGCTGGATTGCCCGTTCGACGGCGGAGTTGCTGCGGCCCTCACCCGACGCCGGCGAACGGGTGCATTAAGCGACGGTCTGCCTCTTCACGAGCCGCCGCCGCGGCGCGATATAAGTTGCGGCGACAATGCGGCGAGGCAGAGACATGGCAGAAGGGTTTGCGGGCCGCGCAGGCGGACGCGGCGCAGCAGAAAATAAACCGGAGCGTGAACCCAAGCTCGCGCTCGACGAGGGCGAATGGCGGCGGCGCTTGTCAGCCGCGCAATATCGCGTATTGCGCGAGCACGACACCGAGCGCGCCGGCAGCAGCCCGCTCGATAAAAACTACGATCCCGGCGTCTACCACTGCGCCGGCTGCGGCCAACCGCTGTTCGACGCCGCGACCAAATTCAACAGCGGCAGCGGCTGGCCGAGCTTTTTCGCGCCGCTCACCGGCGCCATCGAGACCGCGTCAGATCGCAGCCACTTCATGGTGCGCACCGAGGTGCATTGCAGCCGTTGCGGCGGCCATCTCGGGCATGTCTTTGACGACGGGCCGAAGCCGACCGGTCTGCGCTATTGCATGAACGGCGTGTCGCTCGACTTCCGCAAGGACGAGACCCCGCCGCCCGCGCGCCGCGAGGATACGCAGCCTTAGCAGTCAAGCCCGGCCGTAGGTATCCTCGATGCGGACGATGTCGTCTTCGCCGAGATAGCTGCCGGACTGCACTTCGATGACGTGCAGCGGGATCTTGCCGGGATTCTCCAGCCGGTGCGGCGTGCCGAGCGGAATATAGGTCGATTCGTTCTCGGTCAGGATCATTTCCTCGTCGCCGCGCGTGATGCGCGCCGTGCCCTGTACGACGACCCAGTGCTCGGCGCGATGATGGTGAAGTTGCAGCGACAGCTTCGCGCCCGGCTTGACGACGATGTGCTTGACCTGGGCGCGGTGGCCGTTGTGCAGCGAACGGTAGCTGCCCCAGGGACGGTGCACAGTGGGCAATGCGTCGGCTTCGTCGCGATGTTCGGCCAACAGACGGCCGACCAGCCGCTTCACGTCCTGCGTGCGATTGCGCGGCGCGACCATGATCGCATCATCGGTCGCGACGACAACCAGATCTGCGACGCCGATCGCCGCGATGAGGCCCGCCTCCGAGCGCAAATAGCAATTGCCGGTGTCTTCGGCGACGACATTGCCGACCAGCGCATTGCCGCTCGGATCCTTGTCGCCGATCTCCCACAGCGCATCCCATGAACCGAGATCGCTCCAGCCCACGGCGACGGGCACGACGGCGGCGCGCTCGGTATGCTCCATGACCGCGTAGTCGATTGAATCAGACGGGCAATCGGTGAATGCCGCCTTGTCGAGGCGGATGAAGTCGGCGTCGGCGCGCGCGCCGAGCAGCGCCCGCTCGCAGGCTTCGAACATCGCCGGGCATAGCCGCTTGATCTCGTCGAGGTAGAGCGCCGCCGGGAACAAAAAAATGCCGCTGTTCCAGAAATAATCGCCGGAGGCGACATAGCGCTCGGCGGCGGCCGGATCGGGCTTCTCTACAAAGCCGGCGACGGCAAACGCGCCCGCGCTTTCGGCCAGCGACGCACCCTTCGCGATATATCCGTAGCCGGTTTCGCCGCGCGTCGGCGTGATGCCGAACGTCGCGAGGCGACCGGCCCGCGCGGCCGCCGCGCCCCGCTCGACCGCCGCACGAAAGCCGGCCGCATCGCCGATCGCATGGTCGGACGGCATGACCAGCATCAATGCGTCCGGTTCGGCCCGCGCGAGCCGCAGCGCGGCGATCGTCGCGGCCGGCGCGGTGTTGCGGCCGACCGGCTCCAGCAGCAGCGCCGCCGGCGCGACGCCAATCGCCCGCATCTGCTCCGCGATGATGAAGCGATGCTCCTCATTGGCGATGATCAGCGGCGCGGCAAAGCCGCCGTCGCGCGCAACGCGCAGCGCGGTTTCCTGCAACAGGCTGTTCTCACCGGTCAGCGTCAGGAGCTGCTTCGGATAGAGCGCGCGCGACATCGGCCACAGCCGCGTGCCGCTGCCGCCCGACAGGATCACGGGGTGGATCATGCCGCGATCATCCGTTCGATGTCTTACCTAAGCGTTGCCGCGCGCCTCGCGCCAGAGGCCGAGTTTTTCCTGCACCGGGCGATCGGAAAAGCTGAACAGCACCGCTTCGCCCTGGGCATGATGCGTGTACGCCGCCCACCCCGGTACGACGAAGATGTCGCGCGGCTGCCAGCGCAAGACCGCGTCGCCGACCCGCGTCTCCCCCTCGCCCTCGACGCAGACGTAGACCGAGGCGTCGGTCGCGCGATAGGGCCGGCTCGCAAATCCCCGCGGCAGCAATTGGATCGCCGTGCCGATCGTCGGCATCGCCCAGTCGCCGGTCGCCGGGTTGACGTAGCGCATCTTGTGCCCGTGATACGGGTCGGGCGCGTCGTTCTGTGCCAGCGCCGCCAGCGCCTCACGGCTTCGTTCGTACGGATAGTTGAAGACCGGCGAGGTCTTGACTCCGGGCCGCCAATCGATCGGCAACAAATTGTGGCCGTAGCGCGCCAAGCTGTCGCCTTCGGGTCGCGTCACCGGCTGCATGTCGGCCGCACCCGGTTCGGCGAAGCTGGCGCCGAGCAGCTTGACGATCTGGATGTCGAGCCCGTCGAGCCACACCGTCGGCTCGGTCGAATCGTTGCCGTGATCGTGCCAGGTCCATGACGGCGTGATGACAAAATCGCCGGGCTGCATCGTCGTGCGCTCGCCGTCGACGGCAGTGTAGGCGTCGTGCCCCTCGATGATGAAGCGGAGCGCCGATTGCGTGTGGCGGTGCGCCGGCGCAACCTCGCCCGGCAGGATCAGCTGCAGCCCGGCGAACAGCCCGCCGGTGATCGTCGCTTCGCCCGGATAGCCCGGGTTTTCCAGGATCAGCACGCGACGGGTCGCCTCCATCGCGCTGATCAGCCCGCCCGCCTGCATCAGGTGCGGCCGCACGTCGACGTCGTAATGCCAGATGTGCGGCCGGCATCGGGAGACCGGCTCGGGTGTCACCAGATGGTGCAATTTCTCCCACAGCGGCGCGAGGTTATAAGGCGCGATCCGGTCGTAAAACGCCTGCCGCTCAGGAGTGCGCGCCGGAGCCCGTTCGGTCGCCATCGCGCCGGTCCGCTATTCCGCCGCGGCGCGGCGCGGCTCGCCGAGCGCAAAGCCGATCGTCGCGAGATCGCCGAGCAGCGCCTGCGATTGCGCCTGCGGCAACGGCACCATCGGCGGGCGCACCGCTGCCCATTCCGGGTCGTTGCGAAAATGCGCGACGATGCGCTTCAAGGCCGGCACCATCGGGTAGGCCTGGATCGTCTTGCGCACGAGCGTGATCTGGGCTTGCAGCGCATCGGCTTCCGGCATCTGCCAGTTCTCGCAGACTTTGCGGATGCCGCTCACATTGACGTTGCCGGTGGCCGTAATGCAGCCGGCCGCACCCTTGCGCAGCCCGTCGAGCAGAAACACTTCGGAGCCGGGAAAGACGGCAAACCCGGGATAGCGATCGAGCAACGCCGCAGTATTGTTCCAGTCGCCGGAACTGTCCTTGAGGCCGACGACGGTGTCGGGATAGTCGCGGATCAGCCGCCCGACGAGATCGACGGAGAGGCCGAGCACGGTCTGCGGCGGGATGTGGTAGAGAAAGATCTTCAGCGCCGGCGAGGCGACCCGCTCGATGACGGCGGCGAAGAACGCGAACAGCCCGTCGTCATCCATGCCCTTGTAATAGAAGGGCGGCAGCATCAATACACCACCGACGCCATGGGCCACGGCGTGCCGTGCCAGCGCCGCCGATTCGGTTATCGAGCAGGCGCCGGTGCCGGGCATCAGCTTCGCCGGCGGGATGCCGGCAGCGACGAGGCGGTCGAGCAACTCCATGCGCTCGCCGGCCGCCAGCGAATTGGCTTCGCTCGTCGTGCCGAAGATCGCGAGGCCATCGGCGCCCTGATCGAGCAGCCGCCGGCAGAACGCGACAAAGCGGCCGGCATCGGGGTCGCCGACTCGGTTGAACGGGGTCAACACCGGCACCAGCACCCCGGCAAAAGGTCGCGACGCCATGGACATGCTCCTTGCGCGCGCAAGATTGCGGCAGAGCGTTCTATAAGCTCCCGCGCATCCACCGCGTCAATGCTCCAGTGGAGCCGGCGTGCGGCCGCTGGCCCGTCCGCTTGCGGAATAGCGGAATTCCAGAAAGCGTCAACCTTCTGGTAACCCTCTTTCTCATAGGCTTTTCCCGGACGTTATCGCAGGACCGAGATGCCGGAACCGTCAGCCGCTTTGAGCAGCCGCTATCTTGCCGCCGCCCTGCGGACGCTCCACGACGCCTGCCACGAAACCGGCCGCGACGATGACGGCCGGCGGTGCCCGACCTGCTGCCTGCGCGACTTATGCGAACTCAGCCGCCGCAAGATCGAACCGTCGAATTTCCCGCATATCTGAGGACGGCTGCAGGGCGCCCGCCCGCCTGAGCGCGTCGCGCATGCGGCCGCTTGTATGCCGCGCCCGGCTCGCCTAAAGTCCGCGCCGGTCCACGCGCAACGGGCAACAGGAGGGGGGCAGAATGGCGGAAGCACCGGTCCCGGCACAGAAAGCGCCCTACAAGATCGATGTCGAGCAAGGTCAGCGCTACGTCTGGTGCGCCTGCGGACGCAGCGCCAAGCAGCCGTTCTGCGACGGCTCGCATAAGGCCGTCGGCCTAGCGCCGATGGCGTTCATCGCCGAGAAAACCGGCCCGGTCTGGCTGTGTGGCTGCAAGGCGAGCGGCGGAAAACCATTCTGCGACGGCACGCACAAGAACCTCTGACCGGCGGATTGCAGCATTGCGTTTGCGATCGGGCCGCTGTCGCCGGCCGCGAGCGGCGGCGTCCGTTCGGGGCGCCGCCGTGTTGTTCGGTGTGGTGGCGTTGTTCGGCTGCAGTTGGGTTTCCTCGGTGAACCCGTTTTCCTCGGGATCGAGCGGTTCGGCGGCAACCTGCCCGACGGCGACGATCCTTGCTCCGCTTGCCCACACCGCGGTATTCGCACCCGGCCGCGAGCGCACGCCGATCGGCGTCGCGTTCTACGGCATCCTCGACGATGTCTCGGCCAAATGCGACTTCGCGGGCGGCGCGGTTCATGTCGCGCTCGACGTGATCGTCATCGGCGAACGCGGTCCCGCGGCATCCGGCGGCACGGCGGTCAATTTCAACTACTTTGTCGCGGTGACCGGACCCGGCGAAGCGCTCCTCAGCAAGCGCACATTACCAGTTACAGTGGCGATCCCGCCCGATAAAAAGCGGGCCGGCGTCACCGACCATATCGACGAGGCGATCCCGCTCGCCGGCCTCAATCCGGCACAGCTGACAATCGACCTCGGGTTCCAGCAGAGCCCCGACGTCGTCGACTTCTACCGCCACTTCCGCGGCGACTGACGCTCCCTATTGCTCCCTATTCCGCCGCCATCTTCAGCGGACGCACCGAGGCCTGCATCTCGCGATCATAGGCATCGCGCCAACCGAGCTGCGCGTCGGTAACGAAATCGCCGCTGCGGACCGCGTACATGATCGCCGGATCATCGACGCCCGGCGGCACCGTGCCGTTCTTCGCGAGCGCGCGCGAAGCTTGCAGCAGGCGGCGGCGGGTCGCCATGATCATCTTGTCGGAGGGCGCCAGGTGTTCGAACTGGTGGTCGGTGATCGGCCCCATGCTCTCCGTGATCGCCTGGTCCTGCTGGTGGATGCCTGCGATGCCGCTGTAGTTGCCGCCGACGCGCTGCGCGTCGCGATCGATCAGCCAATCGTTTTCGGCCCGCCCCTTGAGCCGCCAGCGGCCGAGCCAGTCGGTCGTATTCGGCAGGTGATCGAAATTCCGCGCAAATCCGGGCAGCATGCGGCCCTGCTTGTCCGGCCCGACCGAGGCCGGATGGCGCCGCCACACGAGACTGACAAACATCGTGTGATGGTCGTCCATCGGCACCCAGGCGCGGTTGTGCAGGTGTTCGGTGAACTTGCCCTGCGGCGTCTGGGTCCAGAACGGCATCATGAAGTTGGCAAAGCGCCAATAGGTCCGGCCGGGGCCAGCCGGGCGGTAGGCACCGTACATCATGCCGCATTCGGTTTCGGCGACGTGATAGTCGGGGGCGCGATCGCCGATCGTATAACGCAGCAGGCTGTCTTCGGGGACCTGCGCCGGGTCGACCGCACCGGCGTGCAGGAAGCCGAAATGCGACGTGTCGATCTCGCCTTCAAGCCCTTGCAGCCAGTTGCATTCGCGCTGCGCGAAGACGATGTTGACCTCGCTCTCCGGCAGCAGCGTCGCTTCGATCTGCGGCAGCGGCGGCGGCGCTGCCTGCCGCTCTCCCATATAGACCCAGACGAGGCCGTTGCGCTCGACGGTCCTGTACGCCTTCGCCTTGACGCGGTTCTTGAAGGCGGCGTCGGTCAGGTTCGGGGTATCGACGCAGTTGCCGTCGACGTCGTACTTCCAGCCGTGATAGGTGCAGCGAAGGCCGTTTTCCTCGTTGCGGCCGAGGAACAGCGAGGCGCAGCGGTGCGGGCAGCGGTGGTCCATGATGCCGACGCGCCCTGCCGAATCGCGGAACGCGATCAGCCGCTCGCCGAGCAGCAGCAACCGCACCGGGTCGCCGTCGGTCTTCAACTCCGACGACATCGCCGCCGGCAACCAGTACTGCCGCATGAACTGGCCCATTACCGTGCCAGGCCCGACACGGGTCAGGTCTTCGCTGTCCTTCAGGCGCATCGCGCTGTCTCCTTATGACCAGTACGCAAAGCCGAGGCCGGTGCCGGTGCCGGCGGGCGTGCGATAACCGGGTTCGTAAAGCGACCATTTAAGATCGAGGTGTTCGACCGCGCCGGCAACGGCGATCCAGTTGCGGATCTCCGAGCTGCCCGAGTTGAGCCTGGCCCGCGGCGTCGCCTGGATGCCGGCGCCGTCCTTTTTCTTCAGCATGTCGAGAAAGCCGCGGTCGAGCGCCTCATCGACGACGAAATGCGACAGACCGCCCGAGCCGATGATGCCGACGCGCAGATCCTTCGGGTAGCTCGCGACAGCGGCGCGGATCGCCTGACCGAGCTTATAGCAGCGCTGCGGCGTCGGCTGGTTCGGCGGGTAGTAGGTGTTGATCGCGACCGGCACGACCGGAACCATCGGCTCCTGCATGATCCGGCGGTGTACAAAGCCGATCGCGTGCCCCTCGCCCATTCCTTCCTCGAGGCCGTTCGAGGCGGAGATGTCGAATTCGCGGTCGATCAGTGCGTCGATCAGGTGACGCGCGAGGCCGACATCGACGGGATAGTCGCGCGGCACCTTCTCCTCATGCCAGCGGGCGTTCGCCTTCCATCCCCACGATGGCTCGCCCGGCGGCGGCGCCAGCGGCATGTTGCGGATCGTCTCGCCGTAATAGACAAGGATGCCCGGCATGTTTTCGTG
>DATJSO010000151.1:0-2777 GCA_035504075.1 Allostellaceae bacterium | reverse complement strand
CGTCGGGCGCCCATGTCGCCAGCCTGTTCTGCCAGCATGTTTCGCCGCATCTGCCGGCGCAGTTGCCCGGCGGCGCGAACTGGGACGATCAACGCGAGCGCGTCGCCGACCTGATGATCGACACGGTCGAGGCCTATGCGCCGGGCTTCAAGGCAAGCGTCATCGCCCGGCAGGCGCTCACCCCGCTCGACCTCGAACGCATCTTCGGCCTGCCGGACGGCGACATCTTTCATGGCCGCATGACGCCCGGCCAGATCTTTGCCGCGCGGCCTCTACGCGGCTTCGCCGACTACCGCATGCCGGTTGCCGGACTTTATCTGTGCGGCGCCGGCGCCCATCCGGGCGGCGGGGTGAGCGGCGCGCCGGGCCACAACGCGGCGGCCGCCGTGATCGCGGATCTTGCCGTCCTCTCCGGCTCGCGGGAGACGGCGCCCGGGCCGAGCGAGGGCGGCTGAGGGAAAATTGTTTTGGCGCGTGACATCGCCGAGAATCGCCGTTATTCGCCAATCATGGCTGCACGCATCTTTCGAATCGGCCGCGCGAGGACGGGGCTCGGCATGTTCGCCACCAGGCCGATCCGGCGCGGCGACTATATCGCCACCTATCGCGGCCCGCGCATCACCACGGCGGAGGCCGACCGGCGCGAGAAGCGCGGCGCCACCTATCTGTTCACGCTGAACAAGGACTGGACCATCGACGGCGCGCCGCGCTGGAACGTGGCGCGCTACATCAATCATTCCTGCAAGCCGAACTGCAAGCCGGTGACCCGCAACGGCAAGATCGTCATCGTCGCGCAAAAGCGCATCGAGCCGGACGAGGAAATCACCTATCACTACGGCGACGAGTATCTGCAGTATTTCATCGAGGACGCCGGCGGCTGCAAATGCGCCGCCTGCCGGCGGAAGCGCACGTTGCGCCGCCGCCGCGCCCGGCTGAAGGCCAAGAAGAAAAAGAAATAGGCGCTTTGCCGAGGACTGGATTGCGTCGTCGCGGAGCCTGTCATCGGGCCGCGCGCTTCGCGCGGACCCGTTGGCTCCTCGCAGTGACGAAAGGCGCCAAAACCGCAAACAATGCCACGGCTTAGCGCGCCGGCGGCGGTGTGCGCTTAAAGCGCAGCCGGCGAACGCTGTGCGCTGCTCTTGTTCTCGGCTACGCTCCCCGGACGGTCGGAATTTCAATGTCAGTGGGGGACGACGACATGCTGACCGATACAATGGCGAATGCCGCGTTGTGGGTCATTCTGGTGGCCATCATCGCGATCGTGCCGATCGGCTGCTTCGCGACGCGGCCGAAAAAAGAAACGCCGCATAAAAAAGACGACGTGACGCCGGCCGTCGAATAACGGCGGCGGCCCGGGCGCGCGTTTTTTCCTTCTCCTGCCTGCGGGAGCGGGCGGATCGACTGCCGGCGTTTTTTGCTACTCCGCCGCCAGCGCCGCGTCGCCGCGGCCGGCGCGCACCAGCCGTCCGGGCATCGCGCCGGTGTGCTCGCCGCGCTCGAACACCGGCACGCCGGCGCACAGCGTCGCCTCGTAGCCGGTGACGCGCTGCACGAAGCGGCGGCCTTGCGCCGGCATGTCGTGCACGAGCTCGGGCTTGCGCACCTGCAGATTCGGAAAGTCGATCAAATTGACGTCGGCGCGCTGGCCGGGCGCGAGCCGCCCGCGGTCGGCGAGCCCGAAGAAATCCGCGGTGTCGCTGGTTTGCCGCTTGACCAGTTGCGCGAGCGGCAGCTTCGGGCCGCGCGTGCGGTCGCGGCCCCAATGCATCAGCATGAAGGTCGGCACGCCGGCATCGACGATCGAGGTGCAATGCGCGCCGCCGTCGGAGAGG
Source organism: Allostellaceae bacterium (assembly GCA_035504075.1). Taxonomy (GTDB): domain Bacteria; phylum Pseudomonadota; class Alphaproteobacteria; order ATCC43930; family CGMCC-115725; genus DATARH01. Next base: position 945 of record DATJSO010000151.1, on the reverse strand, counting down.
CCCAGCAGGCACGCCGGGTCGTTGAGCATGGTGTGGATCGGCGCGTGATCGCCGGTGACATAATTGACCACCGGGAAATACAGATATTGGCCGTCCTCGCCGGTGATGTAGTCGTAGGCCACCTCGTCGGGCGGCCGGCCGGTCGAGGCGGCGATCGCGGCGACGCTCTTCTCCGGCGCCGGCTCGTAATCCGGCGGATTGCCCATGGTGTAGAAGCGGTCCCATTTGCGCGTCACCGCCTGGCGGAATTGCGCGAGCTTTAACACTTCGGCGTCGGACGGCGCCTCGGCGAGAATGCGGCGGCGGGTTTCCGGATCGCGCAGGCGGCGGCGCTGCTCGGCGATCGGCAGGCTTTCCAGCGCCTTGTAGCTCGGCCGCACGGTGAAGGGATTGAGCGCGGTGCCGATGCCCATCATCACGCCGATCGGGCGGCCGGCGATCTGCGCGGTGAACGACAGGCCCTGCGCGCGCGCCTCGTGCGTCGCCTTGAGGAGACGCCGCCAGCGCTGCGGGTCCTCGTAGCGGTCGGTGAGCAGAAACCAGATCGGCCGGCCGGTCGCCCGCGCGAACCGCGTCATCCAGGCGAGCTCGTATTCCTCGTCGTCGAAATCCGAATTCATGCCGAAGGCGCCCATGCCGGCGGCGCCGAGCGCGGTGCCGATGCCGACGAGCTCGTCGGCGTCGGCGTCGCGCGAGGGCACCAATTCGCCGTCCGGCGTCTTGTGCGAGTCGGTGCGCGAAGTGGTGAAGCCGAAGGCGCCCGATTGCAGCGCCTCGATGGTGAGCTTGCGCATGGCGGCGATGTCGTCGGCGGTGGCCGGCTCGCGGCGCACGGCGCGGTCGCCCATCACATAGACGCGCAGCGGCAGATGCGCGATCTGCGCGGCGATGTCGATGGCGCGCGGACGCCGCTCCAATTCGTTCATGAACTCGGGAAAGCTCTCC
>DATJSO010000150.1:0-13800 GCA_035504075.1 Allostellaceae bacterium | reverse complement strand
AGGCCGAGATCTTCGCCCGCGAGGGCGTCGAACTGGAAACCTCCACCTTGTCCGGCTGGGTCGGCGCGACGGCGGCAGCGCTGCAGCCGCTCACCGAAGCGCTCGCCGCCGAGGTCATGGCCTCCGATACCCTGCATGTCGACGATACGCCGGTGCCGGTGTTGGCGCCGGGCAGCGGCAAGACCAAGACTGGCCGGTTGTGGGTTTATGTTCGCGACGAGCGACCGTTTGCCGGCGAGCGACCGTCGGCGGCGCTGTTCCGCTACTCGCCGGACCGCAAAGGCGGACATCCGCGCGATCATCTGAAAGAGTTTCGTGGCGTCATCCATGTCGACGGCTATGCCGGGTTCCGAGAGTTGTTCGCCGGCAACCGGATCACCGAGGCCGGCTGCTGGGCCCATGTCAGGCGCAAATTCTTCGACGTGCACGCTGCCATCAGTTCGCCGATCGCCAAGGAGGCGCTCGACCGCATCGGCCAGCTCTATCGCGTCGAAGAAGCCATCAGTGGCATGCCGCCCGATGACCGGCGACGAGAACGCCAGCGGCACTCCAAGCCGATCGCTGCCGCGCTCGCTGGCTGGGCCGAGGAGACCGTGCGCACGCTGTCGCGCAAATCCGAGCTCGCCAAGGCCTTCCGTTACATGCGGGCGCGCTGGCCCGCGCTCGTCCGGTGCTTCGATGACGGCCGCCTGGCGCTCGACAACAACCCGGCCGAGCGCGCCCTGCGCTGTGTCGCCATCGGTCGCAAGAACTATCTCTTCGCCGGCTCCGACGCTGGCGGCCACCGCGCCGCCGCGATGTACTCGCTGATCGAGAGCGCCAAACTCAATGGCCTCAATCCGCAGCTCTATATCGCCGACGTGCTGGCCCGCATCGCCGACCATCCAGCCCGTCACATCGACGAACTGCTCCCCTGGAACTGGCAACCCGCCAATACCCCCCGCGCCGCCGCTTAATCCGGCGCCTTCACCGAGCGGTTACGCCGCTCTTGGCCTCCGCCGCAGACCTGCGGGCGACGGATACTGGCGTCAGCCTCCTTGCTGCTGCTGTCCCGCTTGCTCGGGGATGGTCAGGTTTTCGAGCCCACCTAATGGCCGGCCATGTGCCGGCCGATCTCGGTCATGTCGGCGTCGGCGACGCGCGCTTCGTGCACGAGGCGGCCGTTGAACATGACGACCAGCCGGTCGGCGATTTCGAGGATTTCGTCGAGGTCGCTGCTGACCAGTAATACCGCCGCGCCGCGGTTCCTCGCCGCGACGATCTCGGCGCGGATTTGCGCCACCGCGGCGAAATCGAGGCCGAAACACGGGTTGGCGGCGATCATGACCTCGGCGCCGCCATCGAGCTCGCGCGCCAGCACGGCGCGCTGCACGTTGCCGCCGGACAGCGCCGCGAGGGGCGTGTCGGGCGAGCGGGTGCGGACGCGAAATTGCGCGATGCGCCGCTCGGCTTCATCGCGCATCATCGACGGCCGCAGCCAGGCGCCGCCGATCGCGAACGGCGGCCGGTCGAAGCCGCGGAACGCCATGTTCTCGGCGACGCTCATCCGTCCGACGCAGGCGTTCTTCAGCGGCTCGTCCGGCAGGCAGGAGAATTTGTGCCGGCGCATCTCGGCGCGGCTGGCGCCGAAGATTTCGCCGGCAATGCGGATTTCGCCGGCATCCGCCGGCCGCTGTCCGGCCAGCGCTTCGACCAGCTCGTGCTGACCGTTGCCGGAAACGCCGGCAACGCCGACGATCTCGCCGCGATGAACCGCGAGGGAGAAATCGCGCACCGCCGGCTGGCCGGCGTCGTCGCTGACTTCGAGGGCGCGGATCTCCAGCCGCGGTCCGCCGGCCTCGCCGTTGCGTTGCGGCTGCGCCGCCAACTCCTCGGCGCCGATCATGCTGCGCGCCATGTCGTCGGGGGTCAGTTCGCCGGTCGCGCCGCCGCCGACTACCCTGCCGTGGCGCAGGATCGTCACCGCGTCGGCGAACGCCATGACCTCGCGGAATTTGTGGGTGATCATCAACACCGTGATCTCGCCACGCCCGACCATCGCGCGCAGCAGCCCCAAGACTTCGTCGGCTTCCTGCGGCGTCAACACGGAAGTCGGTTCGTCGAGGATCAGGAAACGGCGGCCGAGATAGAGCTGCTTCAAGATCTCGCATTTCTGCCGCTCGCCGGCCGACAGCGCCGACACCGTGGCGTCGAGCGGCACCCGGAACGGCATCGTCGTCAGGAACTCTGCGAGCGCCTTCTTCTCGCGGCGCCAGTCGAGGACGAGCGGCAATCCGTCGCGCGACATGACCAAGTTCTCGGCCACCGTCATCGCCGGCACCAGCGTGAAGTGCTGGTATACCATGCCAAGCCCCAGCGCATGGGCGGCGCGCGGGTTGGAGACCGTGCGCTCGCGCCCGCCGACGACGATCTGCCCTTCGTCGGGCCGGTAATACCCCATCATGCATTTAACGAGGGTGCTCTTGCCGGCGCCGTTTTCTCCCAGCAGCGCATGAAAGCTCGCCGGCGGCACCCGCAGCAACACGTCGTCGAGCGCGACGAAGCCGCCGAAACGCTTCGTTATGCCGACGGCTTCGATGCCAAACGTCCGTTCGCTCATGCGATCGCCTCGATGAAGGCGCGCGAATCCGAGACGGCGCCAAAGACGCCGCCCTGCATCTTGATCATCCTGATCGCGTGCCGGTGGTTGTCGACATCGGTCGCACCGCAGCAATCTTCGAGCAGCAGGCACTCAAAACCGCGATCGTTGGCCTCGCGCATCGTCGTATGGACGCAGACATCGGTCGTGATGCCGGTCAGCACGATGTTCTGGATGCCGCGCAGCCGCAGCATCAATTCGAGGTCGGTGGCGCAGAACGAGCCCTTCCCCGGCTTGTCGATAATCGGCTCGCCGGCGGCCGGCGCGAGGTCCGGAATGATCTCCCAGCCCGGCTCGCCACGCACCAGGATGCGGCCGCATGGCCCCGGGTCGCCGATGCCGGCACCGATTCGCCGCGAGCGCCAGCGCTTGTTGGCCGGCAGATCGGCAAGATCGGGGCGATGCCCCTCGCGCGTGTGGAAGATCTGAAAGCCGGCGCCTCGCATTGCCGCCAGCACGCGGCCGATCGGTGCGATCGGTGCGCGCGTCAATGAGAGGTCGTAGCCCATCCTGTCGACATAGCCGCCGATGCCGCAGAAATCGGTCTGCATGTCGATGACGATCAGCGCCGTGTTGGCGGGCGTCAGCAGGCCGTTATACGGCCATGGATAGGGATCGGCGGCAACGTAGCGCTCGGCCATCCTTTCCACCCTATTTGGTGATCGACAGTTCGGCCGGCGCGCCGAGAAGTCTGCGTTTCGGCGAGCAGGTAACGATCATGATGAGGAGCGTCAGGATGTACGGCGCGGCGTTCAGCAGATAGTAGCCGCCGTGCACGCCAACCCCTTGCAATGACGGCCCGAGTGCACCGGCGCCGCCAAACAACAGTGCCGCGTAAAAGCACAATTGCGGGTTCCACCGCGCGAAGATGACGAGCGCGACGGCGGTAATACCCTGCCCCGACGAGATCCGCTCGCTCCACGCGCCGGGGTAGTAGAGCGACAGGAACGAGCCGCCGATCCCGGCGAGAAAGCCGCCGCAGCAGGTCGCGATGATGCGCACCGGAATGACCGGGTAACCGAGCGCGCGGGCGGCGTCGGCACTCTCGCCGACAATGCGCAGGATGAGGCCCCAGCGGGTCGCTCGGAACGCCCAGACGAGCAGCGGCACGAGGGCCACGCCGACCAGGAACAGCTCGTTTATCTTCAGGGCATTCTGAACGTCCGGCGAACTGCTCCACCAGCCGAAGCTGAGCGAGGGCAGCTGCGGCGCGGCCGGCTGGATGAAGGGTTTGCCGAGGTAATCGGCAAGCCCGACGCCGAACAGCATCAGCGCGATGCCGACAGCGATGTCGTTGACGCGCTGGAGCGAGCAGATCGTACCGTGCAGCAGACCCATGCCGGTGCCGACCAGGCCGGCCGCCAACACGCCGAGCCACGGCGACCCGCTGATGTAGGAGACCGCGTAGCCGCTCATGGCACCCATGACGAGCGTGCCTTCGAGGCCGAGATTGATGCGGCCGCTCTTTTCGGTGATGCACTCGCCGAGGCTGACGAACAAGAACGGCGTCGATACCCTGATGGCGCCGCCCAGCACCGCCAGCGGCACGATCCACCAGCCGAGGCCGCCGCCGCTCATGTCCGCGCCGCCGCCGGCTTGAGCCACGGCACGCGGCCATAGACCGCATCGCTCGCGAGGATGACGATAAAGATGATGCCCTGTAGCACCACCGTCGCCGCATCGGGCAGACCGAGATGGCGCTGCAGCAAGCCGCCGCTGGCGCCGATGCCGCCGAGCAATACCGCAACCGGGATCATCGCGAGCGGGTTCTGGCGCGCCAGGAACGCGACGAGGATGCCGCTATAGCCGTAGCCGGTGATCAGGTCGGCGCTCGCCCGCTCCTGCACCGCGGCGAGCTCGATCATGCCGGCAAGACCGGCCGCCGCGCCACCGAGCGCGCAGGTCAGCATGACGAGCCGGCCAATCGGCAGACCGACCATGCGCGCCGCTTTCAGATTGCCGCCGGTGATGCGGGTGGCAAAGCCGACCGTGGTACGGCGGATCAAAATGGATGCCGCGAGGCACACGACGATGCCGACCGCCAGGCCCCAATGGATTTCGGTGCCGGGGATCGAGCCGATCATGTGCGCGTAGCCGATCGATGGCGAAGACGGCTTGTTGAGGCTCTGCGGGTCCCGAAACGGGCCTTCGACCAATTGGTTTAAGATTGCGATCGCGACGTAGTTGAGCAGCAGGCTGGAGATCGTCTCGTTGACGCCGCGCCAGTGGCGCAGGCTGCCGGCTAGCGCGATCCAGACGGCGCCGGCCGCGGTTCCGGCCACCGCCATAGCGGCGAGTGCAAGAAAGGACGGCGCGTCGCGCAGTGCGACGCCCGCGGCGGCGGCGGCGAGGCCGCCCATGACGAAAGCACCCTCGTTGCCGATGATCATCAGCCCGGCCTGCGCCGGCAACGCGGTGCACAGGCCCGTCAACAACAGCGGCGCGGCGCGGGTCAGCGTGTTCTGCACGGAGAACCACGAGCCGACTGAGCCTTCCACCATGTAGCGGTAGACCGCCAGCGGATTGACGCCGGCGCACGCGACAAACAGGCCGAACAGCAGCAGCGACAGGATCAGCGCGCCGAGCGGCACAAGGATCGCTTCGGCGGCCGGCGTGCCGATGAGCCGACGCGAGCCGCCCGGGCTGCGCGGGCGCGGCGCCGCCAGTACCGCCGCGGTCTCTTCGACCATCGCCGCGCCCTCCTCGAACGCCCGCGCCTACGACGGCAGCGCGCCGAGCACGCCGTCGACGAGGAAATGCATCTCCTCGAGCTTGGCGTCCGTCGCGTTGGACTGGATCAGTTCCTGTCCCGCGGCGACCACCATCTTGCCGCTGTTGTCGCTGATCGGCCCCTTGAAGATGACGTAGTTGCCGGCGGTGAGCGCCGCCTTAGCCGCGTCGGCGCGTTTTCTTGCAGCGTCGGATACCCTAGGACCGTAGGGCGACTGCTTGATCAGGCCCTCCTTGAAGCCACCGCGATAGAAATTCGGAATAGTCTCGCCCTTCATCCACATCGTGACGAATTTTGGATAAAGATCGGTCCAGTTCCATTCGGCGCCGGTCAGGTAGGCCTGCGGCGCCAGCGCCGCCTGGCTGCAGTGGTAGCCGCAGACCATCGCGCCGCGCTTGGCGGCGGTCTGCACGACGACTTTGGGGCTGTCGACATGCATCGTGACGACATCGACGCCCTCGTCGATCAGGCTGTTGGTCGCCTCCGCTTCCTTGACCGGCATCGACCAGTCGCCGGTGAAAATGACCCGCGTCGTGGCCTTCGGATTGATCAGCCGCGCGCCGAGCGTGAAGGCGTTGATGTTTTGCAGAACCTGCGGGATCGGCTTGGCGGCGACAAAACCGAGCTTCCCCGACTTGCTGGAAAAACCGGCGACGATCCCGTTGATGTGCTGCGCCTCGAAGATGTAGCCGAAATAACTGCCGATGTTTTTCGGATCTTTCGCCGTCCACAACCCGCCGCAATGCTCGAACCGTACCTTCGTAAATTTGGGTGCTTCGCGCAGGATGTATGGGTCGAAATAACCGAACGAAGTCGGGAACAGGAGGCTTGCACCGTCCTCCTCGATCATCGACTCCATCGTTTTCGTGACGGCGATGTCTTCCGGCACGTTTTCTTCTTCGAGCACCTTGACGTCCGCCAGCTTTTTGACCGCGGCGGCGCCTTGCGCGTGCGCCTGGTTGTAGCCGAAATCGTCGTGCGGCCCGACATAGATGAAGCCGACCGTCGTCGTCGCGGCCAAAGCGCGCCGAGCCGGCAGCGCCGCGCCGAGTGCTGTGCCGCCGCCGAGCGCCGCGGCACCGGCCAACACGCGGCGGCGCGAGATTGTCTCTGTTGCCATGAGCAGCTCCCCCTGCGATGCGCACGCGACGCCGCGTACCGTTGTCGGTCGTGCCGCAAACCGCGTGCCAATCGGTCAGCGCCGCGCATTACCGAGAACAGCGCCGGGCCGGCATCACGGGATGCATCATCGAGACCGGCGCGAATCGAGCGACGTGGCGAATTGATGATCAAATTTTCACCAGTTGTGCGCATGTGATGAGCGCAAAACGCGCCCGGTGGGGTGCAACAGGCGGCCGCCGTGCAGCGTGCATCGTTCTTGCAGGACGGCGGCCTTGCACATCGATCTCGGAGAAGCGGCCAGATGGAACGCCGTGCGCCGGCAGCGAGCCTCGATTTGACCCGGCTGAGACTGTCGGGCACGGCCGGCAAACTCAGCGCCACCGCGCTGATCGACGAGGTGCTGCGTCGCATCGCCGCGGCGGACGGCGACAATGTGTGGATCAGCCGCGTCGCCGATGCGACGCTGCGGGCACGGGCGGCGGCGCTCGACGCGGCAGCCGCGCGCGAGCCGGATCTGAGCGCGAGGCTGGCGCTGTTCGCCGTGCCGTTTGCGGTCAAGGACAACATCGACGTTGCCGGCATCCCGACGACCGCGGGCTGCCCCGATTTTGCCTACGTTCCGACGGTGACGGCACCGTGCGTCGCGCGGCTGGAGGCGGCCGGCGCGATCCTTGTCGGCAAGACCAACATGGACCAGTTCGCGACGGGGCTGGTCGGCACCCGTTCGCCCTACGGCGTGCCGCGCAACCCGTTCGATACGGGCCGCGTCCCCGGCGGTTCGAGTTCCGGCTCGGCGGTCGCCGTAGCGGCCGGCCTCGTCAGCTTTGCGCTCGGCACCGACACCGCCGGGTCGGGCCGGGTGCCGGCGGCATTCAACAATGTCGTCGGTCTGAAGCCGACGCGCGGCCGCATCAGCACGCGCGGCATCGTGCCGGCCTGCCGCTCGCTCGATTGCGTGTCGATTTTCGCGCTCTGCTGCGATGACGCGGCGCAAATCCTGGCGATTTGCAGTGGCTATGACGCCGCCGACCCGTTTTCCCGACCGCCGCCCGCAAAAATCGCCGCGATCGATGCGTCCTTCACCTTTGCCGTGCCGTCATCGGCCGAGCTTGAATGGTTCGGCGAGCGTGAACCGCCGGCGCTGTTCGCGGCTGCTGTGGCGGCGCTCGAAGCCGCGGGCGGGAGGCGCGTCGCGGCCGATCTCGCCCCTCTTCTGGCGGCCGGCGACATGCTGTACAACGGGCCGTGGATCGCCGAGCGGCTCGCCGCGATCGACGATTTCCTGCGCAAGGCGCCAGGCTCGCTGCTGCCCGTCACCCGCGAGATCATCGCCGCAGGCACGTGCTGGAGCGCCGCTGACGCCTACAAGGCGCTCTACCGTCTGGCGGCGATACGCCGCCGCAGCGACGCGTTGTGGGAGGCGGCGGACGTGCTGCTGCTGCCCACCGCGGCGATATACCCAACGATCGCGGCCGTTGCGGCCGAACCGCTGGCGCTCAATGCGCGTCTCGGGCGTTACACGAATTTTGCCAACCTGCTCGATCTTGCCGCGATTGCCGTGCCGGCTGGGTTCGGCGCCGACGGACTGCCGTTCGGCGTCAGCCTCCTCGCGCCTGCGTTTTACGACGAAGCTCTCGCCGCACTCGGCGCCCGGCTGCATCGCCGGCTCAATCTGCCGCTCGGCGCGACCGGGCATTGCCTGCCGCAGAGCGCGCCTCCTCCGGTGACGCAGGCGTCGCAATGACGGCGATTGCGCGCCGCAGAATCAGATCACCCGGATCGGCCTGCCATCGAGGAACGCGAGGACGTTCTCGACGATCTGCGGATAGGAGCTGCGGTAGTTCTCGTCGGTCACGTAACCGATATGCGGCGTCAACAGTACATTGGGGGCGCTGCGCAGCGGGTCGTCGATTGGCAGCGGCTCCTTGTCATAGACATCGAACGCGGCATAGGCGAGGCGACCTTCCTTCAGCGCGGAGATGATCGCGGCGGTGTCGCAGATCGGGCCGCGCGAGGTATTGACCAGCACGGCCGAGGGCTTCATCAGTCCGATCTCGCGGGCGCCGACGAGGCCGCGGCTGCGCTGGCTCAGCACGAGATGCACCGACAGGACGTCGGAGCGGCGGAACAGTTCGTCCTTCTCGACCCGCTCGACGCCCTGTGCGGCAGCCCGCTCGGCGGTCAGGTTCTGGCTCCAGGCGATCGCCTGCATGTTGAACGCCAGGCCGACGCGGGCAACGGCGCTGCCCAGCCGGCCCAGGCCCAGTATTCCCAACGTCTTGCCGGCCATGCGATGGCCGATGCGCGTCTGCCAGCCGCCCTGGCGCATGAACGCATGATCCTCGGCGATGCGCCGCATTGCGCCGAGGATCAGGCCCCAAGCGAGTTCGGCGGTGTCTTCGTTGCCGCCGCCGCCCGGAACGTTGGCGGGTCCGCCGGTGCCGCAAACGGTGACGCCCTTGTCCTTCAGCGCCGCCATGTCAAATGACGCGTTGCGCATGCCGGTTGTGATCAGCAGCTTCAATTTCGGCAGACGATCGACGAGGCTCTTCGGAAATGGCGTGCGCTCGCGCATCGCAGCGACGATGTCGCTGTCGGCAAGAGCCCGCACCGCGGCATCTTCATCGACAAACGGAAAGCGCTCCACCGCAATCTCGACGCCGCGCGCACGCACCGGAGACCAATCCGCCATTGTCGGCGCAACGCCCTGGTAATCATCGAGAATGCTGAGCCGCATCGTCCCTCTCCCCGTACGCACGGTGAGATGGCACGATGTCCAATGCCAGGGGCGGCGTCAATCGGGCCAGCGGCTGTGCACCCAAAACCATTGTTCGGGCCGCTCGCGGATCCAGCCTTCGAGCGTCAGGTTGACCGCGCTCATGACCGCCGCGATGTCGCCGGCCCGGTCGCCGCTGCGCGGCAGCGGCAGCGGCGGGTAGACCGTCAGCCGGAACCGCGCGCCCCGCTGCCGCTCGACACGCACCGGCAACACTGCGCAATCGAAATGCAGCGCGAGCAAGGCCAACGCCGGCGCGGTCATCGCCGGCCGGCCGAAAAACGGCACGGCGATGCCGTCGTTCAGTTTCTGGTCGATCAGCAATGCCAAATGGCCGCCGCGGCGTAACGCCGCGAGGGCACGACGCGATCCGGCGGCGCCCTTTGGCACGAATTCGCCGGCGGCGCCGCGAAAGCGCGCAACCATGCGATCGACGAGTGGGTTGTTTGCGGCACGGTAGATTTGCGTCATTTCAAGGCCGTACTGTCCGGCAGCCAGCGGCCCGATCTCCCAGTTGGCGAGATGCGCGCTGAACATGATGACTTGGCGTCCGGCTGCGAGCGCCGCCTGCAGATGGCCGAGGCCGCACACCTCGACCCGGCCGCCCGACGCGAACACCCCGATATGCGAGAGATGCGGATATTCCGCCCCGACGCGGCCGAGATTGTCCCACATCGCGCCGATGATGCGGCGCTGTTCGGCTTGCGACAGCTCGGGCAGGGCGTTGGCGAGATTGCGCCGGGCGCGTCGCGAGACGGCGAGGCGCGGGCCGATCAGCCGGGCGAGCACGCCGCCCAACGCCGAGGCGGCGTCGAGCGGCAAGCACCGCATCATCGCGAACCACACGAACGCGCCGGCCGCCTCGACGCGATGGCTCCAGCCAACCGCCGGCGCGCGCGGCTCAGCCGCGAGCCGCTCGCCGGCCGTGTCCAACGGAAAGCTCAGGCAAGACGCGCAACAGCAGACGGAGCGTCGCCGCCGGGTCGTCCCACTCAACCGCAACGTCCAACGCGTCGATGTCGAGACGCGCCGCAGCCGGTAGCCTGACGCGATCCTTTGCCGTCGTGACAAGGCGCGCACCGGCCGCCGCGGCCTCACGGCGCAGGCGGGCGAGATCGCCCGCGCGGTAACGATGGTGATCGGGAAAGGCATGCGCGGCAACGATGTCGGCGCCGGTCGCGGTCAGGCTGGCAAAGAATTTCGCCGGCCGGCCGATCCCGGCAAACGCGACGACCCGCGCGCCGGCAAAGCGGCTGGCAGCGAGCGGCCGCAGATGCCCGCGCAGGATCGGACGGCCCGACGAGCGCACCGCCGCCGGCGGATCGCCGTCGCCGAGCAATGCGATCGCATCGGCCCGCGCCAGCCCGGCGGCGACCGGTTGGCGCAACGGCCCGGCCGGGATCAACCGGCCATTGCCGAAGCCATAGGCGGCATCGATGACGAGCAGCGATAGGTCCTTCGCGATATGCGGATATTGATGGCCGTCGTCGAGCAGCACCAGTTCGGCGCCGGCCGCCGCCGCCGCACGGGCGCCGGCGCTGCGGTCGCGCGCCACCCAGCAGGGTGCCGCCGCCGCGATCAGCAGCGCCTCGTCACCGACGAGCGCCGCGTCGTGGCGCAGAGGATCGACGCGCAATGGCCCTGCGAGTCGGCCGCCATAGCCGCGCGTTACGACATGCGCAGCGATGCCGCGGGAGGCGGCGAGCGCCGCCAGCGACAACGCGACCGGCGTCTTGCCGGCGCCGCCGACGACCAGATTGCCGACGCAGACGACAGGCACCGACGCGCGCTCGGCTGCGCCCGCCGCACGATGCCGCCAGCGCGCCGCCGCGCCCCAGCCGACTGCGAGCGGTGCCAGCAGCCGGGCGGCGATGCCGGACGGCGCGGCCCAGAATTCAGGGGCGCGCATCGGCACCGACGACGGCGCGGGGCGCATCGCGCCGCTCCGGCCTTGCCGACGCGATCGGCGCGAGCGCGTCGAGAAACGGATCGAGGCGCGCCGCCACCGACGCCAGCACGCCGGCGCCTTCGGCCGCGACCCGCACCGCCGCGGCCGCGCGTCCGCCGCATTCGCCCGGGTCGGCGAGAAGCCGCGCTACCGCCGCGGCGAGGCTCGCGGCATCGGCAATCGGCAAACCGGCACCGGCGTCGTCGAGCGCCGCCGCCATCGCCGCGCAGTTGCTCATATCGGGTCCGTGCAAAACGACGCAGCCGAGCCGCGCCGCCTCGAACGGGTTATGGCCGCCCTCCGCGACAAGCGAGCCGCCGATAAAGGCAATACCGGCGAGGCGAAAAAACAGGCCAAGCTCGCCCAGCGTATCGGCGAGATAAAAGCTGGCGGCGTCGGTGATCGCGTCGCCGCCTGCCCGCCGGGCACAGCGCAGCCCGCGGGTGCGCAGCATCGCGGCGAGCGCCGGGCCGCGCACCGGGTGACGCGGCGCGATAATCGTCAACAGGCGGGGGCAGTTGCGCGCGACCGCGCAATGCGCGGCCGCGACAATCTCTTCTTCGCCCGCATGCGTGCTGGCCGCGAGCCATACCGGGCGGTCGCCGACCTGCCGGCGCAATTCGGCCAGCGCCGCCGGGTCGCTTGCGAGCGGCGGCGCGGCAGCCTTGAGATCGCCGACGCTGCCGGCGGCACGGGCGCCCAGAATGCGAAAGCGTTCGGCCTGCGCCGCGTCTTGTGCCAGGCACAGGTCGAAGGCTTGCAGGACCGGCCGGATCAGGCCCGGCAGCCGCCGCCAGCGCACCAGCGTGCCGGCCGACAGCCGGCCGTTCAGCAACACCATCGGGATGCCGCGGCGGCGGGTCGCCAGCACGAGGTTAGGCCACAATTCGGACTCGACCCAGATAGCGAGGTCGGGACGCCAGTGATCGAGAAAGCGCCCAACCGCGCGCGGCAGGTCGATCGGCACGAACTGATGACGCGCCCGCGCCGGCATACGGCCGGCGAGGAGCCGCGCCGACGCCACCGTGCCGGTCGTCATCAGCAACTGGATTGCGGGCCGCTCGGCGAGAATGCGCTCGGCGAGCGCCAGTACCGATTGCGCCTCGCCGACGCTGGCGGCATGCACCCACACGAGCGGCGCCGCCGGCCGCGCCACACCGGCGATCCCGAACCGCTCGGCAAGCCGGTCGGGGTCCTCCTTGCCGCGCCGACAGCGGCGGATCACGTAGCGTCGCACCAGCGGGGCTGCCGCGCCCGTCGCCATGCGGTACAGCAGAGGCCAAAGCCCCGGCATCGGCCGGCCCGGATCGTTAAGCGCGTTCACGGCCGGTTTCGGCCGGCGTTTCGACGATGCCGGCACCGGCGGCTCGCGGTTGCGCGGGCCACGGCCGGCCGGCACGGCCGATCGGGATCGAACCAACATGGCCGACGCGGCGATCGGCCTCGGCCGTCATCGCGTTCAAGCGGTTTTCGATCAGCAGCCGGGCGTCTTCGCACGCGGCGGCATCGAGGTCGCCGGCGATCGCCACCGGCTCGCCGATCAGAAAAACGCCGCGGCCAAACGGCAGCGCGAGGTGAAAGCGGTCCCAGCTCGACAGGATGCGTCGCCGGCTTGTTGCGAATGTGACCGGCACGATCGGCGCGCCGGCCAGCCGCGCGAGGTTGATGATGCCGGCGCTCGCGACCGTCGCGGGGCCGCGTGGCCCGTCCGGCGTAACGCCGATGCACTCACCGACCGCCAGACGCTTCAGCATCGTGCGCAGCGCGACCGCGCCGCCGCGCCGGGTCGAGCCGGTGATCGAGCCGACCCCAAAATAACCGACGGCATCGGCGATGATGCGGCCGTCGCGATGCGCCGAGATCAGGATGTGCATCGGCGCGAGCCGCCGCCACGCCATCGGAATCATCAGCATGCGCCCATGCCAGAACGCGCCGATGAAACTCTTGCCGTCGGCGCGCAGCCGGCGCGGGATGTCCGCCCCTTCCACACTCCACCGATTGGTGCAGTAGACCAGTCGGATATAGCAGGCGATTGCCCAGCACAACAGCCGGCGCAGGCGGCGGCTGCGCAGGATGCGGCGGCGCCACGGGCTCGGCGCCTTCATGCCCCGTTCGCCCCGATCGTGACCGCCTCGGCGGCTTCCAGCTGCGGCGGGGCGTCGCGCTCGACCGCGAATTGCGTCCGGTAGAGCAGCGCGTAAAGGCCGCCGGACGCGAGCAGATCGGCGTGCCTGCCGATCTCGACGACACGGCCCTGGTCCATGACGCAGATCAGGTCGGCGCCGACGACCGTCGACAGGCGATGCGCGATGACAACGGTGGTACGGCCGCGCATCAGGCGCCCGAGCGCCGCTTGCACCTGCCGCTCGGACTGCGTGTCGAGCGCCGACGTCGCCTCGTCGAGCAACAGAATCGGTGCGTCCTTCAGCATCGCGCGGGCGATTGCAACGCGCTGTCGCTGGCCGCCCGAAAGCCGGATGCCATGTTCGCCCACCAGTGTGTCGTAGCCCTGCGGCAAAGCGCCGATGAAACCGTCGGCGCCGGCGGCAACCGCCGCCGCCGTGACCTCCTCGTCACGGGCGCCG
>DATJSO010000149.1:0-7339 GCA_035504075.1 Allostellaceae bacterium | reverse complement strand
GACGACCCTGTCGGGCGGCGAGGCGCAGCGCGTCAAGCTGGCCAAGGAACTGTCGCGCCGCGCCACCGGCCGCACCCTCTACATCCTCGACGAGCCCACCACCGGCCTGCATTTCGACGACGTGCGCAAACTCCTGGAGGTATTGTTCCGCGGCAGGTCGATCGCCGATGTGCTCGACATGACGGTCGATGAGGGCGCCGAATTCTTCCGCGCCGTGCCGGCGATCCGCGAAAAATTGGTGACGTTGCAGCGCGTCGGCCTGGGATACATCCATATCGGCCAGCCGGCGACGACCTTGTCGGGCGGCGAGGCGCAGCGCGTCAAATTATCAAAGGAGCTGTCGCGGCGCGCGACCGGCCGCACGCTCTACATACTCGACGAGCCGACGACCGGGTTGCATTTCGCCGATGTCGATAAGCTCCTTGACGTATTGCATGCGCTGGTCGAGCAGGGCAACACGGTCTTGGTCATCGAGCACAACCTCGAAGTCATCAAGACCGCCGACTGGATCATCGATCTGGGGCCGGAAGGGGGCGACGCTGGCGGCTCGATTGTCGCGTCGGGCACGCCCGAGGACATCGCCGCCGTCGCCGCCAGCTACACCGGCCAATACCTCCGCCCCTATTTGAAAGCCCGCCTCCCCGCCCCGCGCAAAAGGCGATTGGGGTAGTCGTTCGTCTCGTCACTTAACTGGAGCGAAAGTTAGTACGGACAGCAAGCAATCAGCCGCTGCAACTTACGGGAAGACCCGACCTGTCCTCCCGATGCAAAAGACGACAAACACCTATATCTCTCCATGGCCAGATTATCGGTCAGGTTCGATACCGGTAGCCGTATGAACGTGGTTCCTCATCGCTTGCGGGGGAGGGGGACGATGCGCCGCATGGTGGAGGGTTGTGCGGCCGAATACGCGCGGTTCACCTCGCCCCTTCGTCGCGCTGCGCTCGCGGCCTCCCCGCAGGCGGGGAGCGCGCCGGGGAGTGAGCCGTTGCTGCCGGCATGTGCCGCTACAGTTCGCGGTCGATCAGGTGGATGAAGGAGCCGGCGACGGGGCCTGTCCGCAGGCCGGCCGGGCCGAGATCGCGGCCGCCGGCATCGCGCAGCGCGAAGAGCGGCAGCGCGGCGGCGGCGGCCGACACCATCGTCGCGTAGTGGAACTCGTGGCCGCGGAAATGCGCGCCGGCGGCGCCGAGCGGGCAATCGGCGAGCAGCCTCGCGGCGCGGTAGCCGAGATGCAGGCGGCGCGCGGCGAAGCTGGTGTCGAGCGGCAACAACCCGGCCATCGCATGCTGTCGGCCGTCAGAGTCGGTCAGCAACCGGCCGAGCGCCATGTAGCCGCCGCATTCGCCGTACACGAATTTCCCCGACGCAGCGGCCGCCCGCAGGCCGGCGGCGAAGTGGCGCGCCGCGGCAAGCCGCCCCGCGTGCAGTTCGGGATAGCCGCCCGGCAAGTACACCGCATCGCAGCCGGGGTCGGGCGGTTCGTCGGCGAGCGGCGAAAAAAACGAGACTTCGGCGCCGTGCTGCCGCCATCCTTGGAGCACGGCCGGATAGGCGAACAGAAACGCCGCATCCTGCGCCACCGCGATGTGCTGCCCGGGCGGCGGCAACGGCGCGACGGGTGGCGCGCCGCAGAAGGCTGAACCCCTTGCCAGTGCCAGCAGCCGATCGAGGTCGAGATGCGCGGCCGCGAGTGCGGCGGCATGCGCGATGATCGCTGCCGCAGCGCCGCTCTCCTGCGCCGGCACGAGGCCGAGATGGCGCTTGGGCAACGCCAGCGCCGCATCGCGCGGCACCGCGCCGAGGCAGGGCAACTCCGGCAGATGGCGCGCCAGCGCCGCTTCGAGCAACTCGCGGTGGCGCGGGCCGCCGACCCGGTTGAAGACGATGCCGGCGAGCGGCACCGCCGGGTCGTGGCGGGAAAAGCCGGCGACCAGCGCCGCCGCCGAGGCCCCCTGCCCGCTCGCATCGATGACGAGCACGACCGGCCAGCCGGTCAGCCGCGCCAAGGCGGCGGTCGAACCCTCTTCGCCGCTCGCGCCGGTGCCATCGAAGAGCCCCATCGCCCCCTCGCACAGCACGATGTCGGCGCCGCTTTCCAGGCGATCGACGAGCCCCGCCAGCGTCGCCGGGCGCATCGCCCAGGCATCGAGATTGAGGCACGGGTCGCCGCCCGCCGTGGCGTGAAATGTCGGGTCGATATAGTCCGGCCCGGCCTTGGCGGCAGCAACCCGCAGGCCGCGCTTGCACAACGCGCAAATCAGCGCCGCCGTCAGCAGCGTCTTGCCGCTGCCCGAGGCCGGTGCGGCGAGGATCAGCGCGCGGCCGCGCACCGTCGCCTCACACCGGCCGGACAAAGACCGGGCGGCCGTCGACGATCGTCTGCAGCACGCGGCCTTTGACCAGGCGACCGTCAAACGGCGCATTTTTCGATTTCGAACGGAACGCGTCCGTCTCGATGCGCCAAGCCGCATCGGGGTCGAAAATGACGAGGTCGGCCGGCGCGTCCGGCCGCAACCGACCGGCGTCGAGCCGCAGGATGTGGGCGGGGTTGGCCGTCAGCCGGCGCAACACCTCGATCAGCGTCATGTGGCGATTGTGGTAGAGCTCCAGCGACAGCGGCAGCAATGTTTCGAGGCCGACGATGCCGGCGCTCGCCGAGCTGAACGGCAGGCGTTTCGAATCCTGGTCCCACGGCGCGTGGTCGCTGGCGATCGCGTCGATCGTCCCGTCGGCCAGCCCGGCGACGACGGCTCGGCGGTCGCCCTCTGCGCGCAACGGCGGCGACAGCTTGGCAAAGGTGCGATAATCGCCGATCGCACTCTCGTTCAGCGCGAAATAGGCCGGCGCGGTGTCGCACGTCACCGTCAGGCCCTGCGCCTTGGCGCCGCGGATCGCCTCGATCGCCGCCGCGGTCGAGACGTGCGCGACGTGATAGCGCGCGCCGGTCAATGCGACGAGCCGCAGATCGCGCTCGACCATGATGACTTCGGCGGCGGGCGGGATGCCCGGCAGGCCGAGCCGGGTCGCGATCTCGCCCTCGGTGACCTCGCCGGCGCCGGCGAGGCCCGGCTCTTCCGGATGCTGGATGACGAGCTGATCAAAGCCGCGCGCGTACGACAAGACGCGGCGCATGACGAGGGCGTCGGCGACCGCTTTGACGCCGTCGGTAAAGCCGATGGCGCCGCTCGCGGCGAGCAGGCCGATCTCGGTCAGTTCGCGGCCTCTGAGACCTTTCGTCGCGGCGGCGTAGGTGTGGATCTTGGCGAGCCTTGCCTCGCGGGCGCGGCGTGCGACGAATTCAACGACCGACACGTCATCGACTGGCGGCTCGGTGTTGGGCAGCGCCGCCATTGTCGTGACGCCGCCCGCGGCCGCCGCCCGCCCGCCCGAAGCGATCGACTCGATGTGCTCGGCGCCCGGTTCGCGCAATTGCACGCGCATATCGACGAGGCCCGGCGCCAGGCACATCCCGCCAAGCTCGACAATCTCGGCCGCCGTGGCCGCGTCGATGCCGCTGCCGAGCGCCGCGATCCGCCCGTCCTCGACCAGCAGGTCGCCGGGCCCGTCGCGGCCATCCGCTGGATCGACCAACCGCGCATTGCGATAGAGCCGCCGCATCGCGCTTACTGCACCGGCGGGTTGTTGCCGAGGCCGCCGGCAAGGATTTCGAGGCAGGCCATCCGCACCGCAACGCCCATCTCGACCTGCTGGCGAATGAGGCTCCTGTCGATGTCGTCGGCGACGACGCTGCCGATCTCGACGCCACGGTTCATCGGCCCGGGGTGCATGATCAGCGCGTCGGGCTTGGCAAGGCGCAGCTTGTCGTCATCGAGGCCGAAGAAATGAAAGTATTCGCGGCTCGACGGCACGAACGAGCCGTGCATGCGCTCCATCTGCAGTCGCAGCATCATGACGATATCGGCATCGCGCAGACCCGGCGCCATGTCGGCGAAGACCTCGACGCCAAGGTGCTCGATCGCCGCCGGCAGCAACGTGCGCGGCGCGACGACGCGGACGCGGGCGCCCATCGCGTTGAGCAGCCAGATGTTGGAACGCGCGACGCGGCTGTGCGCGACATCGCCGCAGATCGCGACGGTAAGGCCCTGCAGCCGGCCCTTCCGGCGGCGGATCGTCAGCGCGTCGAGCAGCGCCTGCGTCGGGTGCTCGTGGCTGCCGTCGCCGGCGTTGATGACGGCGCAATCGACCTTTTCCGCGAGGAGCTGCACGGCACCCGATTCGGGATGGCGCACGACGAGCACATCGGGGTGCATCGCGTTCAGCGTCATTGCCGTGTCGATCAGCGTCTCGCCCTTGCGCATCGACGACACATCGACCGCCATGTTGACGACATCGGCGCCCAGCCGCTTGCCGGCGACCTCGAACGAAGTTCGGGTGCGCGTCGAATTTTCGAAAAAGCAGTTGATCAATGTGCGGCCGCGCAATGTCGCGCGCTTTTTATCGGCCTGGCGGTTCAGCTCGACACAGCCGTCGGCGAGGTCGAGCACATGCTCGATATCGCCTCGGCTCAGCCCCTCGATGCCGAGCAGGTGGCGATGCCCGAACCGGAATTCCTCCATGAGCCGCGGATCATAAGGATGGGGTTCGAGCGCCGCAAGAAACGCCTCATGCCGCCTCGACCGGCTTGATTTCCTTCAGGCGGGGCAGGACTTCCTTCGAGAACAGGCGGATGGCTTTTTCCGATTCGCGGTGGGTCATAAAGCCGGAGCGGCCGACCAGCGACAGATGCCCGAAGCCGCCGACCTTGTCGTAGAACTCCATGATCTGACGGTAGACGCTGTCCGGGTTGCCGACAAACAGGATGCCCATCGCCATCGCCTCCTCGACGCCGATCGAGAGGAGCCGGCGGATGTTGTGCCCGGCCGACGGCGTCACACCCTTCTCGGCATTGGTCAGGTTGGCGCCGCCGTCGCCGCCGCCAGGTCCATTGGCAGGGCGCGACCGTTGGCGGAAGGTCTGCGGCGCCGCTTCCGGCGACAGGGTGCCGGGCATGAAGCGCGAGTGTTGCGGCGCCGATTTGAGGCTCGTGTTGAGAAACCACAGGAGCTTGCTGCCGACGCGCCTGCCTTCCTCCTCTGTGTCGCCGACATAGACGAAAGCGGCATAGGCGAAATTATCGGTCGTGACCGGCGGCAATCCGGCCTCGCGCCGCGCCTGCCGGTGCGCCTGGTAGGCACGTTTCGTGCCGTCGGCGCCGCGCAAGACGAGCACATGCGTCATGCCGCGGCGGCCGACCTCGGCAGCGCTCCTGGGATCGCCGGTCGCCGACCAGAAGCGCGGGTGCGGCTGCTGCCATGGGCGCGGCCAGATGTTGACATGGGAGTGCGTGAAATGCTTGCCCTCCCAGCTGAACGGCCCGTCATGCGACGACAATGCCTTCTTGATCAGGTCGATCGCCTCCCAATAGCGCTCCTCGTTTCTGACCGGGTTGGCGTCGGCGCTGGGCATCTCGGTGCCGCCCGACTTGACAAAGCCGATGTCGAGCCGGCCGCGCGAGATGATGTCGGCCGTCGCGTATTCCTCGGCGGCGCGCACCGGGTCGGGGCGCAACGAGATCAGCGTGCCCAACGACAGGATGCGGACGTTGCGGGTCTGCCGCGCGAGGATCGCGACGAGCATCGGGTTGGCGCCGAGCAGCGAATTGATGCCGGCGTGATGCTCGATCGCGAGACAATTCATGCCGAGGTCGTCGCACAACAGGAACTCGTCGATGACCTCCTCGAACAAATCGGCCGCGACGCGCGGATCGCAATAGCGGTTGGGCAGGCTGCCGCGCACAGACTCGGCCTTCGCCAAAACCTCCCGCGGCACGAACGGATAGGGGATTTCGCATTGCCACCAGGCTTCCATCGGTCGTCCTTTCATCCTTTCGCCGGCCGTCGTATCGACCCTCGCCGAGGGGCGGCGCGCGGGCAACCGGTTTCCGCGTTCAGCCCCCCGGCTTCAGCGCGTCGGCGAGGCGCGCCGCGGCGCTGCCGCGCGGCAGCGGCTTGGGCTGGCTCGGATGCGGCGCCCAGCCGCACAGAAACAGCACGCCGAACGTCGCCCTGATGCGGCCGTCGCCGTCGGCGAAGCGCTCAGCATAGAGCCGGGCGGCGTGCGCCAGCGTCGCGCGCTTGAGCGGCGCGCGGCGCCGGGCAGCGAGTGCATTGGTTTCGCCCATGCCGCGCAGGTCGCGCAGCAACGCGAGCATGTCGGGGTAGGCGACCGTGATCGTCTCGCCGTCGGCGACCGGCAGCGCCAACCCGGCGCGTTGCAGGAGGGCCGCGGCGTCGGTCAATTCCACCGCCGGCGACACGCGCGGGCTGACGCCGCCTTCCTCGGCCAACTCCGCTTCGAACAACGCCGCGCGCAACTCGACCAGCGTCGCATCGCCCAACATCGCCGCCAGCAGCAGGCCGTCGGGCTTCAGCGCGCGGCGCAACTGCACGAGCGCGCCCGGCAGGTCGGCGGCCCAATGCAACACGAGATTGCTGATTATCAAATCGAACCTGGCGCCGCCGAAGGGCAGGAGTTCGGGATCGGCCACGACGCGCGGCGCCGGCGCACGGCCGAGGAAACCGACGGCCGGCTCGGCTGCGACAACGCATTCGGTGCCCGGCCGCGCGGACAGCATGCGCGCGAGGCCGCCGGCGCGCGCGCCAAGGTCGAGCGCGAGCGGAAATTCGTGATTGATCAGATCGAGCCGGTCGATGAGCCGGTCGGCAACTTCGTCATGCAGAAAATCGACCGCGCCCAGGCGCGCCGCCCGCTCGCGATGAGCGCGCCACGCCCGCCGGTCGAACAGCGCCGCGGGCACGCTCATCGCGGCGGCGACCAGTCCGGCGGCGTGTCGCGGTCGGGGTGCTGATAATTGACGTACCGCGCCCGCCGGGCCGCCGGCATCATCTCATCGGTGGTCTCGACGGGCAGCGATGCGAGTCGGTCAAGCCAACCAAGACGGCCCTCGACGCCGTAGTGCCGCACCGGCGGCACATCCTGCGGCCGGTCGAGGCTGCCGACCGTGACCGAAATCGTGTCCGCATCGTCGTAGCGGAAGGTCAGCGGGGTTCCGCAGCGCGGACAGAAATCGCGCTGCGCCAGCGACGAACTGGCAAACGAGGCTGGCGTCCCGCGCGTCCAGGCAAAGGCGCTGCGCCGCACCGGCGCGCCGACCGCAAACGGCCCGCCGACCGCCTTCTGGCACATCCGGCAATGGCACAAGTGGACGCGCTCCGGCGGTGCGGTGAGCTCATAGCGGACGGCGCCGCATTGACAGCCGCCGGTAAGTCGAAAGGGAGGCGGATTTTCGCTCATGTGCCCGCTCGCTGCGCAAAAC
>DATJSO010000148.1:0-14646 GCA_035504075.1 Allostellaceae bacterium | reverse complement strand
GAAGTATTGGAAACACAGTCGTAATTCTTGGGTTCGACGAGGACCGCGAATTCCAGCGTGCCGCCGCGCGTCGGCGCGTCGTCCGCGATCCCGCGGCCCGGCCAGGCCAGCATCGCGCCGGTGCCGAGGCCGCCGGCAATGACGGCGCGGCGCGTCGGCGCGGCGCCTGATGGCCGACCGGCCGCCCCCGGAACACATCCGCTCTTCACGAAACCGCCATTTCTCTGGGGCGTCGCCCGACCCGCCGCCTCAGCGTGCCTGGCCGCGTTGCCATGCTTCGAATTGCTTGAACAACGCGTCCTTGTCTGTCGCCGACATCGGTGTGCCGCCGTTGGCTTGACGGCGCTCGTCGATAAAGCGGGAGAACAATGTTTTCAGGACGTCCGGGTTCGGTGCCGCCGCGACTTGCGGGTTGCTGCTCAGCCACTCTGCCGCCGCCGTGTTGCGCGTCCAACCCGGCAGATCGGCCGCTATGTTGACTTCCCGCCATTTCGGGTCAAAACCCGGCGCGAGCAGCCCGTTGAAGCCGGTGAAGAACGTGTCGACGAAATTGTCGAGGTTGCGTTCGCGCTCGCGCAGCCCGCGCAGATCGGCGGCCATCAGCACGTTGCCGACCGCGATCGTATCGATCGGGTGATCAGGCGCGACGAGGTTCGGGTAGTCGGCCGCGGTGATGCGGGTCGGCGCATAGACGGCGGTCACCGCCTGCGTCGGTGGAATGCCGAGCAGATGCAGACCGCTGCCGGGCTTCAGCGCCTGGAAAAACGGCGCCGGGTCGGCCGCCACATAGGCGATCGCGGCGATCTCGCCGTTGCGCAATTTATCGAGCGCGACCGGCTGACTGTCATCCGCGTATTTGACCTTGATGTTGAGCAGATCGAACAGGCGGCTCGCGGTGACCGCGGTGCCGCTGCCTTTCACGTCGACATTGACGGTCTGCCCGGCGAGATCGTTGACGCTGTTGATGCCCGCGCGCGCCAAAAGGTGAAATTCTTCATTGTAGAGCTTCGCGATGTAGGTCAGCGACTCGACGCCGGGCAGGAAATTCTGCTGTTTTGCATAATCGAGCGCATCCTCCTGCACGATCGCCAAATCGATGCCGCGCAGATATTTCAGGTCGATCAGATTTTGCAGCGGCCCCTTTCCGACCACCGGGACAACCCGGCGCGTCGCGCCGTCGTCGATGATGCTGGCGATTTCACCTGCCATGCGCACCGAAATGTCATCGGCCGGACCGGTCTCGAGTTCAACGACGCCGCGGTTGACGACAATCGCGTTCTGAGAGGCGGCAAGAGCCGGAGCGAGGCCCCCGGTCGCGCCCGCCGCCGTGACGCCGAAAACGACGCCGGCGCGAACGATCGTACGAAATATGCTCATTATTGCGTGGCGGCCCCGATATTTTTGAGGAGAAGATCGGCATCTCGATCGCCGAGATCACGCGCCCGGCGATACCAGAACTGCGCGTCCTTTGCATCGGCGGAGGCCGTCGGCAAACCGGCCTGCGTCAGAAACGCCAGGTCGAACGTCTCGCCGAGCCGCAACGCGGCGGCGCCGTCGCCGCCGTCGGCGCCGCGCCGATAAAACAGCCGCGCCGACGCGATGTCGCCGGTCGCGAGGAGCGCATCGCCGCGCGTCACGAGGATCGTCGTCTCGCCGATCGAGAGCCGTGATTCGTTGCGCTGTTCGGGGGGCGCCGCTATCGGCTCGCGCATCACCGCCGGGTGCACCGGCGGGTCGGCGTCTGCGACGGCCGGCACCGCGGCGTGCACCGTCGCCGGCGCCCCCACCGGGGTCGTTGCCGACGCGATGGTAGACCGCCGCACGGCGGAAGCGGCCGCGACCTCGGCCGCCTCTCGCACGAGGTCCGCGGCGGGCCGCGGCGACGGCGCGTCAGCCGTCCGCGTCTTTACCGGCGCCGTTGCAAGAGGCTGTGCCTTGGTCGGCCCGGCATCAGCCGCGGCGACAGTGACAGGGGAATGGCGCCTGCCAGCTGTCTTCGGGGCGATTTTGCCTGCCGTTGCGGCTCCCGGTATCAAACGCGGCAGCGACAGCGTGACCAGCGGAACGGCGGCGAGCAGCACGACGAACAGCAGCAGCAGCGAAATCCGCTGCGCCGAGCCGAGCCGAGCGTCGGTCCCAGCCCAACGTCGCCGGACCACCCCCGGATCGGTCGGCGCGCCGACCGCAGGATCGGCCGACTGGGCAATTTGCGCCGCAGCGATGAGCAGCGGCGGAATTGCGGTTATTCCCGCCGGGGCTGGTCGCTGCGGCAGCGGCGGGGCTTCCAGGAACGCGTGTTCGAGCGCCTCGATCGGCGGCCGCATCGGGTCGGGCGCCTCGCCGACCACCGCCGCATCCGAATTGCCGTCAAGCAAACCGGAAACAGGCGCCAATTCGGCAAGCACCTCGCCCAGTTGTCGCCCAGACGACAGCAGTTGGAAGCAAAGCTCGATCGCACCATCCTTGTCGGAGGCGCGCGGGCGGTCCTTTAAATCAGCATGAAGGTGCGGCGAAAGCTCTCGCGGGACCCCTGACGACACGGCGCGCTCCCTTGACTTGGCCGTGTTAAAGCATGATCGCCCGTCGGCCGCAAGTCGATCGTCCGCGCCGGGAGACCCGCCGGCAACCGGCAATATCAAGGTCAGCTATGTATGATAGCCGACAAAGATGACGAGCGCCGCCGCTATCAGCGTTGCATACATGAACAGGACGCCTCGCACTGCCCGAACCCCTTCTCGCCGTCTTGCGCTGTCGGGCTAACGCCGGCGCCGCCCGCCAATGCGTCTTTATCGCGCTGCGGTTGACAAAGGCTTAGCAGCAGTCGCTTGGCGCCGCCCAACCGCGTCCGCAGGCGGGTTCGATGCCCTGCCCGCCTCTTCTGCCCCACGAAAAGCGATCATCGCAGCGGGAAGTGACGATCCCCATATCGCAGCAGTCGATGGGCGACGGCGGGAGCCGCCAATGGACGCTGAATTGCGCTATCTGTCGGGCTTTGCCAACGCGTTGGCGAGCGAGGCCATGCCGGGCGCCCTGCCGCGCGGCCAAAACGCGCCGCAGCGGCCGCCGAAGGGGCTTTATGCGGAGCAATTGTCCGGGACCCCGTTCACCGCGCCGCGGGCCGAGAATCGGCGTTCGTGGCTCTATCGCATCCGGCCGTCGGCGATGCATGCGCCGTTCCGCCGCACCGATGACGGTTTGCTTCGCACCGCCCCTTGCGATGAGGCCGATCCCTCGCCCAACCGCCTGCGCTGGGACCCGCTGCCCTATCCCGACCACCCCTCCGACTTCATCGGCGGCATGGCGACGATCGGCAGCAACGGCGATGCCGGCGGCCGCAGCGGCATCGCGATCCATGTCTATCGCGCGACCCACCCGATGGTCGACCGCGTCTTCTACAATGCCGATGGCGAAATGCTGATCGTGCCGCAGCAGGGACGGCTGCTGCTGCGCAGCGAATTCGGCGCGCTCGACGCGCAGCCCGGCGATATCGCGGTGATGCCGCGCGGCGTCCGCTTCCGCGTCGAACTGCCAGACGGGCGCGCCGCCGGCTATATCTGCGAGAATTACGGCGCGTTGTTCCGCCTGCCGGAACTCGGCCCGATCGGCGCCAACGGCCTCGCCAACCCGCGCGACTTCCTCGCCCCGGTTGCCGCGTTCGAGGATCGCGACGGGCCGTGCGAGATGATCGCCAAATTCGCAGGGCACCTTTGGGCAACGAGCCTCGACCACTCGCCGCTCGACGTCGTCGCCTGGCATGGCAACTATCTGCGGTACAAATACGACCTGGCAAATTTCAATGCCCTCGGCACGGTCAGCTTCGACCATCCGGACCCGTCGATCTTTACGGTGCTGACCTCGCCGAGCGAAATTCCCGGCACCGCGAATTGCGATTTTGTCATCTTTCCGCCCCGCTGGATGGTCGCCGAGCACACGTTCCGCCCGCCGTTCTTCCATCGCAACGTGATGAGCGAGTTCATGGGACTCGTCGCCGGTGCGTACGACGCCAAAGCCGAAGGCTTCCTGCCGGGCGGCATGTCGCTGCATAACTGCCTGTCGGCGCACGGCCCCGACAGCGCTACCTTCGAGCGGGCGACGGCGGCGGACTTGAAGCCACAGAAGATCGAGGGCACGCTTGCCTTCATGTTCGAGACACGGTTCCTGATCCGCCCGACCCGCTTCGCCCTCGATGCCGCCGCGCTGCAGGCGGATTACGATGCCTGCTGGAGCGGCTTTGCAAAGCGCTTCGAGGGGGAATGATGCCGGCCAGCGCGACGGCCGCATGAAGCGCGCCGGACCGGCGGCGATCGCGGCGTCGGCTGATCTGGGCGGTTGACGAGAGGATCGATGCCGATGCCGGAAACCCAGTCGCCGCTGGCGATCTACCAGGCCCATCTCGATCGCGGCGAGCTGGCCTATCAATGGAGCCCGGCGGCCGGGCGCGCGGTCTTCTATCCGCGCATCCTGTGCCCGTTCACCGGCTCGACGGTGCTGGAATGGCGTGTCGCCTCGGGCCTCGGCACGGTTTACGCGACGACCGTAACCCATCCGGCGCAGGGCGAGCCGTACAACGTCGCCCTGATCGATTGCGACGAAGGCTTCCGGCTGATGAGCCGGGTCGAGGACATCGACCCGATGGCGGTCAGGATCGGCATGCGCGTGCGGTGCCGCATCCTTCGCCCGGGCGGCCCAGAGCCATCCTATCCTGTGTTCACGCCGGTCGAGGGCGGGCGATGAGCGGCCTTGTCCGGGGCGCGGCGGCGATCGTCGGCGCGGCCGAATCCGATCTCGGCCACGTCGCCGACGGCCTCAACCCGATCGATTTGATGGCGCAGGGCATCGCCCGTGCGCTCGCCGATTGCGGCCTCGCGCTGCGTGACGTCGACGGCTTGTTCTGCGCGACGACGCAGGCCCGCACGTCGGGGTTGTCGCTGGCCGAGTATCTCGGCATCTCGCCGGCTTACATCGATACGACGATCCTTGGCGGCGCGTCCTTCGAGTTTCACGTCGCGCATGCTGCGGCCGCCCTGCAGCAGGGGCTCTGCACGGTTGCCGTCGTGGCTTACGGATCGACACAGCGCAGCGTCGGCCGGCGCCAGGCTTCGGTACGCGAGGTCAACCCGTACGAGACGCCGTTCCGCCCGTTCCTGCCGTCTACCGCCTACGCGCTGGCCGCCGCGCGCCATATGCACCAGTTCGGCACGACCCGCGAGCAGCTGGCGGCGGTCGCGGTCGCGGCGCGGCAATGGGCGCTGCTCAACCCGGCCGCCTGGGAAAAGCAGCCGCTGAGCGTCGCCGACGTGCTCGCTGCCCGCATGGTCAGCTACCCGTTTACGGTGCGCGACATCTGCCTCGTAACGGACGGCGGCGGGGCAATCGTAATGACCCTCGCCGACCGCGCCAGGAACCTGAAAAAGCCTCCCGTCTACGTGCTCGGCTGCGGCTCGGCGATCACCCACGCCAATATTTCGAGCATGCCCGATTTGACTGTAACCGGCGCCCTCGAAGCGGGACGGCAGGCTTACGCGGCGGCAGGGCTTGGGCCGGCCGAGATCGATGTCCTCGAGCTCTACGACGCCTTCACGATCAACACGATTCTTTTCCTCGAAGACCTCGGATTCTGCCCGAAGGGCGAAGGTGGCCGGTTTGTCGCGGGTGGCCGCATCGCGCCGGGCGGCGCCCTGCCGGTCAACACCAACGGCGGCGGCCTCTCGTACTGCCATCCCGGCATGTACGGCCTCTTCCTGCTGATCGAGGCAGTGCGGCAACTGCGCGGCGAATGCGGCGCCCGCCAGGTTGCCAATGCCGCGACCGCGATGGCGCACGGCAACGGCGGCGTCCTGTCGTCGCAGGCGACAGTCATCCTCGGCACCGCGGCGACCGTGTGAGCCGGCGATTCGGCCAACCCCACCGCTTCGCCGCGATGCGCCGCGTCGTGTCGCCGTTTTCGATCAACGCCGGAGATGCGAAGCAATCCGACGCGAACTCGCATCGGCCGCGGGCTGCCGTCGGCGCCCGCTTGTCGCCCGGTCGCCCCGTGCTATAACGCGTTCCGCGCGTCGTGGAGTGTCCCGTTGCCGACCGTCTTTATCCTTAACGGCCCGAATCTGAATCTGCTCGGAGTACGCGAGCCGGCGACCTACGGCTATGACACGCTGGCCGATGTCGAGCAGCGCTGCCTGGTGCGCGCCGCCGCTCTGGACCTGCAGATCGAATTCCGCCAGAGCAATCACGAGGGCCAGATCGTCGACTGGATCCAGGAGGCGCGCGAAGTCGCGGACGGCATCATCCTCAACGCCGGCGCCCTGACGCACACCTCCGTCGCGATCCTCGACGCGCTCAACGCCGCCGATCTGCCGGTCATCGAGGTGCACCTGTCGAACATCTTCCGGCGCGAACGCTTCCGCCACCATTCCTATGTCAGCCTGGCGGCGCGCGGCGTCATCTGCGGTCTCGGGCCGCACGGCTACGAATTGGCGCTGGAGGCGGCCGCCAATCTGATCGAGGCGGAAACGGGCGAGGCCACATCGTGAGATTCGGACACCGCCGGCTGCCGCTCAATCCCGACGCCGAGACGATCCGCGCGCTCGCCGGCCTGCTCGCCGAAACCGGCCTCAGTGAAATCGAATACGCGATCGGCGACCACCGGATACGGGTCGCCCGCGAGAGCGGAAAGCCCGCGCAACCCCATACGGTCAATGGCCATGCGCCGGCATCCGATCCGGCGAGCCTGCCGAACCGCGGCGGCGAGCCGCCGGCCGCCGGTCCGGCGGGCAACGGCGCCGAGCATCCCGGCATGTTGGCCTCGCCGATGGTCGGCATCGCCTACCTGGCGCCGGAGCCGGCCGCGGCGCCGTTTGTGCGCGTCGGCGATCGGGTCGCCAAGGACCAGCCGCTGTTGATCATCGAGGCGATGAAGGTGATGAACCAGATCCGCGCGCCGCATGCCGGCCGGATCGCCCGCATCTTTATCGAGGACGCCGCACCGGTCGAATATGGTGCGCCGTTGATGCTGATCGAGTGACCCGCGACCCTTGTCCGCAATGTTCGGGAAGGTGCTGATCGCGGGTCGCGGCGAGATCGCGCTGCGCATTCAGCGCGCCTGCCGCGAACTGGGCATCCGCACTGTCGCCGTGCACTCGACCGCCGACGCGCAGGCGATGCATGTCCGGCTCGCCGACGAAACCGTGTGCATCGGCCCGCCGCCGGCGCGCGCCTCCTATCTCAACATCCCGGCAATCCTGTCGGCGGCGACGATCACCGGCGCCGACGCGGTCCATCCGGGAATCGGCTTTCTCGCCGAGAACGCGGACTTTGCGGCGGCGGTCGAGGAGCACGGCTTCACGTTTATCGGCCCGACGCCCGAGCATATCCGGCTGATGGGCGACAAGGTGCGCGCCAAGGCCGCCGCCGAGCGCCTCGGCATACCCGTCGTGCCGGGGTCGCCCGCGGCGGTGCGCGATGCCGCCGAGGCGGCGACAGCGGCCCGCACGATCGGCTACCCCGTCCTGCTGAAGGCGTCGGCCGGCGGCGGCGGCCGCGGCATGAAGCTGGCGCACGACGAGGCCGAACTGACCCACCTTCTGCCATTGGCGCAGGCCGAGGCGCGCGCCGGGTTCGGCGATGACGCCGTCTATCTCGAACGCTTCCTCCCGCGGCCGCGCCACATCGAGGTGCAGTTGCTCGGTGACGGCGCCGGCGGTGTCATCCACCTCGGCGAGCGCGATTGCTCGCTCCAGCGAGCGCATCAGAAGCTGCTGGAAGAGGCGCCGTCACCGGCCCTCGATGCGGCGGCGCGCGCCCGCGTGCAAAAAATCGCGGTGGCCGCGATGCAGCAACTCGGCTATCGCAGCGCCGGCACGATCGAATTCTTGTACCAGGACGGGGCGTTCTATTTCATCGAGATGAACACGCGATTGCAGGTCGAGCATCCGGTCAGCGAGATGATCAGCGGCATCGATCTGGTGCATGAACAGCTCGCGATCGCCGCCGGCCGGCCGCTTGCCTACCGGCAATCCGACATCGTGCTCAGAGGTCACGCGATCGAATGCCGGATCAACGCCGAAAGCCCGGAGGATTTCCGGCCGTCGCCCGGCCGGATCAGCGAATACCATGCGCCGGGCGGCTTCGGCGTACGCGTCGACAGCGGGCTCTACCACGGCTACCAGGTGCCGCCATTTTACGACAGCCTGGTGGCGAAGCTGATCGTCCACGGCGGCAGTCGTGAGGAATGCTTGCTGCGACTCTCCCGCGCGCTTGAAGAATACGCGATCGGCGGCATCGAAACGACGCTTCCGCTGCATCAGCGAATCGTCGAAAACCCGGAATTCCGCCGCGGCGCCTACGATGTCAATTGGCTCGAACGCTTCCTCGCCCGCCCTGCCGCCGCGCCATGACCCGGCTCACGTCCGAGTTGCTGCTGCAGGCCTACGCCGCCGGCATCTTCCCGATGGCCGAATCGGCCGACGACCCGGGATTGTTCTGGGTCGATCCGACGCGCCGCGGCATCATCCCGCTCGATGCGTTTCACGTGCCGCGGCGGTTGAAGCGGGTGTTGCGGCGCGGCGTCTTCGAGGTGCGCTGCGATACGGATTTCGCCGGCGTCATGCGCGGCTGCGGCGAGGCGAGCGAAACGCGCCCCTCGACCTGGATCAACGCCGAGATCATCCGGCTCTACACAGCGCTGGCGTCACAGGGGCAGGCGCATTGCGTCGAATGCTGGCTGGACGACGGCAACGGGCGCGGATTGGTCGGCGGGCTTTACGGCGTTTCGCTCGGCGCCGCGTTCTTTGGTGAAAGCATGTTCAGCCGGGTGACCGACGCGAGCAAGATCGCCCTCGTGCATCTCGTTGCGCGGCTCCGGATCGGCGGCTATCGGCTGCTCGACACCCAGTTCGTGACGCCGCATCTGGCGCAGTTCGGCGCCGTCGAGGTTTCCCGGGCACGCTATCACCGCCGGTTGGCCGAGGCGCTGCGCTATTCCGCGCGATTTCCGCGCGAACTGCCCGCGGGTTTGGATGTCGCGGCTGCCGCGGCCGGCGGCGAGGCTGCTCCCATGCATTCCAGCAGGTTGACGTCGTAGACCGGATGTTCGAGCGCCGACAAGGCCGGGCTCGACGAAAACATCCAGCCGCTGAACCGCCGCACCGGCGCCTCGCCCGGCCGATTATCGTCGATCCGCAAGAAGGCGGCATTTTCCGGGCGTTCTTCCGGCGTGCTCTTCTCGCAGTCGCGGACGACGATCGATAATGTACCGAACGTCACCGGCTGGCCGACCGGTGCGTCGAATTTGGAGACGCGCGCGGTCACCTTGTCGAGCCCCTGCAAAACCGCGACCGGTTCGCGGATCATCGTCGGCGCCTCGGCGGCAGCCGTTGTCGCCGCGAGCGAGGCCAGCATCGCGCC
Organism: Allostellaceae bacterium; assembly: GCA_035504075.1. Lineage (GTDB taxonomy): Bacteria > Pseudomonadota > Alphaproteobacteria > ATCC43930 > CGMCC-115725 > DATARH01. The sequence continues at coordinate 5,244 of DATJSO010000148.1, read as the reverse complement.
GGCGAGCCTCGCGCGCCTGATCATTTGCCCGGTGAGGGCAATTGCAGCGGCGCGGCCGACGCCGGCGCGCCGCCGGACGACGGCGACCCGCCCTCGCCCGGCTTTTTGCCGCCGGGCGCGGAGAAGATCATCTGGCCGATCAGGTTCTCCAGATTGACTGATGATTGGGTGTATTTGATCTTGCCGCCCGGCGGGATGTTCTTATCCGACCCGCCCGGCACCAGCGAGATGTATTTGTCGCCGAGGAGGCCCGACGAGACGATCTCGGCGACGGTATCGACCGGCAGCTTGATGTCAGGTGCGACGCTGAGGTTCAAGGTCGCCAGGAACGTCGCCGGGTTGAGCCTCGCCGAGACGACGGAGCCGACTTTAATGCCGCTGATGCGCACATCGCTGCCGTCATGGATGCCGTCCACCCGCGAGAAATCGGCGCTGACCTCGTAGCCGGATACCGAGCGCAGCTGGCTCGTGTTGTAGGCGAAATAAAGGAAAAATCCGGCAACGATGAGGACCACCGCTCCCATCACGGTCTCGATGACGTTGCCTCTCATCGCCCTGTCCCGCGCCGCATCGCGTTCGTGCCCGCCGCTATTCCGGCGTCCACGGTTCGTAATCGCCGGCCGCCGCTGCCCGGTGGCCGCCGCGCAACACCGAACCGGGCGGCCGGTACGCAAAGCGAGTGCCGGTCATGTTCGGCTGGTGCGGCTTCTCCCACGGATATTTCTGCCGCATCTGCGGCACCTCGTTTACCATGTGATGCAGCCAGGCGTGCCATTCCGCCGGCACTTTCGACGCTTCCGGCTCGCCATTGTAGATGACCCAGCGGCGCTCGCGGCTGAAGCGGCCGCCGCCGAGCCGCGCCGGGCGATCCCCCTTCAGCCGGTAGTAGCGGTTCCCGTAATCGTCGGCGCCCACGTATTGGCCGCGCAGCTTTGTCAGGAGCCATGTTCCGAACGTCGCGCCCATCATTCCTCCGGGTCGGGCGCCGGTTTATCGCACCGCCGGCAGGGCGCGGTAAAGGTCCGGCGTTATCGCATTTGCGTCCTCGCCCCACCGAGCGCGTCGCCTCGACTGCCGGCGTCGCAAATACGCAACATATAGTGGAGATAGTTATCGCGCACACCAAATATGTTTTGCCCGAGGAGCGCTCGTCGATTATCTTGTGGGTTCCGCCGCGCCCAACCACAAAACAAGGTGCAGTTCGGCGCGCGGCGCTGCTGGAGCCTGGGGGAGAGGAATGCAAATCGCGCGTCGTTTTACCACGGAAGGCCGGGATGCCTATGAGGGGGTGCCATTCCGCAGCGCTTCGAGCGAGATCCGCAATCCCGACGGCTCGGTCGTGTTCGCCGCCGAGGGAATCGACGTGCCGGCCGAGTGGAGCCAGGTCGCCTGCGACATCCTTGCACAGAAATACCTGCGCAAGGCGGGGGTGCCGATGCGTCGCGTCGCGGTCGAGGAAGAGGGCGTTCCCGCCTGGCTGTGGCGCCGCGTCGGCGATGCCGACGCGCTTGCCGCGCTGCCGAAGGACCAGCGCATGGGGGGCGAAACCAGCGCCAAGCAATGCTTCGACCGGATGGCTGGGACGTGGACCTATTGGGGCTGGAAGGGCGGTTATTTCGACGGCGAGGCCGATGCCCGCGCCTTTTACGACGAACTCAGGCTGATGCTCGCGCGCCAGATGGGGGCGCCCAATTCGCCGCAATGGTTCAACACCGGCCTCCATTGGGCCTACGGCATCGACGGGCCGGCCCAGGGGCACTATTACGTCGACCATAAGACCGCCAGGGTGCGCGCCTCCGACAGCGCCTACGAGCACCCGCAGCCGCACGCCTGCTTCATTCAGTCGGTCGCCGACGACCTCGTCAACGAGGGCGGCATCATGGATTTGTGGGTGCGCGAGGCGCGGCTGTTCAAATACGGCTCGGGCACCGGCTCCAATTTCTCGAAACTGCGCGGCGACGGCGAGAAACTGTCGGGCGGCGGCCGCTCGTCCGGGCTGATGAGTTTCCTGAAAATCGGCGACCGCGCCGCCGGCGCGATCAAATCGGGCGGCACGACGCCGCGCGCCGCCAAGATGGTTATCGTCGATGCCGACCATCCCGACATCGAGGATTTCATCGACTGGAAGGTCGTCGAGGAGCAGAAGGTCGCCGCCCTCGTCAGCGGCTCGAAGCTGGCGGCCAGGCACCTCAACCTGATCATGGCGACCTGCCGCGAGGAGGCCGAGGATCCCTACGACCCGGAAAAGAACCCGGCGCTGAAACGCGAGATCCGCGCCGCGCGCCGCGCGATGATCCCGGAAAACTATATCCGCCGCGTCATTCAATTCGCCCGCCAGGGCTTCGCGGCGATCGACTTCCGTACCTACGATACCGACTGGGATTCGGAAGCCTATCTGACCGTCGCCGGGCAGAACTCCAACAATTCGGTGCGCATTACGAACGATTTTCTCGAACGCGTCGAGCAGGGCGCCGAATGGCACCTGACCCGCCGCACCGACGGCAAAGTCTCAAAGACACTGCCGGCGCGCGAGTTGTGGGACAAGATCGCGCACGCTGCCTGGGCCTCGGCCGATCCGGGGTTGCAGTTCGACACGACAATCAACGACTGGCACACCTGCCCCGAGGGCGGCCGCATCGACGCGTCGAACCCGTGCTCGGAATACATGTTCCTCGACGACACGGCGTGCAATCTCGCGTCGCTCAACCTGCTGGCCTATCGCCGCAGCGACGGCGGCTTCGCGGCCGCCGATTTCCAGCATGCCGTCAGGTTGTGGACGCTCGTCCTCGAAATCTCGGTCATGATGGCGCAGTTCCCGGCGCGCGAAATCGCCCGGCTCAGCTACGCCTATCGTACGCTGGGCCTCGGCTACGCCAATCTGGGCGGCCTCCTGATGGCGATGGGCATCGCCTATGACAGCGAAGCCGGCCGCGCGATCGCCGCTGCGATCACCGCGCTGTTGAGCGGCATCAGCTATGCGACATCGGCCGAGATGGCCGGGGAACTGGGTGCCTTCCCGGCATTCGAGAGAAACCGGGCGGCGATGTTGCGCGTCATCCGCAACCATCGCCGCGCCGCGTACGGTGAAGCGGCGGGCTACGAGGGGCTGGCCATCCTGCCCGAGCCGCTCTCTGCTGGCGATTGCCCGGATCAGACGCTGGTCGCCGCGGCGCGCGCCGCCTGGGACGCCGCGCTGGCGCTCAGCGAAAAGCACGGCGTCCGCAACGCCCAGGTCTCGGTCATCGCGCCGACCGGCACGATCGGCCTCGTCATGGATTGCGATACGACCGGCATCGAGCCCGATTTCGCCCTGGTCAAATTCAAGAAACTGGCCGGCGGCGGCTATTTCAAAATCATCAACCGGCTGGTGCCGCAGGCGCTAGCGGCCCTCGGCTACGGCAAGGACGCGATCGCCGATATCGAGCGCTATGCGCTCGGCCACGGCACGCTCAGAGGCGCGCCGGCGATCAACCACGAGAGCCTGGCGCAAAAGGGCTTCGACGAGGCGGCGCTGGCGGCGCTCGAAGCCGCGCTCGCCGCGGCCTTCGACATCAAGTTCGCGTTCAACAAATGGACGCTCGGCGAAGCGTTCCTGACCGGACGGCTCGGTCTTGCGCCGGAGGCCGTCGCGGATGCCGGCTTCGACCTGCTGGCGGCACTCGGCTACGCGCGCGCCGAGATCGAGGCCGCCAACACCTATTGCTGCGGCGCGATGACCGTGGAGGGTGCGCCGCACTTGAAAAGCGAGCACCTCGCCGTGTTCGATTGCGCCAACCCGTGCGGCAAAAACGGCACGCGCGCGATCTCGGTCGAGGGCCACATCCGCATGATGGCGGCGGCGCAGCCCTTCATCACCGGCGCCATTTCGAAAACGATCAACATGCCGAACAGCGCCACCGTCGAAGACTGCAAGGACGCCTACCGGCTGTCGTGGCGCCTCGGGCTGAAGGCGGTGGCGCTCTACCGCGACGGCTCGAAATTGTCGCAGCCCCTGGCCTCGACGCTGTTCGGCGACGATGACGAGGCCGAGGATCAGGCCGCAGATCTCTACACGCTGTCGCCGGCGCAGCGCGCACCGCTCGTCGCCGAACGCATCGTCGAGCGGATCGTCGAAAAGCTTGTCGTCAAAGCCGAGCGCACCCGCCTGCCGCACCGCCGCAAGGGCTATACGCAGAAGGCGACGGTTGGCGGCCACAAGGTGTACCTGCGCACCGGCGAATACGAAGACGGACGGCTGGCCGAAATCTTTATCGACATGCACAAGGAAGGCTCGGCCTTCCGCTCGCTGATGAACAATTTTGCGATCGCGATTTCTTTGGGCCTGCAATACGGCGTGCCGCTCGAAGAATTTGTCGAGGCGTTCACGTTCACCCGTTTCGAGCCGTCGGGGATCGTCGAGGGCAACGACACGATCAAGATGGCGACCTCGATCCTCGACTACATCTTCCGCGAACTGGCGATCTCCTATCTCGGGCGCGGCGACCTCGCGCATGTCGAGCCGGCCGATCTGATGCCCGATACGGTCGGCAAGGGGGTCGCGGCCGAGTCGCAGTGGCCGGAATCGAACCTGCGCGCGCCGGCCAGCAGCGCCGCCGGCGCCATCGAAGTTGCCGCGATGATGCAGCGCGTCGCGTCGCAGGGTTATGTCAGAAAGGGGCTGACCGTCTTGCAGGGCGGCGGCCGGCGCGCAGGCTCACGCGGCGACGGCGGCGGCCGCACCACCAATGCCCGTTCGGCCGAGCCGCGCCCCGCCGTCGCGGCGGAGGCGGACATGCCGCTTTTCGCGCAGGCCGGCGCTGCCGTCGCGGTCGAAACCGCAGCCGTCGTGCTCGCCAGCCCCGCCGATCCGCGCCAGGAACGCATCCGCGAAGCACGCATGAAGGGCTACGAAGGCGACGGCTGCACCGAATGCGGCAACTTCACGCTCGTCCGCAACGGCACCTGCCTCAAATGCGACACCTGCGGCAGCACGAGCGGCTGTTCGTAGCGGCGACGCGCAGCGCAGCCGCCCGGCGCAATCACGGGCTTTGCAGCAGCGCGGCCATGATGCGGTCGCGGGTCATCGGCAGGTCGCGGATGCGGGCGCCCAAGGCCTGCGCGACGGCGTTGCCGATCGCCGCGACGGTCGGTCCGCCTGACGCTTCGCCGATGCCGAGCGGCGGGTTGTCGGTGTGCGCGCCGATCAGTTCGACAAAAATCTCGGGCACCTCGCTGAACTTGATGACCGGATAGCTCTCCCAGTCG
>DATJSO010000147.1:0-2166 GCA_035504075.1 Allostellaceae bacterium | reverse complement strand
AGACGTGCGCGACGTAGCGGCCGGTTCCCTCGTCATAGGTCGCGACGATGCCGCGCGGCTCCATCGGATTGGTGACGACGCGGTGGTTGTCGACCGCGACCGTCGCAACATGCGCCGCCCTGGCAAACGCCGCGTCAGCCGCCGCATCGTCGCCATGGCGCCAATCGAGACAGAGATTGCCCGGCGCCTTGTCGCTCAGAACCGGGGCATCCGCGGCGCGCGCCGCGGCAGCGGTGGTGACCGCCGGCAACGGCTGGTAATCCACCACGATCAACTCGGCGGCGTCGAGCGCCTGGTCGCGCGTTTCGGCGACAACCAGCGCTACCGCTTCGCCGACGTGCCGGACCTTCTCCACGGCGAGCAGCGGCTGCGGCTCAAAGGCAAACGCCTCTCCGGTGACCGTGTTGGTCGTCGCGCCCGGCTGCAGCGGCAGCAACCCATCCTCTAGAGCGTCCGCGGCGGTCAGCACTGCCAGCACGCCGGGCGCTGCGCGGCCGGCACCGGTATCGATGCCGCGGATCAGCGCATGCGCGTGCGGCGAGCGCAGCACCACCGCGTGAACCAATCGATCGAACAACAGGTCATCGAGATAGCGGCCGCGTCCGGTCAAAAAGCGCAAATCCTCGCGGCGCTTGGGCGCATCGCCGATTTTCGAGCGGATCATTCCATCAAGCGGCATCGACGCGCTGCCCTCGTCATCGGCTCGGCCCGGGCTTATCTTCGCGCCCATGGCCATCACCATCATCGGGAAAATCCCGGCGCCGGCAAGCGGCGATCCCGGCATCTGCGTGGCCAAATCCGCGCCGCGCCGTCGGTAGATGTCGTCGCTGCGGTTTCTGCTGCGCCGGGGCGTTGTCTACATCGTGCCGCTCGCGGTGCTGTTGCTCGCGCTCGGCGCGCGTGTGGCCGCGCCGGAACTGCTCGACCGGCTGATGCTGATCTCGTTCGATTTGTATCAGCGCATCGCCCCCCGCCCCGCTGGTGACGGGGCGGTGCGCATCGTCGACATCGACAACGCCAGCCTGAAGCAATACGGGCAGTGGCCCTGGCCGCGCGGTCTCGACGCGCAACTGATCGACAAGTTGCACGAGGCCGGCGCGGCGGTTGTCGCGCTCGACATCGTGTTTTCCGAGCCCGACCGGACTTCGCCCGACCTGCTCCTCGCCGAGTTGCAGCGCCGCGGCGGGGTCGACGCAGAGACCGCGCGCCTGCTGTCGGCGCTGCCCGACCCCGACGCGCAGTTGGCGGCCGCGATCAAATCCGTGCCGACGGTGGCCGGGTTCATCCTCGTCGACCAGGGCGGCGGCACGCCGCCCATGACGAAGGCCGGGTTTGGCGCGGCGGGCAACGAGCCGCTGCGTGACGTCGAAAGCTTCCCCGCAGCGATCGGCGATCTGCCGGTGCTGCAGCAGGCCGCCGCCGGCAACGGCTTTCTCAACCGCCATGTCGATTGGGACGACATCGTGCGGCGCGTGCCGCTGATCATGCGCCTGGGACAGAAACCGGTCTTCTCGCTTGTCGCCGAGACGCTGCGCGTGGTGACCGGCGCACACACCTATCTCGCCAAAGCCGCGGGCGCCAACGGCGAGACCAGTTTTGGCCGCAACACGGGTTTGACGCAGGTCAAGATCGGTCCGCTGACCCTCCCGACCGACGCCGCCGGCAGGGTCTGGGTCTATTACGCGCCGTTTGACACCAAGGAAGTGATTTCCGCCGCGAAGATCCTGTCCGGCGATTTCGACCCGGCATTCTTCAAGGGCCGCATCGTGCTGGTCGGCACCTCGGCCAATGGCGTCGTCAACGACACGCAGTCCACCCCGCTCGCCGCCCATGTCCCGGGGGTCGCGATCCATGCCCAGCTGATCGAGCAGATCCTCGCCGGCATCTTTCTCGTCCGGCCGGATTGGGCACAGGGCGCCGAACTCGTGTTCGCTCTCGTCATCGGCCTCGCGCTGATCTTTGTCCTCCCGCGCATCGGCGCGATCGCCAGCGCGGTGATCGGCGGGGTTGCGGTGGCTGTCGCGGTCGGCGGCTCATGGGCGGCATTCCGCTACGCCCATTTGCTGATCGACCCCGTCTACCCCTGGCTCGCCGTGACTCTTGTTTACCTGACCGGCTCGGTGCTCGGCTATCTGCGCACCGAGATCCGCCAGCGCGAAATCCGCG
>DATJSO010000146.1:0-27712 GCA_035504075.1 Allostellaceae bacterium | reverse complement strand
TATTGCTGTTGCCTCGTCGCCGCCGGGCTTGTCGTCGTCGCCGCAAGCGCACGGGCGCAGCCGCAAGTCAATGAAAGCGCCCAGCAGAACGTCCGGGAGAGCCGGCAATACGAGCAGTTGCTGTGCACAAACCCGGCGTTCCGCGCCAAGCGCATCGCGCAGGAATGCGGGCCGCTGCAGGGCTCGCAATTCTATTCGGGCTGCGTCGCATCGTTCAATTGCAGCGAGCAGCCAAACGGCGCCAATTGGCGCCAGGAGCCACCGTCTGAGCGGATCAGCAGATAAGGAGAGCGCGATGGCAAACCCCGCCCCCGGCTATGCGAGCAAACCCGACCATCGGGTCGATCTCGTCCCCGAGACGCGGCGCATCTGCGTCACGTTTGCCGGCGCCGTGATCGCCGACAGCAATGCGGCGCTGCGCGTCGAAGAGACCGGGCACGAGCCGGTGCATTACGTGCCAGCGCAGGACGTACGGCTCGAGCTATTGCAGCCGACCGCGCATCACAGCCACTGCCCGTTCAAGGGCGACTGTTCGTACTGGACGATCGATGCCGGCGGCAGGCGCGCCGAAAACGCCGTATGGGCCTATCAGCACCCCTATGACGAAGCGGACGGCCTCGCCGGCTATTATGCTTTCTATAAGAGCCGGGTCGATAAGATCGACGTGATCTGACGGAACGGGGTGAGTCGATATGACGGCGTTGATGCAGAACTGGCGCGTCCGCAAGCCGGTCGCCGCATCGCGCGGCGGTGTCGTCGCGGCGCAGAACGGGGTTGCCGCCCGCGTTGGCGCCGAGATCCTGGCGGCCGGCGGCAGCGCTGTCGATGCGGTGGTGGCGACGGCGTTCGCGCTTGCCGTGCGCGAGCCCTGGAACAGCGGCCTCGGCGCCATCGGCTTCATGGTCGTGCAGCCGCCGGGCGGCGGCCGCGCCGAGGTCGTCGATTTCGGCCCGATCGCGCCCGCCGGCCTCGATCCCGACGCTTTTCAGTTGACCGGCGAGACCGCGACCGAGCTGTTCACCTGGTCGCGGGTCGAAGACGACCGCAACATGCACGGTCCGCTGTCCTTTGCGATCCCGAGCGCGGTGCGCGGCTATGCGCAGGCGGTCGAGCGCTTCGGCCGTACGCCGTGGCGCGATCTGGTGGCGCCGGCCGTGGCGCTCGCCAAGCAGGGGCTGCCGGTCGATTGGTGGGTGACGCTGAAGACCGCGAACGCCGCCGCCGATCTGCGCCGCTACGACGAGAGCCGGCGCATCTGGCTGCCCGACGGGCTGCCGCCGGTGTCGCCGCCCGGCGGCGAGGCGCCGCCGCTCGCGCTCGGGCGCCTCGGCGAGACGCTGGCGCGGCTTGCCGAGCAGGGCCCCGACGATTTCTACCGCGGCGCCATCGCTGAAGCGATCGCCGCCGACGTGCGCGCCGCCGGCGGCGCGTTGTCGGCCGGCGATCTGGCGGCATGCCGGGCGCGCATCGTGCCGTCGCTGGAAATTCCGTATCGCGGCTATTCGCTGCACGCGGCGCGCGGCCTGACCGCGGCGCCGACGCTTGCCGACGTGCTCGACCGGTTGTCCGGCAAGCGCTTCGCGCAGGCGCCCGATGCGGTTTATTTCGAGACGCTGATCGACGCGCTGCAGCAGGCCTATCACACGAGGCTCGACGGCCTCGGCGACATCAAACCGCCCGGCGAGAGCTGCACGACCCACATCACCGCGATTGACCGCGAGGGCGGCATCGCCGCGCTGACGACGAGTTTGCTGTCGAGCTTCGGCAGCCGCTATGTGCTGCCGCAGACGGGCATCCTCATCAACAACGGCGTCATGTGGTTCGACCCGCGGCCGGGCCGGCCAAATTCGCTGGGGGCGGGCAAGCGGGCATTGACCAACATGTGCCCGGTCGTCGCGGCGCGCGACGGGCGGGCCCGCTTCGGCGTCGGCGCCTCCGGCGGCCGGCGCATCCTTGCCGCCGTCACGCAGCTGGCGAGTTTCATCATCGATTTCGCAATGACCCCGGAAGAGGCGGCGCACCAGCCGCGCATCGATGTGAGCGGCGAGAGCGGCATCGCGATCGATCGGCGCCTGCCGGAACTGGTGCGCGACCGGCTCGCGGCGCGCGCCGGTGCGGCCGTCGTCGAACACACCGCGTGGCCGGCGCTGTTTGCCTGCCCCAACCTGGTGGCGCGTGGCGAGGACGGCCTCAATTACGGCGTCGGCGACGTGATGTCGCCGTGGTCGGCGGCCGTCGCGGAACCCGGCAAAGAGGCGTGAGTGCAGCCGATCATCGCGCGTCATGAATGATGTCGCCGAAACAATGCGCGCCGCGCCGCGGATCGTACGGCCGCGCGATGCCGCCTCCTTGATCCTGCTGCGCGGCGCCGGCAGCGATCTCGAACTGCTCGCCGGACGGCGGCCCGGCCACGTCAAGTTCATGCCGGGTGTGTGGGTCTTCCCCGGCGGCGCGATCGATCCCGAGGATCGTCGGCCGTGGCGCGTCGAAAGCGGCGTTGGAAGCCTGCCGCCGCGCCTCGCGCGCTCCGTTCGTGCCGCTTTGCGCGAGACGTGGGAGGAGGCGCGTGTACTGGTCGGCCGCCGCGCGGCGGCCGAATGCGCGCCCGCCGCCGTGTCGCCGATCGAGGCCGCCTACGCCGAGCGCGGCGTGATCGCCGCGTTCGACCGCCTCGCCTATGTCGGCCGCGCGATCACCCCGACCCTGGCGTTCCGCCGCTTCAACACGCGGTTTTTTCTCGCCGACGGCGACGCCGTGCATGGCGACCCGGTATCGACCGACGAACTCGAGGATGTCGGTTGGCATCCGATCGGCCGTCGTCCGCTGGCGCCGTTCGCCGATGTGACGCAATTCATGCTGGCCCGCGCGATCGCGATGCGCGAAGGGACCGCGCCCGTCGATGCGCCATTGTTCTGCACGGTACGCCGCAAGCGCCGCATCTTGGTGTGCCGCGAGGCCATTCCCGACCTTTGAAGCGAGAAAGCGAGCCGCAGCGCCGCCCGGCCGCTCAGGGGTAAAACACCGCGAGCCAGACGGTCGCGGCGGCGGGGTCGGTCCATTCGACGCGGTGCCGGCGGCGCGGCGCGATCAGCACGTGATCGCCGGGCGCCAGGGTGCGCGGCGCGGCTTCGTCGGCAAACCGCAGGCGCGCCGCGCCCGCCACGAGCAGCACCCACTCCGCCTGCGGCTGGTCGTACCAGAAACCGGGCGGGCTGGCCTGCCCGTGTGAAACGATGCGCTCGATGCGACATCCGGTCGCGGCGACGAGCACCTCGACGACCTCGCCGCCGCGCGCGTCGGGCAGATCGGCGAGGAGATTGGCGATCGTGCTCATTGCCCGGAAGCCGCGAGCACTCCGGCGACGGCGCGCTTCCAGCCGGCGTAGCGCTCCTCGCGCTCGGCGGCCGGCATTGCCGGTGCGAAGGCAGCTGCCGCCGTCCAGCGCGCGGTCATCTCGGCCGGCGGCGCACACAGGCCGCGCGCAAGACCGGCGACATAGGCGGCGCCCCAGGCCGTCGTCTCCAGCATTGCCGGCCGCTCGACCCGCGCCGGCAGGATGTCGGCAAGGAACTGCATCGCCCACCCGCTCGCCGCCAGTCCGCCATCGACGCGCAGTCGCGCGGCCGGGACGCCGCCATCCTCGGCCATCGCAGTGATCAGGTCGCGCGTCTGATAGCCGACCGCTTCCAGCGCCGCCCGCGCGAACTCGGCAAGGCCGCATTCCGCCGTCAGGCCGAACAGTGCGCCGCGCGCGTCGGGCGACCAGTAGGGCGCGCCGAGCCCGGCAAAGGCCGGCACCAGGTAGACGCGCTGGCGTGGATCGGCCCGCGCCGCCAACGCTTCGATGTCGGCGGCGGCGGCCACCGCGCGCAGCCGGTCGCGCAGCCATTGCACCGCCGCACCGGCGATGAAGATGCTGCCCTCGAAAGCGTACGCGGTGTCGCCGCCGATCCGGTAAGCGAGCGTCGTCAGCAGCCGGTGACGCGAGCGCACTGGCGCGGCGCCGATATGCACGAGCGCGAAGGCGCCCGTGCCGTAGGTCGATTTGACCATGCCCGGACGAAAACAGGCCTGGCCGATCAGCGCCGCCTGCTGGTCGCCCGCCACCCCGGCAATCGCGATCGCATCGCCGAACAGCGCCGGCGCGGAACTGCCGAAATCGCCGTCGCAATCGAGGACGTCGGGCAGCAGCGCGCGGGGAATGTCGAACGCCGCGAGCAACTCGTCGTCCCATTGGCGGTGGTGCAGATTGAACAGCAGCGTGCGCGACGCATTGGTCGCGTCGGTCGCATGCAGCCGGCCGCCGGTCAGCCGCGCCAACAGAAAACAGTCGATCGTGCCGAACGCGATGTCGCTGCCGGCGGCGCGCTGGCGCAGCCCCGGCACGTGATCGAGCAGCCAGGCGATCTTCGAGGCCGAGAAATACGGGTCGACGACGAGGCCGGCGCGGGCCGCCGCCGGCTCTTCCAGACCCTCGCGTCGCCACCGCGCGCACAATTCGGCGCTGCGGCGATCCTGCCAGACGATCGCGTTGTGCACCGGGCGGCCGCTCGCGCGCTCCCACAGCACGGTCGTCTCGCGCTGGTTGGCGATGCCGATCGCGGCGATCGGACGACCTTGCGCCGCGGCGATCGCCTCGCGGCAGGTCTCGACCACGGCGCGCCAGATCTCCTCTGGATCGTGTTCGACCCAGCCGGGCCGCGGGTAGATCTGGCGCAGCTCGCGGCGCGCGCTGTGATGCACGGCGCCCGCGGCGTCGAACAACAGCGCCCGGGTGCTGGTCGTGCCCTGATCGATCGCCAAGAGGTAGTCCGGCCGGGCCATCGCCGCTAGTAAACGACGACGCTGCGGATCGATTCGCCGGCGTGCATCAGGTCAAAGCCCCGGTTGATGTCGGCGAGCGGCAATGTGTGCGTGATCAGGTCGTCGATGTTGATCTTTCCCTCCATGTACCAATCGACGATCCGCGGCACGTCGGTGCGGCCGCGCGCGCCGCCGAACGCGGTGCCCTTCCACACGCGGCCGGTCACCAGTTGAAACGGCCGGGTCGAGATCTCCTGCCCCGACGCGGCGACGCCGATGATGACACTGACACCCCAGCCGCGATGACAGCATTCCAAAGCCTGCCGCATCGTCTGGACATTGCCGATGCACTCGAAGCTGTAATCGGCGCCGCCCTTCGTCAGATCGACAAGGTAGGGGACAAGATCGCCTTGCACCTCCGTCGGGTTGACGAAATGCGTCATGCCGAATTTTTCGGCGAGCGGCCGGCGGGCGGGGTTGATGTCGACGCCTACGATCATGTCGGCGCCGACGAGGCGACAGCCCTGCACGACGTTGAGGCCGATGCCGCCCAGCCCGAACACGACGGCGCGCGCACCCGGCTCGACCTTCGCCGTATTGATGACGGCGCCGATGCCGGTGGTGACGCCGCAGCCGATGTAGCAGACCTTGTCGAAGGGAGCGTCGTCGCGGATCCGCGCCACCGCGATCTCTGGCAGTACCGTGAAATTGCTGAATGTCGAGGTGCCCATGTAATGCAGGATCGGCTTGCCGCCCAATGAAAAACGGCTCGTGCCGTCCGGCATCAGCCCCCTGCCCTGCGTCGCGCGGATCGCCGTGCACAGATTGGTCTTGCGCGACAGACACGCCTCGCACTGCCGGCATTCCGGCGTGTAAAGCGGGATCACGTGGTCGCCTTTCTTGAGGCTCGTCACGCCCGGCCCGACCTCGACGACGATGCCCGCGCCCTCGTGGCCGAGGATCGCCGGAAACAGGCCCTCCGGGTCGGCGCCCGAGAGCGTGTAGGCGTCGGTATGGCAGATGCCAGTCGCCTTCACCTCGACCAGCACCTCACCCCCCTTCGGCCCGTCGAGCGTCACCCGTTCAACGACGAGCGGCTTGCCCGCCTCGTACGCCACCGCCGCGCGCGTTTCCATCAGCCTCTCCCGCCTGCTCGTTCATGATATTAGCGCCGCGCCGCATGTTGAGATGCGGCACGCCGTAATCGTCAAAAGGTTGCGAGGTCGCGCGAAAGCCAAGGCTTTCGTAGAAGCGCTGCAGATAGGCCTGCGCGCTCAGCACGACCGGGCAGTCAGGATAGTCGCGGCGGCAGCGGACGAGCGCCTCCTGCATCAGCAGTCGGGCGAGGCCACGCCGCCGCCACGCGATGGCGACGGCGACCCGGCCAATTGCAACGCGCGCGCCATCCGTGTCAGGCACCAGCCGCGCGTAACCCGCCAGCGCGCCCTCGATCCGCAGCAGCAGGTGACGGGCGTTCTGATCGAGGCCGTCGAGGTCGGGATACGGCGATGATTGCTCGACGACAAAGACCGCCTGGCGGACGCGCAGCACCTCATACAGCGCGTCGGCCGAGAAATCGCCGAAGTCGCGCCATTCGAGCCGCACGCCGCCGCCAATCTCCACCCGTCCTCCGGCGAAAGGGTTTACAGTCGAGCGCGCGATCAACAACCGGCCGCCGCTCAAATGGCCGATCGGCACGCGGCTCGCAAAGCATTGACGGACCTCGCCGCGGCGGCCGCCTTTCAGACCGCCGCCTGGCCACTGCGGTCGGCGGCCGGGCGGCCATAAAGCTGTTCGGCGCGGCGCTCGAAGGCCGCGACCATGCGCCTGACAGCCTCGCCGAACAAGACCTCGATGACCCGCTGCAAGATCCGCGACTTGAATTCAAAATCGACAAAGAAATCGATGCGGCAGCCGCCCGCTTGCGGCTCGAAGATCCAGTAGTTGTTCAGGTAACGGAAGGGACCCTCCGTATAGGTCACGTCGATGCGGCGCGGCGGATCGAGCCGGACGCGCGAGGTGAACCGTTCGCGGAACATACGAAAGCCGATGATCAGATCGGCGACGATCAGATCCGCCTGGCGCTCGCGGACGCGCGCCCCGACGCACCACGGCAGGAACTCCGGATAGCGCTCCACATCGGCGACGAGGGCGAAAAGCTGTTCCGGCGTGTAGGGGAGCAGCCGCTGTTCGGCATGCGTCGGCATGCTCGCATTAACGCGCCGCGGCGGCGCGCGCCGCCTTCAGCCGGGTAAAATCGTCGCCGGCGTGATAAGAGGAGCGGGTCAAGGGCGACGCCGACACCGTCAAAAACCCTTTGCCGAGCGCCTGTAGCCGATACCCTTCGAACTCGTCCGGCGTCACAAAGCGATCTATCCGATGATGTTTGACGGTCGGTTGCAGGTATTGCCCGATCGTCAGGAAATCGACAGCGGCCGCGCGTAGATCGTCCATGACCTGCAACACCTCGCCGCGTTCTTCGCCGAGACCCACCATAAGTCCCGATTTCGTGAATAGTGCCGGTTCGATGCGTTTTACCTGATCCAAAAGGCGCAGCGAGTGGAAATAGCGAGCGCCGGGCCGCACTTCGGCGTAAAGCCGCGGCACGGTTTCGAGATTATGGTTCAACACGTCCGGACGGGCTGCGACGACCGTCTCAATAGCGCCCTGCTTGTGCAGGAAATCGGGTACCAGCACCTCGATCGTCGTTGCCGGCGAGGTGTCGCGGATCGCTGCGATCGTCGCAGCAAAATGGCCGGCGCCGCCGTCGTCGAGATCGTCGCGATCGACCGATGTGACGACGATATGCGCGAGGCCGAGCGTTGCGACCGCCTCGCCGACCCGCCGCGGCTCATGCGGGTCGAGCCGATCCGGCCGGCCCGTCGCGACATTGCAGAACGTGCAGGCGCGGGTGCACACCGCGCCGAGGATCATGACGGCCGCGTGCCTTTCTTTCCAGCACTCGCCGATATTCGGGCAGGCCGCCTCTTCGCAGACGGTGTTCAGCCCGAGTTCGCGCATCAGCCGGCGCGTCGCGTGGTACTCGGGTGACCCCGGCGCCTTGACGCGGATCCACGGCGGCTTCCTCGGGCTTGGGTTGTCCGGCCGCGCCGCCTTCTCGGGATGGCGCAGCGGCGCGGCGGCAGGCTCCATATCCATCGGCTAAATGTGGATGGCACGGCCGTAGGCATCAAGCACAGCCTCGTGCATCGCCTCGGAGATCGTCGGGTGCGGAAAGATCGTGCGAATCAGCTCGGATTCGGTCGTCTCCAACGTCTTGGCGATCGTATAGCCCTGGATCAGTTCGGTGACCTCGGCGCCGATCATGTGCGCGCCGAGGAGTTCGCCCGACGCGGCGTCGAAGACCGTCTTGACCATGCCCTCCGGCTCGCCGAGTGCGATCGCCTTGCCGTTGCCGATAAATGGGAAATGGCCGACCCGGATGTCGCGGCCGGCCTCGCGCGCCGCCTGCTCGGACAGGCCGACGCTGGCGACCTGCGGCCGGCAATACGTGCAAGACGGGATGTTGCGCAGATCGAGCGGGTGCACGTCGTTGACGCCGGCGATGCGCTCGACGCAGATGACGCCCTCGTGCATCGCCTTGTGCGCCAGCCACGGCGGCCCGGCGACGTCACCGATCGCATAGAAGCCTTCGGCGCCGGTGCGCAGCCAGTCATCGACAACGATGTGGCTCTTTTCGACCCTGATGCCGGTCACTTCAAGACCGAGATTCTCGATATTTCCGACGATCCCGACCGCCAGGATCACCCGCTCGATCGTCAGTTCGGATGATTTGCCGCCGGCGACAATCGTCGCCGTCACATCGTTGCGGCCGCGCTTCAAGGCCGCGACCGTCGCCGCGGTATGGATGTTGATCCCCTGCTTTTCAAAGCTCCGGCGGGCGAAATCGGAGATCTCCGCGTCCTCGACCGGCAGGATGCGGTCGAGCACCTCGACGACCGTTACCTGCGCACCCATGTCGCGATAAAAGCTGGCGAATTCGATGCCGATCGCACCGGAGCCGACGACCAGCAGCGATTTCGGGATCGCCGCCGGCACCATTGCCTCCTTGTAGGTCCATACGAGCTTGCCATCCGGTTCAAGGCCGGGCAGCGAGCGCGCCCTGGCTCCCGTCGCCAACAGGATATTGGGTGCGGCGAGATCGGCGACCGCATCGCCGTTTTTGGCGACCGAAAGCCGGCCCCCCTGGCCCATTGGGCCGGCGATATGCGCGGTGCCGTCAAACACCGTCACCTGGTTTTTCCGCAGCAGGAACGCGACGCCGTCGGACAAGCGCTTGGCGACCGCGCGCGAGCGCGCGATCAGCTTTTTCGGGTCGTAGGAAATGTCGCGCGCCGAGAAGCCGAATTCGTCGAGGCGCTGCAGCAGGTGGTAGATCTCGGAAGCGCGCAGCAGCGCCTTGGTCGGGATGCAGCCCCAATTGAGACAGATCCCGCCCAACTGGTCGCGCTCGACGAGCGCCGTTTGCATGCCGAGCTGCGCCGCGCGGATTGCTGCGACGTACCCGCCCGGTCCGCCGCCGACGACGATCAGATCGAACGCGCGTTCGGCCATCTCCGCATGGCACCCCGGGTGGTTGCATCCCTCCCGCCCGGGCGATGCGGCTCGGGCAGGCGGATTGAACATAAGCGAAGCCGCGGTGATGTTCGAGGCCGTCGAGTGGCCGGCACCCGCCTAACCGCCGCTCGCCGGAGAATGGGACGGCGGATACTGATAGCCGCGCGTCCATGGCCGCGGCGCCGGTCCGCCCGGCAGCGGCTTCAGCATGACGATCTGCGCCACCGCCATCCAGCCGTGCTCGAAGGCATAGGCCATGCCCGGCATGTAGAGGCGCCAGATGCGCCAGCGCTCGGCACCGGCCGTAGCGATCGCCGCATCGCGCTGCGCGTCGAGGCGGCGCGACCAGTGCGCCAGCGTTTGCGGGTAGTGCGGCCGCAGGTCCTCGATATCAACGATTTCCAACCCGGCGCCGGCGATGTCGTAGACGACGCGCGACAGGTGCGGCAACTCGCCGCCGGGAAAGACGTAGCGGTTGATGAATTCGCCGCCGGGCGGTCCCTGGCCGCGGCCGTCGCGGTCGCCGCTCGTGATGCCGTGGTTGACGGAGATGCCGCCCGGCTTCAACAGGCGGGCGATCGTTGCGAAATACCGCGGCAGGTTGGCAAGGCCGACATGCTCATACATGCCGACTGAGATGATCCGGTCGAATTCGCCGGCGCCGCGGAGGTCCCGGTAGTCGGCAACCCGTGCCTCGACGCGGCCGGTGAGGCCGGCCGCAACAATGCGCCGCTGCGCTTCGGCCGCCTGTTGCCCGCTCAACGTGATGCCAAGGGCGCTGACGCCATAGTGTTCGGCCGCCCAGCACAACAGCCCGCCCCAGCCGCAGCCGATGTCGAGCAGGCGGTCGCCGGGTTCCAGGCGCAATTTCCGGCAGAGATGGTCGAGCTTCTGCTCCTGCGCGGTGTCGAGGTCTTCCTCGCCGGTGCGGAAATAGGCGCAGGAATAGACCAGGTTCCGGTCGAGCCACAGCCGGTAGAACTCGTTCGAAACATCGTAATGATAGCGCACGTCGCGCGCGTCGCCGGCGCGGTCGTGCCGCGGCCGGTGCAGTCGCGCGACGAGGCCGGCCAGCGGCGCGATCCGGCGCATGAGCGGCGTGGCGCCGATCCCTTCGGCCAGCGCAATCCCGACCGCGAGGATGTCCTCGGTGCGGCCGTCGACGACGAGTTCGCCTTTAACGTAGGCCTTGCCGAGCCGGTTCATGTCGCCGGTCAGCAGCGGCCGCGCGAGGCGCCGCGACGTGAGCGCGATCGTGACGCTCGGCGCCGCCGCGAAATCAAACGATTCGCCGTCCCAAAAAACGATACGGAGCGGCAATTCTCCGAGGCGCCGCCGCAGCAGCGCGAGCAGGCGATCGCGCAGCGTCCGCCGCCGCAGCGCAGCGCCATCACCAATGACACCAAGCGGGTATGGCCGTTTCATCGCGATCCTGCCTGTCTCCGGCCGGCATTGCCGACGCCACGGATAAACGCGTCGCAGCCGCACCGATCCCGAAGCAGGACTTCGTTAAATCCCCGATCACCGCAGACGCGCTGCGTCGCCTGCGATCGCGCCGGTGACATTGAGCCAGGGTATTGAAAGAGTGGTGCCCAGGGGCGGAATTGAACCACCGACACACGGATTTTCAGTCCGTTGCTCTACCAACTGAGCTACCTGGGCAACGCATCCCGCGGCGTCGCGGGCCTGCAACGGCAGGGTTCGGCGCCGCGCGGCGGGCGCTAACCTAGTGCGGCCGCTGCCGCCGCGCAACCCCGCGGCCATTACCCCGAACCCCCGGGCCGCCGCGGGTCGCGGCGGGCGGCACGCCGCGGCGGATCGCGGCGCGCGGAAAAGGCGCAAACGCTCCGGTGCGCTGAACTTTTGCAACCTTTGTACGTTGGCGCAACGGTTCGACCAGGCGGCGTTCGCCGCGGAGGCTCGTATGGCGACGATCCGGGTGGCGGTGGTCGGTGTCGGCAATTGCGCCTCCTCGCTCGTGCAGGGCATCGAGTTCTATCGCCGCGCCAAGGGAACCGACCCGATTCCCGGCCTGATGCACCTCGAAATCGGCAGCTATCACGTCCGCGATATCGAGTTTGTCGCCGCCTTCGATGTCGCCGAGGGCAAGGTTGGGCGCGATCTTGCCGACGCGATCCTCGCCCCGCCCAACAACACCGAACGCTTCGCGGCGGTGCGGCCGACCGGCGTCGAGGTGAGGCGCGGGCCGACGCTTGACGGCATTGGCCGCTATCTGCGCGAGGTGGTCGTCGAATCGCCGGTAGCGGCCGATGATGTAGCCGCAACGCTGCGGCGGAGCGGCGCCGAGATCGTCGTGTCCTACCTGCCGGTGGGTTCGGAGCAGGCGGTGCGCTGGTACGCCGCGGCGGCGCTCGATGCCGGCTGCGGCTTCATCAACTGCATCCCGGTCTTCATCACCAAGGACAACGCCTGGCGCGACCGGTTCCAGTCGCGCGGCCTGCCGCTGATCGGCGACGACATCAAGAGCCAGGTCGGCGCGACGATCGTGCACCGCGTGCTGGCCAACCTGTTCCGCGAGCGCGGTGTCCGGGTCGACCGCACCTATCAGTTGAATTTCGGCGGCAACAGCGACTTCCAGAACATGCTCGAACGCGAGCGCCTGATCTCGAAAAAGCGCTCGAAGACCGATGCCGTCGTCAGCCAGCTCGACCGCCGCCTGTCGGATGACGAGGCGCATGTCGGGCCGAGCGATTACGTGCCGTGGCTGACCGACCGCAAATGGTGCTACATCCGCCTCGAGGGCACGACCTTCGGGAACCTGCCGCTCAATTGCGAGCTGAAGCTTGAAGTGTGGGATTCGCCCAATTCGGCCGGGGTCGTCATCGATGCGATCCGCTGCGCCAAGCTGGCGCTGGATCGCGGCATCGGCGGCGCGCTGTTGGGACCGGCCAGCTATCTGATGAAAAGCCCGCCCGAGCAGTTCACCGATTACGAGGCGCGCGCCCGGATCGAGGCCTTCATCCGCGGCGACGAGACGGGTTTTTGAGCAGAAACCCGGCACCATCCCACAGTTCAAGCTCGCGCGTGCCGTTGCGCTCGACGCGTAGGCCCGCGGCCGCGGCCGCCGTCGCGATATCGGCGCGGTCGGCAGCGGGATCGCCGCGATAGGAGTAGTTGAAGATCGCCAGCGCGCCGCCGCCGCGCAGTAGCGGCGCCGCCTCGGCGATGTGCCGCGCCGGCAATTCCGGCGCGACGAGAAACATGCAGGGGAAGCTGTCGATCGCCAGGATCAGGTCGAAGCGCGCCGCGGCGAAACGCGCAAGCCCGGTTCCGTCGCATACTGAGAAGGCGGCATTGGCGATCCCGGCGCAGCGGCGCTCGGCCTCGGCAACCATCGCCGGCGACAGATCGATGCCGGTGATGTGCCGCAGGCGCGGCGCCAGGGCGCGTTCGAGACGGCCGATGCCGCAGCCGATGTCGAGCGCGTCGCATTCCGGACCGAGCAGTCCCCAGGCGTCGAGCAGCGCCGCGAGCTCGGCGGTGGCGCGGGCGAGGATCGCCGGGTCTCCGAGCGAATAGAGCGCGACCGACGCTTCCGCCGTCAGTGCGACGGCGCGGTCGTATTGCACGCGGGTGGCGGCGAGCCGATCGGCGCCGCGCGCTTCGACAAGTCCCGCCGCGACAAGCGCGGCGGCACCGGCCAGCGCCGCGTCGTGCGCTGCCGCGAGCCGCGCAAGGGCGGCGAATTCCGCCCGTCCGCTCTGGCCGAGCACCGCGAGGCAGCGCTGCAGCGGCGCCAGGCCCCCAGAAGCGATCAGCAGGTGCATCAGCGCGATCTCGGCCGACACCTCGCCCTCCAGGTGGCGCTCCAGCATGATCAGTGCGGCCGGCGGGCACGCCGCAGCTTCGGCTTCGGTCATCATCGCGTGCAGCCCCGGGTGAGGCGCAGCGACAGCTTGGCGGCATCCACCGCGCCCCAGGAATATTTGTAGCGCTCGGCGCCGCGCAGAAAATCGAACGATGCGCTGCCCTCCGCCAGCGCCATTTCAATCGCGTGCCGGATCAGCTGCATGCCCGGCGCGAGGTCGGCGTGGGCCGGGTCGAACCCGTGCAGATAGCCGCACGCGCCCGACGCGGCGGCAAACCCGTAATAGACCGCCAGTGCCGTGCCGCCGAGCGACAGCCGGTAGAGGCGCAGCACGCCGTCCGCCGCCAGGGCGCGTGCCGCCGCACGATGAAAGCCGCGCACGCGCGGCTCGCCGAGCACCCCGCCCAGGCCGCGAGCGCGCCAACTGGCCGAATGGAGCGCGAACAATTCAGCCATCGCCGTATCGATCCGGTCGCCGCCGACCGTTTCGATGACGAGGCCGAAAGCGGCGGCGCGGGCATCGGCACGCGCGAGGTAGCGCCGCGTCTTCCTGGGGATCGCCCGGCGCCACGCGGCGAGATCGCGCGGCAGCGCCAGCGTCGGGCAGGGCGCGGCGGGGACGGTGCGATCGTGCAGCCGCAATGCGCCGATGGCACGCGCCAGCACGCCGCCGCCGGGCAGATCGGGCAGCCAGCATTCGTCCCAATCGGAAATGTCGGCAATCGCGCCGAGCAGCAGAACGGCGGCTTCCGGTGCGGCCGGATCGACAAGCGCATCGACATGGTCCGACAACCCGACGCCGATCGGCAAGAGCTTGCGGCAGCCCCTTTCGCGCAACCGATAGAGCGGCAGCAGCCCGACCAGACCGCCGCCGCCATGTGCCGTCAGCACGATCGGCTCGCCGCTGCCGAAAAACCGCCACCACGCGAGCAACCATGCCGGCGACTGGAACGGCGTCGCGGCCGGATCTCGCCGCCACAAGCGTTCCCACTCCGGCCGCAAATCGGCAAGGTTCGTCGTGACGGAAATACCGGCGGACGCGACCATCAGGCTGCCGCGAGCCGGCGGTAGAGCGCGAAATATTGAGCAATCATGCGCTCTTGCGAAAAACGCTGGCGCCCTCGCTCGCGGCAACGCTCGCGGTCGATGGCCGCCGCGATGTGGATCGCCGCGGCCATCTTGCGTACATCGCGCACCAGATACCCGGTAATCCCCGGCTCGACGATGTCGGCCAAGGCGCCCGACGGAAAAGCGACGACGGGCGTGCCGCAGGCGATCGCCTCCATCGCGACGAGCGAACTGCTTTCCGCCGCGAGGCTCGGCACCAGGAGGCAGCGCGCGGCATTCAACAGCCGGCGCTTTCTCGCCCATCCAATCGGCCCGAGAAAACGCGCGTCGGGGCCGAGGCGCGGCTCGACCTCTTCCGCGAAATAGCGGCGATGCGCCTCATAGGGAAAAACCTCACCGCCGAGCAGCAGCCGCACGCCAGCCTCGCGCGCCGCGTCGATCGCCTGCGCGACGCCCTTTTCCGGACAGACGCGGCCGAGCCACAAGGCATAGCCGCGGCATGAGAGGCGCAGCGGCAGGCGATCCACCGCAACGCCGTTGTCGATTTCCGGCAGCATCGCCGGGAAAGGCGGAAAGCTTCGCCGCTGGCTCGCCGACACGCAGTTGAACCAGGTGCGCGGCCGCGTCCCCGGTACATATCCGGCCGGGTAGAAATCGCGCGGCAGGTGCAGCGTCACCAGCGTCGGAAGATCGGCATCGGGCAAATGGTCGGCAAAGTCGAGAGAATGGCAGTGCACGACATCGACGGGGAACCGCCGCAATGCGGCGGCGACAGCGCGGCGTTGGCGTACGTTGACATGACGGCGTTCGGCCTCGCCGATCACCACCGGCACGGAGCCGCCGGCGACGAGCGTGCCGGCGACGCGCGAACCCTCGGGTGCGACGACGACCGAATGGTGCCCCGCGGCAACCAGCGCGCGATCGAGCGCCGAGACGATCTGCTCGGCGCCGCCGACCGCATCGGGGCCGACCGGCGCAAATGGATAGCCGATGGTGAGCACGGTCAGCGGCACAGCCGTCAGTCCAGGCCGAAGCCGACGAGGGTTGCCGTCGCCCGCCGGCGCCAATCGTCGCCAGTGATCCCCCAACCCCACGCCTCGTAAAGCAGCGGGCCGTCATGCGGCGGCCGGCGGAAATCATGGGCAGGAGCGGCGCGAAAACGCTCGGCATCGAGCGGGAAGCCGGCCAGCACGTCGCGCTGCGTCGCAAAGCGGTCGCGCATAAACCGCTTTCGGCGCCGGGCGGCGGCATCGAGACGCAGGACGATTTCTTTACTGTCGGCGGGCAGAAAGCGGCCGAACTCCATCCCGCCGTTACCGGCATGGTAGAACGGCATCTCGATAATCGCCGGCGGCGGCACGGCTTGTTCCGGGCGGGCTTCCCTCTCCCGCGGTGCGGCGGAGGATCGCACCAGCCGGCAGGCCGCATGGACGGCAAAAGCGGCGGCATCGTGGTCGGGATGGCCGCCTTCATAGGCATGCGTCAGCACCGCCGTCGGACGCTCCTGCGCGATCCGCGCCACCAGGCGTCGCGACAGCCCGCTCAGATCACAGAAGGCCTCCCTGTCGGGCACGCCGAACGACGCGATGCGCATTCCCGCCGCGTCGCCGGCGGCCAGCGCCGCCGTCAGCTCGCGCCGGCGGGCGGCTGCGTAATCCGCAGGATCGGCAAAACCGGCGCGCCGGACGTCGGCGCCGTCGCGCGGCGCACCATCGGTCAAGTGCAGCAGCAGCACGTCGCGAAGGCGACACAGTTGCGCGCCCAATCCGATCGTCTCATCGTCCGGATGCGCGACGACGATCATGACCCGCGGCAGGATCGGCCCGTCGCCGGCCAGCATCGTCAGCAGCGCGCTCACGCCGGCGCCGGGCGCAGCGACACGGGGATGACGCCGCGCCACGCGCCGGCACCGCAATAACGCCCGAGCATGCGGACGCAGAATTCAGCGAACTCCTCCGAGTGCTGCGGCGGGCTCGTATGGTGCGGCGCGATGCCCTTTTCCTCCGGCGTGAAGCAGAAGGTCAGCGTCACGTCGAAGCGTTCCAGCGCCCGCATCTGGCGGTCGAACCAGCGCTCGGCGTCGGGACGCAGGCTGTCGGCCCAGCTGAGGCCGGTGCGCAGCCGTCTGACGCCCAGCCGCTGCAGCCACTGGACCGCGGCACCGAGGCGATGGTCGTCGAAATGGAACCATTGGCAGATGCCGAGTTCCGGCGCGTATTCGGCAAAGGCGCGGGCGGCGCGCTTCGGT
This sequence comes from Allostellaceae bacterium, assembly GCA_035504075.1. GTDB lineage: Bacteria > Pseudomonadota > Alphaproteobacteria > ATCC43930 > CGMCC-115725 > DATARH01. The sequence continues at coordinate 11,186 of DATJSO010000146.1, read as the reverse complement.
CGGCCGTGCTCGTCGACGAGGCCCATGTAGAAATGCCGGTAATAGGAAGAACCCTCGGCCTCCTTGTGACGAGTCGTGGCGGGCCACGCCTGCGGCAGGTCGAAGAGGCTGTACCAATGGATACGCGGCGCCTGCCCGATCAACAGCTGGGCCGTGCGATGAAGTCCGAATTCCTGCACCTCCTCGGCACCGAAGCTGGAGGCGCCACATTCCGTCACCCACACGGGCAATCCGGCAACCGCGGCGATCTCGGCGAGCTTTGCCTGCCAGTCGTCGATCGGCCACAGGTTCCAGTCGAGCGGGAAACCGTGCACGGCGACGACATCGAGCCGGTCGAGGACGCCTTGCCCGGCAAGGTTCTGGATGAATGCCGCATCGATCGGCGAGATGCCGCCGAGCACGCGCGGCAATCCCGGTACGGCGGCGGCGATCGCCTCGCCGGCGAGCCGCGCCATCTCGGCGAAACGGGACCAGTCGGGATCGAGTTCAAGGTCCCAGTGCGATTTGTTGTTGGGCTCGTTCCACAGCATGACGGCTTCGATCATCGCGCCGCTCCGTCGCCGCGCCGCGGCGGGCATGACGGGTAGACGGCGCGGCCGGGCGCGGCCGCACCCAGACGGCAGACGAACACCTCCTCCTCCGGGTTGCATTCGATCACAAACCCGGCGCTGCGCAGCATCGCCGCGGTACAGGCGCGATTGGGGATCCACCAGTTCGTGCCGTCGCCGGCGTAGCGTTGTTCGACAAACGACAGGCGCGGGAAGCCAGGCCGCTCGAAAATCGCCGTTTCCCCGAACGGATAATCCTGCGCCAGCCGCTCTGCCGTCGGGTCGCCACGCTGCATCGACTGGCAGACAAAGAGATCGCGCACGACGTGGTCGCGAATGAGGTCGAGCGCCAGCAGCGGATGGCGCAGGTGGTAGAGCACGCCGAGAAACAGCACGACGTCGAAACGCTCGTTGAGCGCCGCCACATCGTAGACCGACAGGCGCGCAAACTCGATCTCGACCCCGACGATCTCGGCCGCGAAGCGGGCCTGGCGCAGATAGCCGTCGTCGATGTCGAGCGCGAGCACGCGGCCCGCGCCGCGCCGCTTCATTTCGATCGAATAGAAGCCGCCGTTGCAGCCAATGTCGAGAACGCTGCAGCCGTCGAGATCGGCCGGCAGCGCATGCGCGAACCGGCGCCATTTGACCGCCGGATAATCGCCGAGAAAGTGCTCGGGGGCGGTTCGCACGCCGCGCAGGTCGATGTTGTGAAACCACGGCCCGAGCGCTGCCGCGCGACGGCGGATCTCGTCCGGCGCGACGGTGGTCATCGCCGCATCCCGGCGCGGCGTGGGCCGGCCGGCTCGGGCGTCGCGGCCAGCAGGCGCATCGCTTCGCGATAGCCGCCCAGCGTGCCGACATCGACATAGGCGGTACCCGCCGGCACCGCGACCGCCGCGCCGCCTTCGGCAATATAGGCGTTGACGAGGGTGCCGATGTATTCGTCGCGGCGCTGCCGCCGCTGCCACAGCGCGTGCAGCTCGTACAAGACCGCGCCGGGCAGGCGAAAGGCGCCCCACACCCAGCGCGACGGCGGCCCCGCCGTCTTGACCTGGATCTGCGTCACGCGGCCGTCGCGGTCGCTGCCGACCGCATCAAAGAGTTCCGGCCGCGCCACCGGAAACGTCAAAAACGCGAGCCGATCATCGGGCAGCGCCGCAAAGCCGTCTGCCGGCAGCCACACCGTGTCGGGCAGGCCAACCAGCACCGCCTCGTCCGGCCTGATCAGCGGCAGCGCGCGGAAGATCGCGTCGCACAACCCGCTCGCTTCAGGCTGTACGACATAGGCGAGCGCCGCGCCGGCGATCCGCGCCCCGAAATATTGCAGGATGTCTGATTTCCACGGCGAAATGACAAAGCACAGCCGGTCGGCGCCGGCACGCAGCATGCGTTCGACGAGGTACTCGCTCACCGCGCGCGGTCGCTCGGTGTCGCCGTCGAGCCGGCTGCCGACCGGCAGCAACTCCTTCGAGAACGCCAGCGGCTGGATGCGCGTGCCGTTGCCGGCGGCCGGGATGATGCCCCACATCGCTCGACCCTCCGTTACTAGTTCCGCCCCCCGCTGAGCAAAGCCGCCAGCTGCAGGGCGCGGCGGTCGGCGCTGTGTTCGGCAAGCGCGCGTTCGCGGGCGGCCTCGGCGATCTGGGCCAACTCGGCATCGCCGCAATCAAGCACGGCCAGCACGTCCTCGCTCGATTCGGCAACCAGGATCTCGTGGCCCGGTGCAAAAAACGCCTCCAGCCCCTGCCACCGGTCGCTGATAATCGGAGCGCCGCAGGCCGCCGCCTCGAACAGACGTCCGGACGGGCACCAGCCGCATTCCGCCATCGCGGCGCGCGTGATGTTCAGCGTTGCCCGTGCCGCGGCGTAGAAACGCGGGTGCAAGGCCGGCGTTACATGCCGCTCGAACCAGATGTTGGGAAGCCACGGAAAATCGGCGGGATATTGCGCCCCGCCGATGACGAAACGCAAATCGGGGCGCTGGCGCGCCGGCGCGATGAACAGCCGCAGCAGCGCGTGCTGGCGATCCTCGGCATAGGTGCCGAGATAGGACAGCGCAGCCGAGGCGCCTTGCCGCGGCGCCGGACGGTAGTTCTCGGGATCGACGCAGCCGTAGAGCGGCGCGGTACGGCGCGCGCCGAGCCGATCGCGCAGCGCCGCCAGCGCCTCGCCGCCGGCGTAACTCAGCACGAGGTCGAAACCGGCGAGCCCCTTTGGCCCGACATAGGGAACCACATCGCCGACCGCCAGACGGGCCAGCGTCACCGGGCTGTCGAGATCATAGAAGACGCGCAGCGCGCCGCCGTCGAGCACGAGATCAGTGGCGGCGAGCGCATCCGGACAATATGACGTGACGATCGCCGCATCGGCCTCGGCAACCTCGCGCCGGGCGTGCGCCGCAACCTCGTTCCAGTCGCGGTAGAGGACGAGCGCGCCCCCGTCGAACTCGGTCAGATCGCGGGTCTCGGCGTAGTATGGCACGTCGCGCTCGAAGAAGACGGTGCGGTGCCCGTGCTTGCCGAGACCGCGGATCAGCGCACGCCACAACACGGCATGGCCGTTGCCCCACGACGAGGAGACCGACAGCCCGAAGACGACGATCTTCATTGCGCCGCCGCCGCGACCGGCATTGCCCGCCGCGCGTGGCGCCGCGCCCGCACGCCGTCTATATACGCCTCCAGCGCGATAGCGCGATGCTCGGCAGTGTGGCAAGCCAGCACGCGGTCGCGCGCCGCCTGCGCGAGCCGCATCCGGCCGCCCTCCGACAGGCGGCGCAAGTAATACAATACCTCGTCGGTGCTGCGGGCGACGAGGATCTCGCGGCTGGGCTGGAAGAATTCATCGAGGCCCGGCCACCAGTCGGAGATGATCGGCGCGCCGCTGGCGGCGGCTTCGAACAGCCGTACGCTCGGCGAATAGCCGCAATCGATCATGTCGGCGCGGGTCACGTTGAGCGTGAAACGCTGCCCGGCAAAGAATGTCGCATGAGCCTCGGGGGCGATATGCTCGACGCGTGCGACGTTTACGGGCCAGACCGTGTCGTTCGGAAACAGCGATCCTGCGACCACGAACCGGCCTTCGGGCCACGCCCGCGCCGGCCGGCACAGCAGCCGCTCCAGGCTCGGTTGCCGGTCCGCGCTGTAGGTGCCGAGATAGCCGAGGTCCCAACGGGGTTCGCCGGCCTGCGGGCAGTGGCAGTCGGGATCGACGCCGCAATAAAGCGCGCGCGCGGCCACCGCGCCGAATTCCCGTTCGATGCGGCGCAAGGCCGGCCCGCCGGTAAACGACAGATAAATGTCGAAACCGGGGATCAGGTCCGCCCTGAGATATTCACACTTGCCGGCGGCGACGGCGGCGAGCGTCACCGGCGTATCGATGTCGTAGAACGCGACGATGCCGGCGGCCGAGCGCTGCACGAATTCGACGACGGCGATTCCGTCGGGCACATATGAGCCGACGATCGTCACATCGGCATCGCGCAAGGCGCCGCCCCATCGCTCGCTCAATTCGGCGATGCTGCCATACAGCCGAGTCGCACCAAACGGCGGCTGCGGCAGGTCGCGATGCTCGCAATACCACGGCATATCGCGTTCGAGGAACAGCACGTCGTGGCCGCGGCGGCACAGCGCCTTGACCAGCGCGCGGTAGGTCGTGGCATGGCCGTTGCCCCACGACGATGTGATCGACAGGCCGAGCATGACGATGCGCAGCGGGCGCGCCGGCATGACATCGAGCGCACTCATCACGCCCTGCCGTCGAGAACGCGCTGCAACACCGCGACGCGCTGCGTGTAGGTGTGGTCGGCGAGGGCGCGGCGGCACGCGGCGGCGCCGATGCGGCGCGCCTCTTCCGGGGTCAGCCGCGCCAGCGCCTCGGCAACCGCGGGGCCGCTGTCGGCGACCAGGATCTCGCGTCCCGGCGCAAAGAAATCCGCGACGCCCTCCCACGCGTCGGTGATCAGGCAGGCGCCGGCGCCGGCCGCCTCGAACACTCGCGTCGCCGGGCTGAAGCCATTTTTCGCCATGCTGTCGCGGCTGACGTTCAAGACAGCGAGCGCCGACGAATTGAACGCGTTGTGGTCGCGCGTATAGAGATGCCCGAGGCTGCCGACGTTGGCGGGCATCGGCTTGTCGGCCCAGCCGTTGCCGGCGAGCAGAAACCGGCGGTCGGGCAGCGCCGCGGCGACAGCGAGGAAGAATTCGTCGATGCGCCGCTCGCGGTCCGGCAAACGATTGGCGACAAGGCCGAGGTCGCAGCGAAAACGCCGCTCGGGCGGCGCGGGATGATGCGTCGCCGGATCGAGACCGTTGAAAATCGGCACGCAGCGCCGAGCGCCGAGGCGCCCGTATGCGGCAACGACCGGCGGACCGCCGCCATAGGTCAGCACGAGATCGTATTGCGGAATGAGCCGGCGGAACGGATCGTCCGGATCGCCGGCAATGCGGTCGAGCGTCGCCGGCGCGTCGACATCCCAGAACGCGGCAAGCCCGCCGCGACGCCGCAGCGTCGGCACCTGCGCCTCGAGCAGCCGGTCGAATACGCCGACGCCGCTCGCCTTGACGATCAGGTCGGCCGCGCGCGCCTCGTCCAAGGCCCGCGTGACTCCAGCGTCGCCGTCAGCGGCATAGACGACGACGCGCGCCCAGTCCGGATCAGGAATGTCGCGATGAGTTTGCCGGTCATACGCATCGGGTTCGTAGAACGTGATACGGTGGCCGGCGGCGGCGAGCGCCTTCAGCACGCCGCGGTAATAGGTCGCCGCGCCATTCCAGTAGGCCGACACGAGGCTCGACCCGAAGAATGCGATCGTCAGCGGCTTCATCACACGACCGCCATCGCCGGGGCGGCGAGATCGCGGCCGAGCGCTGCACAGATCTGCAGGAGTTCATCCACCCGATGGGCGCAGCTGTGGCGCGCGACGACCCGTGCGCGCCCACGCACGGCAAGTTCCGCCCGCCAGGCCGCGTCGGCGCGCAGCGCCGCGAGCTGGCGCCGCATCGCCCCGCCGTTGGCGGCAACGAGGTAATCGTCGCCCGCGGCGAACAACCCCTCGCAATCGTCCCACGGCGCCGAAACGAGCGGAATGCCGCAGGCCAGCGCTTCGAACATGCGGATCGTCGGGATGCCGGGCAACATCCGCGCATAGGGCCGGCGCGGGATGTGCACCGTCATGCGGGCGGCGGCAAAGGCCTGCGGCGCCCGGAAATTCGGCAGGTATCCCGCATAATCGATGCCGGCGGCGGTCAGAGCGGCGACCGCGCCCCTTGGATAGCGCACGCCGTGCGCGCGCGCCGCGAGGCCGAGCGACGCGACCGGCGCAACCAGGAACTCCCGGATCTCGGCGCTGCGCTCGTCGTCGCCCCAGTTGCCGATCCATACGAGATCGCGCTCGTGCCGACGCTGCGGCGGCGGCCGAAACAGGCACGGGTCGGCCGCTTCGTGCCAGGTGAAGACCCGCCGTCCCCAGCCGTGCCGGCGATAGGCGTCGGCGAGCGCGCCGCCCAACGCCAGCACGCCATCAAACCCGTCGCGGTCGAACCGTGCCATCTCGGCGGGCGCGCTCGCGATGCGGTGATGCGTGTCGTGGAAGAACAGCAGGAAGCGCCCGCCGGCGCGGCGCCGCGCGGCAATCCGCGCCACCAGCGCCGGCTCGTTCCACTCGTGCACCAGCACGAGATCGGCGCCGGCCAGCGCGCGCGCGAGGTCGAGCCGCGCCGGGTCGTAGACCGTCAGCGGCAGATCGGGATAGGCCGTGCGCCAAGCGTCAAGCGCCGCGGCGCCGTGATCGGCGGCAAGATGGCGCGCGCTCCAGCCGTCTTCCGGCTCGAAGGCTTCGACGGCGATGCCGCGCCGCCACAATTCGTCGAGAATGCCGCGCAGGAAATGCGCGTTGCCGTGGTTCCAGTCGGAACGCAGCGAGTGGCAGAATAACGCGACACGCGCCATCAGGCGCTCCGTCGCCGCGCTGCGACGTCGTGCAGGTCGCAGTAAAGCGCGCGATAGCGGGCGGCGCTTTCGGCCAGGGCAAAGCGCTCGGCGCGGGCGCGCGCCGCCGCGGCGAGCCGCCGTCGTTCCGACGCGTCCGCGATCAGGCGATCGAGGCCCGCCCGCCACGCCGCGCCATCGCCTGGCGGCAGAAATACCGCGGCGCCGTCCCAATTCTCGCGCAGCGAGGCGATGTCGCCGAGCGCCAGCGCGCAGCCCGAAGCGGCCGCTTCGACGATCGTGAGTCCGAACGGCTCGTAAAATGCCGGCGCGGCGAAGATCGCTGCCGCGGCGAGGCGGCGGCGCAGCGCTGCCGGGTTCAACAGGCCAAGGAGGCGGGCATGGCGGAAGCGCACGACCCCCTGCTCGGGATGGGCGGCATCGCCGGCGATCTCGACCGGCCACGCGAGATCGGGCGCGATGCGGTCGAGCAGCACGAGATTCTTGGCGGCGTCCCAGATCCGCCCGGCGGCCATGACGACCGGGCGTTTCGAGCGTCGCGCGGCAGCGGCAAGGTCGATGCCGTTGGCGATGACGGCGACGTGCGTCAGCGGCAAGCCGTACTGGCGCCGCAAATCGGCCAGCGCCGCGTGCGAAGGCACTACGATGCGATCGGCGGCGCACAGCCCGTCGACGACATGGCCGCGATAGGCGCCCCATTCCGGCGGCGCGGCGCAGCCGTGCACCGCCCGCCACCACGACAGCACGTCGGAGTGCCCGACGGCGACGACGGGTACACCGCAGTCGAGCCGCGCCTGCGCGAAGCCGTTGACATGGACGAGGTCGGCGCCGTGGCGCATGGCGAGCGCGGCGAGCCAGCGGCGGCTGGCGGCGACGTCGGCCGGCCCGCCGCTCATCCATTCGAGGCGGAAACGGCCTTCGGCCAGCGCGAGGTTGGCGAGCCGTTCGGCCGCGACGCGCTGCGCCGGCTGCGGCGGCGGCCCCAACACCGCGACGACAAAACGGATCTCCGGCAGTGCCGCGCACAGGCCGAGCGCGTAAGACCAGACGCCGCCGACGGCGTCGGCGGTCATCAGCACGGTCGCCGGCAGCCCGTTCACCGTGCCCTCGCCTCCAGTTCCGCGAGCCGCCGCGGCCGGGCCTCTTGGATGTCGCTGAAGGCGGCGTACCGATCGAGGTAATAATCGAGCGCGCGCTCCCAGGCGTCGTCGTCCGGCAGACCCCACAAGCGGCGGTAATCGGGCGAGCCGGGATAGGGAAACAGCGGCACCGGGTCGTTGGCCCAGACGCCGGCCGAGTGGAGCTTGTCGCGCCAGCGCGCGACGGATTGCGGATCGCCCTCGGCGGTCGCAATCAGATTGGCCTGCACGAACGCCACCGAGCGCCTGGCGCGGAGCAGGCGGCGCGTCAGCTCATCGGTCGAAACCCGGCAGTCCTTGTCGAGCCAGTCGCGGCCTTCGGCGGTCAGGCTTTCGACCCCGGCCTCGATCGACACGCAGCCGGCGGCGCCGAGCAGATCAAGCGTCTCGTCGCGCCACAGGTCGATGCGGGTCTGGATGCCGAACTGCACCGGGCGGGGCGCCAGGGCCTCCAGCAATTCGCGCCACGGCAGAAAGATCTCGTCGATGAAGTAGACATATCCGACACCGGCGGCGATCAGCCCGTCGAGCTCGTCGAGGATCGTTGCGAGCGGCCGGCGACGGTAACGGTCGCGGAAATTCTCCTTGGCGCAGAACGAGCAGTGATAGGGGCAGCCGCGTGAGACTTCCATCTCGGCTCCGGGGACAGGCGGCGCGGCATCGAAGCGATGATGATGATGCGCGTGTCGCTGCAACACCTCGCCCGACCAGCGCAGGGCCGGCAGCGCAGCCACATCGGCGGCCTGCGGTCCACCCTGTACGACCACCTCGTCGCCATCGCCGCGGCAACACAATCCGGCGATGCGGCGCCACGCGTCGCGCGGCTTATCGGCGAGGCGGACCAGCACCTCCTCGCATTCGCCGAGCACGACGGCATCGACGCCGAGCTTGCGCAGCGCCGCACGCGGCGTCGTCGAAGCGTGCGGCCCGACCGCGACCCGCATGCCCGGAAGATCGGCCAATGACGCAAGCGTCAGCTGCGGCACGCGCAGTTCCGGCGGCGCACAGCGCCAGAACAAATAGCTCGGCGCCGTCGTGACGACGATGATGTCGGGCGCCAGTGCCGCGACGCGCGCCCGCAATGCCGCCGCATCGAGCCGTTCCGCGTCGGCATCGACGATTGCGGCGTCGTGCCCCGCCCGCTTCAGCAAAGCCTTGGCATAGCCGAACTCCAGCGGCAGGTGCGGTTCGCGGCAGCCGAAATAGATGCTGCCGGCAAAATCCCAATTCGGGTTGACCAGCACCGCCCGCATCATTCCGCCGCCTGCAATTGCGCCGGACGGCGGCGCTCGGCGGCGAGCCAGTCGTAAAGCCGCGTCACCCCTTCGGCGACGCCGATCGTCGGCCGCCAGCCGGTGGCGGTCGCGAATTTGCCGCAATCGGACACGAACCAGCGCTGATCGGCGACCCGCCACTCGTCATGGCGCACGCGCGGGCGCGTGCCGCGCAGCCCGGCGATCTCGTCGATCAATTCGATCAGGCTGAGCGTGTTGCCGGGGCCGCCGCCGATATTGAATGCTTCGCCGCGGATCGCGCGGCGGCATTCTTCGGCGCGGAGCAGCGCGGCGACGAGATCCTCGACGTAGAGCAGATCGCGCACCTGTCGGCCGTCGCCGAAAATCGCGATCGGGCCGTCCTCGATCGCCCGGATCAGGAAGTGCGCGACCCAGCCCTGGTCTTCGGTGCCGTGTTGATGCGGCCCGTAGATGCAGCTCATGCGGAACACCGCGGCATCGAGGCCGAAGCTGCGGGCGTAATCGAGCACATACTGGTCGGCGGCGCCCTTCGAGCAACCATAGGGGCTGTGGAACGACAGCGGGCGCGTTTCTGAGATGCCGCTCGCGGCGGCGCCGTCCATCGGCGCATATCGCGTCGGCTCGACCCGCAGCGGAATGTCGGCGAGCGCGCCATAAACCTTGTTGGTCGAGGTGAACACGAGGCCGGCGCCGCCGTGCTGCCGCAGTATCTCGAGCAAGTTCAATGTGCCGGCGGCATTGACCGAGAAGTCATCAGCCGGCTCGTCGAGGCTCGTCGTGACGGCCACCTGCGCCGCGAAATGAAATACCATCGTCACGTCGGCCATCGCCTGGCGCAGCGTGTGCGGATCGCGGATATCGGCCCACACCGATTGCAGCCGGGCGCCATGCCGCGCGCGCAGCCACCGCAGGTTGCGCTCGGTGCCGTGCCGCGCCAGGCTGTCGTATATGCGGACGGGACGGCCTTGCGACAGCAGCCGGTCGGCGAGATTGGTGCCGATAAACCCGGCGCCGCCGGTGATCAGCGCAACGCCGTCGGTGGGCATCGCGTGCCGGCCGCTCAACCCGTCAGACCGCGCGAGGAGAGCGCGCTCATCGCCTCACCGACGCGATCGACCGCGACCCGACCGTCGAGCCATTCGACCAGGCTGCCGACACCCTCCTCCAGCGTCGTCTGCGGCCGGAAGCCGAGCACCCGCTGCGCCTCGGCGATGTCGGGAAAGCAGTGGCGGATGTCGCCCATGCGGCATTCGCCGGTAATTTCCGGCTCGATCGCGACGCCGAGCGCGTCGCCGAGCAGGCGGGCGACGCGATTGATCGTCACCGGCCGGCCGCTGCCGATATTGAGCGCCTGGCCGATCGCCGGGTCGCGCTCAAGCGCGAGACGGCAGGCCTCGGCGACATCGCCGACATAGACGAAATCGCGGCGCTGCTCGCCGTCCTCGAAGATCAGCGGCGGGCGATGATTGAGCAGCCGCGCGGCAAAGATCGCCAGCACCCCGGTATACGGGTTCGACAGCGCCTGGTGCGGGCCGTAGACATTGAAAAAGCGCAGCGCCACGGTCGGGATCTCGTAGGCGCCGCCGACCAGCAGGCATAGTCGTTCCTGGTCGTATTTCGACAAGGCATAGACAGACCCCATCGACGGCGGCTTTGTTTCCGGCGTCGGCAGCGCGAAAAGCTTCTCGCCGGCGGCACCCGTCGGCTCCCACAAACCCATTCGCAGACGTCGCGGCGAGCGCTCGACGAGCGGTGCCGGGTCGCCGTCGGCGGTCCGGTAAAGCCCTTCGCCGTACACGCTCATGCTGGAGGCGACAACGAGGCGGCGAAACGGCCGGCGCCGGGCGCGCTCGATCATCGCTTCGAGCAGCACCGCCGTGCCGCGCGAATTGACATCCGTATAGTCGGCAACCTGGTACATGCTCTGGCCGACCCCGACCCGAGCCGCGAGGTGAATGACGCAATCGACGCCGGCCAGTGCCCGCCGCACGAGGCGCGCCGAGCGGATGTCGCCGACGATCAGCTCCATGCGTTTGTCGAGATAGCTCGGTGGCTTGCGGCCCGGCCCATGCACCTGCGGATCGAGATTGTCGATCGCCCGCACCCTGTAGCCGTGCCGCAGCAGCAGCGCGGCGCAATGCGAGGCGATGAACCCGGCGCCGCCGGTGATCAGAACAGTTCCCGTCATTCTTATACGGAATCCGGTAAAGCCACGCTCCGGCCAACGCGGCGCTGAAAGAAAGGTTCAAACGTTTTGGATGAAACCGCACAAAGCGACCCAATCTGCGCGAGCTACA
>DATJSO010000145.1:0-5754 GCA_035504075.1 Allostellaceae bacterium | reverse complement strand
GCTCGACCCGCACTCCAACTATCTCAATGCCAAGAATTTCGATGACATGAAGGTGCAGACCCGCGGCGAATTCGGCGGGCTCGGCATCGAGGTCTCGATGGAGAACGGCCTCGTCAAGGTGGTGTCGCCGATCGACGACACGCCCGCGGCGCATGCCGGCATCAAGCCCGGCGATCTGATCGTCAAGATCGACGGCGCCGCGGTGCAGGGCATGACGCTGCCGCAGGCGGTCGAAAAGATGCGCGGCCCGGTCGACAGCGACATCACGCTGACGATCAGCCGCAAGGGCCAGCAGCCCTTCGACGTGAAGCTGACACGCGCGATCATCAAGATAAAATCGGTTCGCTCGCACCTGATCGACAACGACATCGGCTATATCCGCATCACCTCGTTTACCGAGCAGACCGATGTCGGGCTGCAAAGCGCGATGACGAAGTTGAAGGACGCATCGCACGACAAGCTTGCCGGCATCGTGCTCGACCTGCGCAACAATCCGGGCGGGCTGCTCGATCAGGCGGTCGCGGTGGCCAGCGCCTTCATCAGCAAGGGCGAGATCGTATCGACCCGCGGCCGCAGCCCCGATGATGCCCAGCGCTACGATTCCCATACCGCCGACATCACCGGCGGGCTGCCGATGGCGGTGCTGATCAACGGCGGCTCGGCCTCGGCGAGCGAGATCGTCGCCGGCGCGCTGAAGGACCACCATCGTGCCATCCTGATCGGTACGCGCTCGTTCGGCAAAGGCTCGGTGCAGACGATCATACCGCTCGAAGGGCATGGCGCGATGCGGCTGACAACGGCGCGGTATTACACGCCGTCCGGCCGATCGATCCAGGCATTGGGCATCGAGCCGGACATCGTCGTCGCCGCCGCCAAGATCGAGCATGCCGCGAAAAACGATGCCGCGGCAGCCGCCACGGTTCCGGCCGACGCCAAATCAAAGGACAACAAAACCGCCGACGAAGAGAACACGATCGACCCGACGCTCATCGGCACGCCGGACGATTACCAGCTGGCGCGGGCGGTGGACATGCTGCGCGGCATCGCGCTGTTCAACGGGCGGGTCGTCAACTGAGCCGCCGCGGCGAGAAAGGCTGCGATGACCCTGGCTGAAGGCGACTGGGCGGCCTATCGCCGCGGCGTCGGCATCCTGTTGCTGAACCGCGACGGCAAGGTTTTTGTCGGCCGGCGCATCGGCATGCCGGCCGGCCTCGCCGCCTGGCAGATGCCGCAGGGCGGCATCGATGCGGGCGAAGAGCCGCAGGCGGCGGCGTTGCGCGAATTGCACGAAGAGGTCGGCACCAACAGGGCCGAGATCCTCGCCGAGGCCCGTGACTGGCTGCATTACGATATTCCGCCCGAGATCTCCGGCGGCATCTGGGGCGGCAATTATCGCGGCCAGCGGCAGAAATGGTTTGCGATGCGCTTTCTTGGGCATGACGGCGAGATCGATCTTGCCGCCAGCCCGCACCCCGAGTTTGACGCCTGGGAGTGGGTCGCGCCGCGGCGTCTGCCGGAGCTGATCGTGCCGTTCAAACACCGGCTTTATCTCGATATTTTGGCCGCGTTCCGCGACTACATCGGCTAGAAGCCGGGTCGGTGTGAGGGTTCGCGTCGACCGATGCGCGTCGTCGCCGGCGAAGCCCAGCCACCGCGGACGCAGTTACATCCCGCCGCCGCCCGGCCCCAGCGGCGGGATATTGACGCAATAATTGACGATGCATTGCGGATTGTCGCGCGTCGGCACACTGCGCAATTGTATGGACTGGCCTCCTAGACAGGACGACGCGCCGGCGACAACGAAGTCGCCAAAAGCCGGCTGACTGAGGAAGACATAGCCCCGCTGTGCGATTATGGAGTGAAGCCCGGCGCAGCTGTAGGCGCGGGCGTCAATTCCGGCGGCCGGCGCCTGGGGGGAGCCGAGCACCAGCGCGAACAGCATGCCGGCGAGGCCGCGGACGAAGTTCATTGGGGCTTCCTCCTGCCGCACAGCCGCGCGTCCGGCAAGGAGAGCAGCCCCGCGGCGCGGGTGATGGCCGGCGGCAGGCATGGCATTCTGTTTGCCGCGCGAGACGGGGGACCGATTTTTGCGTAGTTTCGAGCCGGCGCTCGGACCGAGGGCCGCCGCGATGACCCTGCAATAGGCCGACAATGCAGAGGCCCTGGCTGCCGGTTCGGATCGTGCGCGGCAGGCCGCGTCTCTTCGGCGCGTTCTGTGCGGGCCTCATCGCCGTGCCATTGCTGCCGTGGTCGTTGCCGCCGTCGACCCGTGCAGTGCTCGGGTGGGACGTCGCGGTGCTCGTCTTCCTGCTGCTGACGGCCGAGCATTTCGTCCGCGCCGATCATTCGGATATTGCGGCGGACGCGGCGCGCCAGGAGGAGGGAGAATGGTCGCTGTTCGCGCTGGTACTGTTCGGCGCGGCGATGAGTTTCATCGCGATCGTCGAATTCTCCGGGCTCAGCCATCAGAAGGGACAAAAAGCCCTTTACCTGCTGCTCGTCTCGCTGACGCTCGGCTGCTCCTGGCTGATGACGAATGTGACGTTCGCCTATCGGTACGCGCACGAATTCTATTCTCTGCGAGCCGACGGCGCGGCAGAGGGCGGGCTTGAATTTCCGCGCGAACCGCATCCGGACTATCTCGACTTCCTGTATTTCGCATTTGTGATCGGCATGACCTTTCAGGTCTCCGACGTGCAGATCACCAATCGCACGCTGCGCCGGCTGGCGACGATACACGGCCTGATCGCGTTTCTGTTCAACACCGTCGTGCTGGCATTGACGGTCAACATCGTGGCGGGGCTCGTCTGAGCCGCGCGGCTATCCGACCGGCGCTGCGGCGGCATTGCGGCGCGCCGCCATCGCGGCAGCCAGCTTCAGCGCGGCGATCAGGCTATCGGGCCGGGCGGCGCCGCTGCCGGCGATATCGAAAGCGGTGCCGTGATCGGGCGAGGTGCGGACAAACGGCAGGCCCAGCGTGACATTGACGGCGCCGTCGAAATCGATCGTCTTGACCGGGATCAGCGCCTGGTCGTGATACATGCACAGCGCCGCGTCATAGCTTTGGCGCGCCCGCTCGTGAAACAGCGTATCGGCAGCCAGCGGGCCGCGCGCGTCGATGCCGGAGGCGCGCAACGCCGCGACGGCCGGCGCAACGATGTCGATCTCCTCGCCGCCCAGCGCCCCGGCTTCGCCGGCATGCGGATTGAGGCCGGCGACCGCGATGACCGGCGCGGCGACGGCGAAATCGCGCGTCAGCGCTGCATGCGCGACGCGTCCCGCGTGCACGATTGCCTCGCGCGACAGCCGGGCGATCGCCTCGCGCAACGCGAGATGAATCGTCACCGGCACGACGCGCAGCCCGGCCGCCGCCAGCATCATGACCGGAGCGTCGGCCGCGCCCGCCAGTTCGGCGAGGAATTCGGTGTGGCCGGGATGGCGAAAGCCGGCGCGGTAGAGCGTGTCCTTGTGGATCGGGTTGGTGACGACGGCGGCGGCGCGGCCGGCGCGTACGTCGCACACGGCAATTTCGATCGCGCGAACGACCAGCGCCGTATCGCGCCGGTCGGGACGGCCCGGTCCGCCATGCGTCGTGCCGAGCGGCAGGACCGGCAACGCACGCGGGAACAGCGCCGCCGCCTCGCCGGCGCCGGCAATCGGCGCCAGCGGCACCGCCCAGCCGCGCGCCGCCGCCAACCGCGCAAGCCGCGGCGGATCGTCGATGATGTAGAATGGCGGCACGCCGTCGCCGCGGCGCAACCATGCCAGCATCGCGATCTCGCCGCCGATCCCGGCCGGCTCGCCCATCGTCAGGGCGAGCGGAAGCGTCATCTGCGTCACACCCTTACGTCGATATAGGCTTGGCGGCGCAAATCCTCGAGGTATTGCCGCGCCACCATGTCGAGCCGCTGCGCCAGAAGCGAGTCGGCGACCGTCTGACGGGTGATCGCGGCCGGCGCCCCGTTTTGCTTGCTGCATACCATGATGACGCCGACGCCGTTACGCTGCAGGATCGGCTCCGAGGCCTCGCCGATTTTGAGCTGTTCGACCAGCGCCAACATTTTCGGCGAAATCTCGTCGGCCCGCAGCTTGCCCTCGCTCGACAGCTGCGGCGCCTTCTGCTTGCCGATTTTAAGCAGGGTCGGACAATCGGTGGCGGCGGCGCGGACGTGCGCCGCCTCCTCGATGGCCTGCTGCCGCGCCGCATCATTGGCCTGCGGCGACAGCGGAAAGACGACCTGGACGATGTCGAAAGTCCGGTCTTCCTCGCCCTCGCCATTGCCGGTGCGGCGGTCGAGCACGAGCAGCAGGTAATAGCCGCCGGCGCCGCGTATCGGTGCCGACAGTTCGCCGGGCTTCAATTGCGCCGCCGCCTGGCGCAGTTCGGGTGGCAGTTCATCGGTCCGCAGCCAGCCGAGATCGCCGCCGACCGCCGCCGTCGCCGACTGCGAGAACTGCCGCGCGACGGCCGAAAACCGGGCCCCTTGACGCATCTGCTGGGTCAGCTTTTCCGCCAGCTGCCGCACCTGTTCGTCCTGCGCCGGGTTGTCGACCGACAGAAAGATCTCGGCCACCCGCTCTTCCGGCGCGTCCGCGTGCTCCTTCAGGCGCTTCATCGCCCGGTCGATATCGTCGTCGGTGATGTCGACGGTCTCGGCGGCCTTGCGGCGGACGAGTTTTGCCCATTCGATCGACGCGGTGATCTGATTGACGAGCGTCGTGCGATCGATGCCGCGCGCCTTCAGGAAGTCGTTGAGCGAACCGGGCGGCATGTTGTTCTGTTTTTCGATCTGCGCGATCGCGTGCTTGATCTCGGCGTCGGTCGCGGTGACGCCCTGCTGCTTGGCCTCCTCCAGTTCCAGGCGCTCGTCGATCAGCGAGCGCAGCACCTGGGGCGCGAGCTTTTTGCGGTTCTCCGGCGTGTCCGGGATGTTGGACGAAATCATGATCATCCGCATCCGCGACACCAGATCGTAGACCGAGACGACCTCGTTATTGACGACCGCGGCGATGCGCATCTCGGGGAATTGCTGGTCGGGCGGCGGCGGCGCCTGCGGCACCCGCATTGCCGCCTCGCGCACCGGCTGGCCCGCCCCCTGCCCGGTCGTCGCGCCGATCAGGACAATCGCCAGGAGCGGACAAACCCACCGAAACCCGCGCATCGACACCGACCCCTGCCGCCACAGCAACCCACTGACCCTACACCCTCGCGGCGCTGTTGTCGTCCTCGGCAGGCGCCGGCTCACAGGCCGCTGGCGCTCTGCAGCACGGTGCCGCCGATCTCGCCGAGATTCTTGAAGACGACGCTGAAGATGACGGCGACACCCGGCTTCACGTCGCCGTTGAGGATGCCCGATTGCGTGATCGAGCCGATGAACGCGATGCACTCGTCCTGGTAGATCGCCGACGCTGTCGCATAAAGGCTGTCGCTGCTCGATTGCGGCTGCGCCACGCCGTTGATCAGATTGCTCGAATTCGTCAGGTTCAGGGTTTCGCTGCCCGACAGCGACCAATAGCGGGTCAGCCGGACTTGCGCGTTGAACGTCACCTGTTCCTGCTTGCCGAGCACGACGCTCTCGGTGGTTCCCGGCAGCGTTTCCGCCTCGTTCGGCGTCTGCGCCGGCTCCAGGACGAAGTTGACGCCAAGGCGCAGGTTTGCCGGGCCGACAGCCAGCGCCACTTCCTGACTGCGATTTTCGAGCGTCGCCTTGTCGAGGCGGAAGTGGTAGACGAGATCGAGCCAATTGACCGGTG